>CAYUDZ010000103.1:9410-10272 GCA_964443575.1 uncultured Chthoniobacteraceae bacterium | reverse complement strand
CCGAGGCTACTGGAACCGGTATCGAGCCAGGCGACTCGTGAGCGCGCTGCAATATCAAACAGGGTCGCCCCATAACCGCCCCCCGAGTTATCGGCTACAACATATTGCCTGCCGGCTATTTCCACTGGAAACAAGCTGGTGGGAAATCCATCACCTAAGGTTTCTGCCTTGGAGGTTGGCAGCATCTGGTAGTTGCTAAGCTTACCGTCGAGCAATCCATCCAAATCACAGAATGCCACGGCACCGTACAGCTCGAGCAGGATGGTGACAGTGTTGTGATGTGGAAAGAAGACGATGTCTACCGGCATCGGGTTGCGTTGGGTACTGCTCGGCGAGCTGTAATGCAGTTGCGGCTGATCCTTGGGCAGCTGGATATCGTGGACCAGTTTCAAATCCGGCCAGGAAAAGAGTAGGATGCGCCCGCCGGCGCTGGCTCCATCATCGTCGTTTTCATCGACCAGTAAGGCGAGCATTTTGCCATCCGGTGTGAGTACTGCCTTGCCCAGTGCGCCACCTTTGACTCGCGCCTGCTTGCGGACATCAACAGATTTTTTTATTACCCCGGGATTCTGTAACTCCAGTTGGTAGAGCGCACCTTTGTGGCCGACAGCAACCAGCAACTCATTGTCGATAGTGAGGTAGTCGGCCCGCTGGGGTAAATCGCTGCGCCACGCAGAAAAATACGCCTCACCCGGCTGCAGGATATAGACCGAGCGTGCATCGGTCAGCGTGTTGCTGAGCGCGCAAAATTTGCCATTGGGGCTGTGTACCAGCCGTTCCAGCTTCGGGTTGCCCGGCGAGTGAAATACTTTGCGTTGGAGCGCGATCTTACCGGCTTCGGGATCGATGGTCAGCTCTGCCA
>CAYUDZ010000103.1:8292-9400 GCA_964443575.1 uncultured Chthoniobacteraceae bacterium | reverse complement strand
TGCCAGTCCGCCCTCGTCGCCACCATAATAGGCGTAGTAGAAACGTTCTACTGATTGCCCGCCTGCCTGTTGCAGCCAGAGCGCTGCCAGCATACCTGCATAGATTATTATCCGCATGGCATAGCAATACTGCGATCAAGGTGAATGTAAATGGTGAATTGCGTCATGCCTCATCCACGATCACCACAGCTCCGGCTTTGATAGAGCGGCGACACATTCGATGGCACCGCCAGCATGACCGCCCGGTGACCCATCGGGTTCCAGCGCCAGCCAGCCATGCGGAAATTTGAGCGGGTAGGGCGGGGAGAAATTTTTAGCCAGCTCAGCGCGGAAGCCAAAGCGACCGTAGTAATCGGGGTCACCGTAAACAAAAACCAGGGGGATCTTTTGCTTTGCCAACTGCTCTAACCCTGATGCGATTAGCCGACCACCGATGCCACGCTTCTGATATTCCGGCAGGACTGCCAGCGGGGCGAGAATGTAACCGACTAGTTGGTTCGATCCGCTAAGCGTGACCGGGCTGAAGGCGATGTGGCCTGCTGCGGAATCGTCAACCGTTGCCATCAGGTTGATCGCTTCAGGTGCCGATAATAGTTCGACGGCCAGCTCGGCCACCTGCACATTCTCATCACTGGTAAATGATTTAAGGTGGATCGCACGAATCTCCTCCCGGTCACTAAATGCCGCATGGTGAATGTTCATTTAATATTGCGCTATTGACCAAGGCAGTAACTCAAATGGAAGAAAAAAACAAGCCTTGCTGCGTGTTGCACTGTGATACATTAAAACTATGAGTAAATCTGCTGTTATCCATGCCCGCATTGATCCAGAGACCAAAGCAGCGACAGAAGGTGTTTTGGATAAGCTAGGTCTCACACCTGCGGAAGCGATCCGGTTGCTCTATCGTCAAATCGCGATGAGGGGTGAATTTCCGTTGGAACTCAAAGTTCCGAATGCCGTTACTACTGAAACTCTTGCCAAGGCGGACCGGGGCGAGGATCTGGAGAGCCGCTGATCTCTTTTAGCGTCACGACTTATCGGTAAGAAGAATCAAACATATGAAGCAGTGGCAGAAAATGACCTTGATAGGATGCGGTGGCTGCACTGC
>CAYUDZ010000103.1:7005-8192 GCA_964443575.1 uncultured Chthoniobacteraceae bacterium | reverse complement strand
TTATTGTCCGGGCGAAGGAACCCGTAAAAGTTCCCGGTTGCAGAAAGCCGAGTACCTCGGCGAACCTTACCAGGCCGGAGACATCGCCTTCTTCCTGATCGAGGATAATGCGGTGTATCTGTCCGGAGAATACGATCAGCGGTTCGGCACTTTCACCGGCAATGAAAGCTTCGAGGGGGATCTCGAAGTGTTAAACGACCAAGAAGAAGTGCTGCTGCAGACCAAAGGTCAGTTCAAAGGATGGCAGAGATAGAAGCTCCCAGAGATAGAAGCTCCAGCACCCCTCATGATAGCGACTTCAATTTGGAGCTTGCAACTTGTATCAATGCTGCGATTTTTTTTATGTGGATATTGCCGATCTACAAAATGAATTACAGCGACTGCCCGCCGACCAGCAGAACCGCCTTGCCGCCTTCCTCACCGCCCTAAGGATGAAGCGTGAAGGGTTGATGTCTGAGATACAGGAATGCGCGTCAGATGGATCCACTGAAAATTGGATACCATGGAAGGACGCAAAAAAAGAACTCGGATTTAACGTCACCGATTCAGAGTAGTGGATTCATACTCGATGTTCCTGAGAAAAGAGGCAATGGCCGCTTTACAGGTAATTCGTGGTGCCCAAAAGAATCTTATAGGCGTTTTCCTGGATTCTCTCGAAAAAGATCCGTTCCAGGAGGGTGACTATATTGAAAGTGATGTAGCTGGACGTCCTATCCAAGTCAAAGTTGTTGGTCAATATGCAGTAAACTTATTGGACAGATCATGCTGTCAAAGAAGTCAAGATCGTCGATGTCAGACGGGCGGATCGTGCTTAACTGGTTCAATGGTAGAGAGTGTCGTGCAAACTGAGATTGCATTAAAAGATTTCAATACGTTGTTTCCCCTAGTTTGCATCGGCAAATCGCTTAGATATAAACAACCGAATGTATCAATCCTGCAGGGATTGTGTAGTAGGACGAGACCGCAACCTTGACCCGAACTGCGCAACCCTTTCAGGGTTGTCGACCGAGTTGATTCCCGGATCCCAGGGTTGTTTCAACCCTGGGCTGTGTTACGAAACGCCGTTGGCGTATGAGTTCGAGAACATATTTTGCTCCGAATACAATCTCAAATAAGCCGATAAAAATATGACTCTTAGCCCGAATAAATCACAAGCCATCTGCTGCGACCAGCGCGAGGCACTTCTC
>CAYUDZ010000103.1:0-6995 GCA_964443575.1 uncultured Chthoniobacteraceae bacterium | reverse complement strand
GAACCGCCGACACGAGGATTTTCAGTCCTCTGCTCTACCAACTGAGCTACCGAGCCGGATGAGAAATTCTCAATCGGAGCAAAATCTTATGCCAGAAATAATTGCGGAAGGCAAATAAAATCATCGAAATTTCAAGTAGCTGATACTGGATCTGGCTACGGAGTGTGTGAGATCCGGGTAGATGGCATGAAATCCGACTTGAGTTGGGGTGAGTCTTGCGTCAGGTTGTAGGCTCTTATGAAAAAAGACAAGCAGGGGTGTATCGGGGTAATACTATTTTTAGCGCTGTGCGGCAGCCTCTTTGGCAATGTGATCTTGTTGATGGTTGCAGTATCCGGTGCGGGCGGCGGTGGATCGACGATCTCTTCTTCTGCACGCACGCCGAAGTTTGCCGAATCGCGGATCGAGCGTGGCTACGGTGATGGCAAGATTGTCCAGATCGATCTGACCGGGATTATTTCGTCGCGCTCCGGCGGAGTTTATACCGACTCGATGGTTGACGATTTAAAAATTGCGCTCAAGCAGGCCCGAGATGATGACAAAGTTTCGGCAGTCGTTTTAAATATTGATTCGCCGGGCGGCGAGGTGACCGCCTCGGATGTGATCTACAATGCGATTGCGCAGGTCGATGAGGTCAAGCCGGTGGTGATTTACATGAATTCGGTGGCGGCGTCCGGCGGCTATTATGCGGCCTGTGGTGGGCGCTACCTGATGGCCAACCCGACCACGATCACCGGCAGTATCGGCGTGATCATCCAGACACTGAACTACGAGGACATGTTTGGCAAAGTGGGGTTGGACTCGATCGTATTTAAAAGCGGCAAATTCAAGGATATTTTGAGCGGCTCGCGCGAGATGACCGAGGAGGAAAAGCAGTACATCCAGGCACTGGTCATGCAGACTTATGATCGCTTTGTCGGGATCGTGGCTGAAGAGCGTGAGCTACCGAAGGCTAGTCTGGTCAACGGTGTTGCTGACGGACGGATCGTTTCCGGTCTGGATGCTTTGGAAGCCAAGCTGATCGATGGTGTCGGCTACATCGAGGATGCCTACGTCAAAGCGCGCGAGCTGGCCGGTGTCGATGGCGCCGAAATCGTGCGCTACACGGTTCCCGTTAATCTTGGTAACCTGCTCAGGTTATTTGGTGAGAGTGACACGACAGTGGAGGTCGATCTACTGGGTGGTCGGCTGCCGAAGCTCGAGAGCGGCAAGCTCTACTACTTGCCGGGAATCTATGCGCCCTGATTGACCGGGATGGACGAGCTGCCGGCTGAAGCAATAACCGGATTTGTTCTGGTTGGCCTGATCATTGCCGTTCTGGGCATTTGGTCGCTGCGTTTTTATTTTCGTAAGTACCGCCAGGTTACCGGTGGGCGGGGTCGCTACGATGTTGGCTATTACCGGCTCCAGGACCTCATTATTAGCCTCTTAATTATCGGTTGGTTTTTGATTACGACGCTGCCCGTTTATTTTATCGAAGAGGCATCGGCGTCGGTTATTAATATCGAAGCGATCGGGTTGAGCGTCGCCATTTATCTCGTGCTGATCCTGATGCTGGCAGGTTTTTTAGCCCTCAGGGGTGCTAATCTTGCTGAGCTTTTTGGTTTCAACAAGCTGCCGGCTGGCAAATCACTGTTGGCAGCTGCAGGTTTTTTGCTGGCGGCCTACCCGCTGCTCGCATTGGCAGGGGGCATCGGCCAGGTAGTGGCCGGTGAAGGGCAGGAAGTCCAAGGGATCGTGCAATTTTTTGTCAGCAACGAGAACACTGGTGAACGGATGCTGGTAATTTTCATGGCGGTGGTGGTGGCCCCGGTAGTCGAGGAATTTATTTTTCGTGGCTACTTTTACGGCACCCTGAAAGCGCGCATTGGAATGCTGCCGGCGATGCTGTTGAGCGGCTTGGTATTTTCGGTCGTGCATGCGCATGTCCCGAGCCTGGGGGTCTTTCTGCTGCTATCGATTTGCCTGGTGATCGCATTTGAATTGACCGGCAGTTTGCTGGTACCGATGGCCATGCATGCTATCTTTAATGCAGTTTCCGTATCGGTCCTGATATTTATCCCCCAAGACATGATATGAGCCTTAACTCAGAAGAACAGCTAGTCTCGCGCCTGCAAAATTTCATGCCGCTGGGCAGCGATGTCGAGTTGGGGCCGGGCGATGACTGTGCCATAGTCGAGCGCAACGGGAGTTCATTTCTATTCAAAACTGATTGTGTCGTCGAAGCGGTGCATTTCGATAAAAGCTGCCCACCGCACAAGGTCGGACGCAAAGCGCTGGCACGGGTGTTGAGTGACATTGCAGCAATGGCTGGTAAACCGGGGCCGGCAGTGGTGACTGCCGGGCTCAGCGAACAGTTGGGTGCCGAGTGGTTACTCGAAGCCTATCGTGGGCTGCAGGCCCTGGCGACCAAACATAGTGTTTCTATTGTCGGCGGTGAGACCACTAAGGTGCCCGGCAACGGATTCTTGTCTGTGACCATGCTGGGTGAGGTCGTGCAGCGCCCGGTGTTGCGCAGTGGCGGTAGTAATGGTGACCTGCTCTTAGTCACCGGCCAACTGGGTGGCTCGTTGAAATCCGGATGGCACCTCGACTTTCATCCGCGGCTGGCTGAAGCGCGCTGGCTGGCTGACCATTACCGCCCGACGGCAATGATGGACCTGAGTGATGGACTGGCAGCCGATCTACCGCGCCTGGCAGCCGCCAGCAATACCGGGTATCTGATTGATACCGAGGCACTGCCACTGCACCCAGGTTGCTCGACTGAGCAGGCATTGACCGACGGTGAAGATTACGAGCTGCTTTTTTCAATCCCGCAAGGAATGGGAAACCAGCTGGAACAGGCTTGGGCCGACCAGTTTCCAGACCTGCAATTAACCAGCATCGGTGAGCTGCGCGATGGCGAGGCAACCGGCCTGGGTCAAGGCTACGACCACCTCCGCCAGCAATGAAAATTTATGATACGGTGCAGGTTGAGTCGGTCCAGGAGATGCTGGATTTCGGCGGCTCACTTGCCGCTCAGTTGGTGGCTGGTGATGTGGTCGGCTTATGCGGCGAGCTGGGTGCCGGTAAAACCCACCTGGTCAAGGGGGTGGCTGCAGGGCTCGGTTGTTCGGCGGAAGTCAATAGCCCAACGTTCACGATCATCCAGGAATACCCCGCTGGTCGCATCCCGGTGTACCATATCGACTGCTACCGCCTCGAATCCGCGCAGGAAGCCAGGGCAACCGGTATCGAGGAGTTCTTGCCAAGTTCCGACGGCGTGACGCTGGTCGAATGGGCGGACAAATTCCCTGAGCTACTACCTGCCAATGCTTGGCTGATTACCATCCGGATGAGCGAAGAGAACCCGACGTATCGGCAAATCGAGGTGTCACGGGGGTAGCTTCAATGCGCTGCAGATTTGATAGAGTACCCATCTCCGGTAGGGCGGTTCTCCTGTCGTAGATCCCGATTAATCGGGGATGAGCCGTCAGAAAAAGCTTCGTTTTTCGGTTCGACCATATCTGAAAAGGTTTGCGTGATTTCTCAGTAATTATTCCATTTCTCAAGAGGTTTGAGTAAATTGCTAAGAATTGCTTTTTAGCTCCAACGGCTACCAAATTCCGCGAAGGCGGTGGAGGGCGGACTTCCACGTCCGCCGTAGCTCTTAATCGCTCAGTATATGGGAATTGAGGACGGAAGAGCGAAGGAGGACGTCCGCCGAGTTCTATCACTACGGCAAAGGTTCCGCCTACGTCCCGATATATCGGGACTACGGCAAACTGGCGGGAACCTTGCCCTCCAACGGCTACAGCTGTGCCGTTGGATCTGCTTACATCTGCTCACTTCACGACGGCAGAGCGCCGTGGCTACAACTTCCAACGTCCTACTACGACGGACCGCTACGGAGAGCGGTCCCTACCCATTGAATGGCGGAGACAAGCTTGGCTACAGGTAGACTTTTACAGATTATGTGTGATGCAATTTGGCTGGTAGCTACTGGCAAAAAAACGACGCAACTCGAAAAAATAGCTCATTTCTTAGCGGCGCGAGCAAATTGTGTGATTTATTTTAGGCTCCTATAATTATGAAAATTAATAAATTATATGATTATTACAAAATGTAACAAGATTAGTCTTTGTATATTGGGGTGATTTTTGTAGTTGGTTGCGGCGGAGGAAAAAATGCACACTCACCCACTACGACTACTACCCTGCCGGGTCGCGGCGGCACTGCTGCTGGCGGCATCACTCAATGTTTTATCGGCCGCTCCTGATTGGGGCGCCAACCAACCGCTGGTCGGTCAGCTACACATCGATGGCACACCATCGGTCACGCATCGGCTCGGCGTCCTGTCTGGCTCGCCGGAGTTCCAATTGCCGGTGCTGCTGACGCATCGACTCGAGGTCGAGCGCACCCCACTGCCAATGACCAGTGAGGAGGGTAAGGGGTCAGTCCTGAATGGCACTAACTTAAGGGGTGTTATCGTTAAAAAACGGGGTAATTTTCTTCACGGAAAAACCCCTTAAGTTAGTGCCATTCAGGACTGACCCCTCTCAAAGTAAGGCAATACCCCATATTTCTTCCAACATGTATTATTACGGCTTCCGCTATTACCTCCCAGGCCTCGGCAGGTGGCTTAACCGGGATCCGATTGGGGAAAGAGGTGGGTACAACCTGTATGGGTTCACATTTAACGCACCGACAATCTATATTGATCCAGATGGCCGATTTGTAAACATCGTTGGGGGTTTGGTATCTGTAGGAATGGGTTGGGGAATAGCCAAGCTATCAGATGCTGACTATTCGCTTACGGAAGCCGCTGTAGATTTTGGTTTTGGTGCATTGGGGCCAGGTTTGGCAAAGCGTGGTTACGATCTTTATAAGCTTTGCAAAAAGACGAGAGTCGTTGCGCGAACATCGGTAGAAGCTGCAAGTCGATATCGTTACATACCTGATCCTGCTGACGCTGCAAACGTCCTGCAACATAGCCAAAAGTCTGTTCGATTAGAATGGAGTTTGCGCGTTGAGCTGGGTAAAAAGTCGTGGGAATTTGCAGGCATCGCTGCTTATCACAAGTATTAAAACGATAGCACAGGATCATTATGAGCAGTATCGGGACTCACACAATACTTTGGACATATTTATCGATAAGACCTTCGACGAGAATGGCCAAGAGGAGTCTAAAGAGATAACTTTTGAAGAAAGTAACGGCGGAAGGGTGCCAACACCGCTGCCTTAAAGCACGTGCAGTACATGAGTTACGCGTTGGCATTTATTGGTATCTTCGTGCTGGGATTTATAGTTTATATAGTCTCATCAGCATGGATATCGTCTCCAACTGATAGTAGAAGACGATTAGTTCGAGAAGCGTTATTTAGCTTCTTTGGTGCCGGAACTTTTGGAGTAATTTGGTGGTATGATAGCGAAGGCTCTCAGGGACTGGCACTGATTGCAGTGATAGCACTTTGTTGGGGGCTATATCGGGCAATTCAGGTTGTGAGATTCTCATTCCGAAAGAAAAAACTGCAGTAAGCCACCTGAAGAAACGGGGGCATCATCCGTAGATTGATGCCATGCCGCTGTTGCGCGTATCTACGTTCGCCAACCCTTAGGTCTTGCTACCGCTGCCCTCAGTCACGGGAGCTGCTGGTCGCAGTCGCTCCTTTGGCTGCCTCCGTGCTTTCGCTCCGTAAGCGTCACGCGAAGCACCGTTGAAAAGAGTTTTGGATGAGGTCATAAGTGTCGTAGTAGTAAGGGCTATGACAACTACGGATGCGAGTGACAAGGTAAGCATATTAAAGACTGACAAACTGGGACGCGTCAAGGTGCCAGTAGAGAAGCGCGAGCAAATTTTGGACGAGTTTGAGCGCAGCGGGATGAGCGGTCAGGCATCTCAGGATAGGATGTTTGAAAATCCGGCGTGGAAGTCGCTGAATCTGGGATAGCGTAGTAGGCCACTAACAAATCCTTTTACCATGAGCGGTTTCCTATGAAGAGACAACGCTGCACTACAGGGTACGATAGCCGCACTATCCCAGTCTATTTATGCTAGTGAGTAGTCTCGGTACGACTGGAAGCGCGCGGGATATTCGGGGAGCACCTTTTGAAGAATGCTATGAGTTCTTCGGTGCTCATGCCTTTGGTTTTATTTGTAACTGCCGTTTTCCATTTACGCGACTCTTCCACGGCATGAAAACCTTCGATAGCTGGTGCATTTTTTATTTCATCACTCAGTTTCATATTTCAAGTTGGGTTGGGTTTACGATCCGCAACTGTGTATATCCATTAAGCAAGTTTACAGCATTAAAGCCTTCTTCGCGACGAAGATTTGCTAAATGCTTGAAATTCCAGCTAACCACTGGGTTGACGACTTCTAGAGTGGCAACGGCAACGTGAAGTGCATCATTTACGTAGTTTTTTGTCACAACACCATACTCGATATAGGCATCAGCAAGTGTGATCGCCTGTCGGGTAAGCGGTAGCAAGATTTTAAAAGTAGACTCGAATAAAACCCGTACGCTATCAGGTGCATTTTCCAGTTCACCTTCAGTGACTTCGGAGGTCACCAGTTCATATTCTCCCGCTTCGGCGAGATCCCAGAGGCGGCGAGTTGGTCGCTTAAATTCTTCATCAAAGAAACCTCCAATTACGGAAGTATCGAGGTAGAGTCTTCGCGGTTTCATGACTGATTGTTAAAATAACTCTCTATTACTACACTGAGCAGATATTCAATGTTAATGCAAGTATGTTGCTCTCCCAGTCAAGCCAATAAGCCCCAATATAGGACTAGGCAAGTACGTTCTCCATATATTTAGTTAATCCTTCCTCTTGTAGCTGCAATCACCTAGTATTTTGGCTGTCAAATGGGCTACTTTTCCACCACTGATCCAGTCGCTGCCAAGCCAGATACTCCCCCATCCGAGCCCAAGGCGTATTACTACGGCTTCCGCTATTACCTCCCAACCCTCGGCAGATGGCTCAATTGGGATCCGATTGGGGAAAGAGGCGGG
>CAYUDZ010000102.1:0-10382 GCA_964443575.1 uncultured Chthoniobacteraceae bacterium | reverse complement strand
TTGGCTCACCAATCCCCGGGGAAACCGAATCCTATATCCGCTTCGCCTACTCCGGTATCGATATCGACCCAATTGAGGAAGGCTTGGGCAAATTCAAGGCCTGGGCGGAAAACTGACCGCTTCATTTCATATCTGAACCTACATCCGGCGAATGCCTAATCGCGGTTGGGCGACTGCTCCGTAGTAGCTTCAGCAAAGGAGGAGCCTCCCATCGCAGATCCCGATAGATAATATCGCTACGCTCGGTAGTCGAGGCCGGGCCTTTAGTTCAAACCACATCCAACAAATATTTAGCCCGGATCAATCACAAAAGTGCAAGTGAGTGATTTTCCAGCTTAATAGCTTCAGCTAAACCCGTCCCCCATCCACCAGGCGCTGCAACAAGGCAGCAAACTCCTTCTTGGTGCTGGCATAGACACTAGCGGCCGCCGGGGCAGGATGCACTACCTTGGTAGCCATGCTGGCGCGCATGCGCTCGAATATTTGCTGTGGATTGCCGCCGCAGCTGCTTGCGGCGCGTAGTGCCGCACCCAACGCCACCGACCCGCTCACTTGCAATCGCGCCACGTCCGCCTCGAAGATATCGGCCACGACCTGCGCGATCCCCTGGTTTTGCGAGGCCCCACCGGTGAGGAAAACTGTATCCGTCTCGACTCCTATCCAGCGTGATTGCAGCCACATATTGATGAACTGGCCTTCGAGGCAGCCACGCACCGCAGCAGCCTGATCCTGCCAGGCTTCAAATTCAGGAGTTCCTTGCAGCACCGGCTCCGAAAAATCTCCACGCGGGGTGATCTCAGGACCGAAGAATGGCGCCATCAGGTTGCCATCGTTTCCCGGTCGAGTCTTGCTCATGCCATGCCGATCAAAGGCATCCCAGCCGACTCCCAGGCGCTCCTTTACTTTTTCCCGGGCCAGTGAGCCATTGAGGAAACAGACCAGGCTCATATAGCCCCCCAGCGGATTACCGAAGACATGGCCGTAGCCGTTCGGGTCGGTATGCGGCTGCGGCATCGCCGCAAACAAGGTATCACTGGTACCGAGGCTGATCACGACTTTGCCGGGCTCGGACGCCCCCATGCCGACCAGGCTGCTCGGGTTGTCGCCGGTAAATGCAATCACCGGTGTCCCGGTTGGAATGCCGTACTTTTCTGAAAAATATCCTGCCACGGAGCCGATGCTGGTAGCAGAAGATACACAGCCAGGGAGTCGCTTGCGCAAATCGGGAGCAGTCGCAGCCAGCAATTGCTCATCCCAGTCCAACTGCGCCAGGTTCATGAGGTTCATGCCCGCACCATCACCATGGTCGATCGGTGCATCGGTTCCGGCCAGGACGCTGGCCATGAACGAACTGACCAAATGGATGCGCGCCGTCGCGGCGTAAGCATCCGGCTCGGACTTAGCGAAGCGCCGGATCTGAGGACCACTGAAGCGCTCGATGGCATTCGAGCCGCTGATGGCACAAACTTTTGCATCTCCGCCGACCGCATCTGCTATTTCTGCGCATTCCTGCCCGGTCGAGGTATCCATCCAAATCGGTGAGGTTTTTCGCGACAAGCAACCACCCAACTGCTCGGCCAGGCTCACCTGCGCTGACAGATTGCCAACCGCGCTAAACCAGGCATCGTTCAGGTACACCGTGCCATGCTGCTGGCCTGCCCCGGAAACCGCCGCTACCTCCCCCAGCGGGGCACCGGCATCCTGGAGCTTTGCCAGGCAGAGATCGAGGGCGTCCAACCACATCCTCGGGTCGGCATGCACCTCGCCACCGGCACCTCCGGGAATAAATCCCTGTGGGGCTCCGTAATCGGGGAGGTCAGCACCAAAATTAACCGACTCCTCGGCGACAACTTGAGCTGCCTCGGTAGCCAGCAGGATCGCCGAAACACTCTGCGTCGAAGCATCAATGCCTAGTGTCAGCGCCATTAGATGAAGTCGTTGATCAAATTCTCGAGCATCTCCTGGCGACCGGAGGCCAGCTCGGGCTCGCCATTCGCCAGTGCATACTGCTCCAACTCCGCCAGCGAGGTTTCACCTTTTTCGACTTTGGCACCAATATCACTGTCAAACGAGCTGTATCGCTGCTGGATAAATTCAGCCAGCCGACCGTCGGCACGAATCGCTGCCGCAATCTTCAAGCCACGCGCAAACGCGTCCATGCCACCGATGTGGGCATACAGAAGATCGAGCGGCTCATGTGATTCACGCCGCCGCTTGGCATCAAAGTTCAGCCCGCCGGTCTTGAACCCACCCATCCCCAGCACAATCAGCATCACTTGCGTGGTCTGGTAGATGTTGGTCGGAAATTGGTCGGTATCCCAGCCAATCAGCTGGTCGCCACGATTGGCATCGATGCTGCCCAGCATACCAGCGCCGGCCGCCACTGTCAGGTCGTGCTCGACAGTGTGCCCTGCCAACTCGGCATGGTTCGTTTCAATATTGAGTTTAAAGTGCTCCATCAGGTCGTACTCACGCAGGAAGTTCAAACACGCCGCCGCGTCACTGTCGTACTGGTGGGTTGAAGGCTCGCGCGGCTTCGGCTCGATGTAGAATGGCCCGTCAAAACCGATTTCCTTTTTCCAGTCGACCGCCATGTGCAAAAATGCCCCCAGGTGATCCAGCTCACGCTTCATGTCGGTGTTGATCAATGAGCCGTAGCCCTCACGACCACCCCAGAATGTGTAACCCAGGCCACCGAGCTTGTGCGTGCACTCGATCGCTTTTTTGACCTGCGCTGCAGCGTAGGCATAGACCCGCGCATCGGGTGAGGTGGCCGCGCCGTGGGCGTAGCGCGGGTGCGCAAATAAACAAGCCGTGCCCCACAGCAGCTTCCTCCCGGTCTCGGCTTGCTTCTGTTGCAACTTGTCCACCACCTGATCGAGCAGCTCGTTGGACTTGGCCAGATCATTCATCTCCGGCGCAATATCCCGATCATGCCAGCAGTAGTACTCGATCCCGGTCTTCTCCAGGAACTCAAAGAAAACATCCACCCGCTTGAGCGCATTCTCCAATGAGTCGCTGCCATCGTCCCATGGCATCAGCGCCGTGCCCGCACCGAACGGATCACCCAGCACGTTGCGCATCACATGCCAGTAGGGTGCCGCAAAGCGCAAATGCTCACGCATCGATTTACCCTCGACCAATTCGTCAGGATTGTAGTGCCGAAAGGCCAGTTGATTTTTAGAATCAGGGCCTTCATAGGAGATTACCGGGGAGTCAAAATAATCAGTCATAGAATGGCACAATATGGAAACCCGAAAATTTTTCCAACCCGAAAATTTCTATGCCGTAATTTCCTCAACCAACGGCTGCTCGATTAAACAATTTTTTGCCTTCTTTTTCCTGATATCTGGACTATTATAAAACCTGCCGTCCCTGTAGTTCAACGGATAGAACGGGGCTCTCCTAAAGCCTAAATGCAGGTTCGATTCCTGCCGGGGACAATCTACTCCTGGTGCCTGTTGTTGGCCGAATGCTCAATACCCGCACTTGTTCAAGGCAGAATAAAAGGTTGCCTGTTTGGAAGAGTTCTTTATAGGTTAATGCCAGCTAGCGGCGTCAGGCTGTCTGCTTCCGAGCTTGCACGATGCGCTTTTGTTAGCATATTAAATCTGTGAAAGTTGTTTCGAGTCAATTCCCCCACGTGTAATCATATGAAAATGAATTATGGATTTTTAAATCTGGCATTCGTCGCTACCCCGAGAGTGTTAATTGAGTTTGTTCGCGCATCGACGCTGACATTAGCAATTGCTGGTTGTGCCGTGCTGATGACGCCATCCCAGGCGGGCGCACAAATGTCGATCGATGAAATTGAAAAAAAGGCCAACGAAGCCGTAAAAAGCGGTAAGTACGGTGAAGCGATCCCCTACCTACAGGAAGTTATCAAGGAGGCCCGCGCGGTCACCGACCCGCAGCTCAAAGATAAAATTGAGTCGAAATTGCAGCGTATCGAGTTCCTGCTCGCATTCTGTTATGTGGTCGACAATAAGTACGACGAGGCAATTACCTCTTTCAATGCCTTCATTGAAGCCTATCCGAAATCTCGACGAATCCGGCAGGCGTTGACCCTGAAAGCATACGCCGAGTCGCTCTCTGAAAAGTGGGCAGAAGCGGAAAAATCGATTACCAGGATTCTAACAGAATTCCGGCGTGATTTGCCACGCTCCGAGCGTGCGGAGTTGTTCTATTCGCTGGCCTTGGCCGAGCTTAAGCTCGGTAAGTTTGATGATGCCTATAAACGGCTCGAAAACATCGCGCTGGAAGCACGGGATCCAGCACTGCGTATGGTTGCGATCTCCCAGATGCTGGAGACCATCTTCGCCAGCGGTGACTCGCAACTGCTCTACAACCTGGTACCGGCGCTACAAGGGCAGGTCTCTCCCGCGCGCTATAGCTTTCAATTCAACCTGAAAGCCATCGAGGGCGCGGACAAATTGATGGCTGATGGCAACCATCGATCGGCTTTCGTGCTACTCAAACTATGCCAGAGTAGTGCCAATATCCAGGATGGTCTGGACAAGGTCCAGCAGCACCTGGAAAACCAGCGCAAGCGGTTGAGCGAGGTGAGTGCCGACATCATGGAAAACTTCCAGAAACTCATCTCGGTCGAACAACGCCTGGCAACTGCTAAAGCCGAAAAAGAGGCGCTAGAAAAAGCCCTTACCTACGATGAAGGTTTGTCCTTCAGAATTGCCCAGGTTTTCTTTGAACTGGAGCTATTCTATGAATCCTACTGGGCATATCTCAGGATCCTTGATGACTTTCCCGAGTCCAGCAACCGCCCCGATACCTTATTTGCAGTCAGTAACCTGGCCGGACAGTTGGAATTGCCGGAAGAGGCAGAACGCTATGCCTTGCAGCTGATAAAGGAGTATCCCAAGTGGAAAAATACCCCGGATATCGTTTTCAGCCTGGCCTATCTATATCAGCAGCAGGAAGAACTCGATAAAATGATCAGCCTGTTGGACCAGGCCATTGCTGACGAAATTATTACCACCAACAATGATGACAAAGGCCATGCTTACTACCTCAGTGGTTTTGCCCGGCTATTCAAGGATGACGCACAAGGGGCGAGGAAATTCTTTGAAAAAGTCAGGCAAGAAGCAGCCAACTCAAACTACCTGCGCGATGCTGAATATTGGGATGCGTACATATCGTTGATGACCGACGAGTTCCAGGAAGCAGAAGAGAAGTTCGGTGTTCTGGTCAATACGCACCAAAGCGGTCGTTACATAGAAGACGCCGAGTTCCGCCAGGTACTGGCACGTTTTGGCTTGGGAGACCTCGAAGGCGCCCGTAACCTGGCTGAAGATTTTCTCCAGAAATACCCACGCAGCGCTCTGCTTGGTGAGCTTTATAATGTATTGGGCGATATTTACGGATCGTTCGGTGAACTGGATAAGGCGATCGATAGCTACCTGCTAGTCGAAAAATTCACCGATCGTGAGGACCAGATCGATGCCGCAGTCTTCAATGCCGCAAGGGTGATGGAGGTTGACCAGCGTTGGGAGCAGATCGTCGAACATTTCCAGAGCTACATCAACCGCTTCGGCGAAGAGGGTAAGTACACCCTGGCGGTCTACCGGATGGGTGCCGCTTTCGACAAGCTAGGCGAAAAACAAAAAGCGATGGACCTATTTTGGGAAACCTTCCTGCGGTTTGCCGAGGACCCCAACGAACTTGGTGCCGATGCCATCCTCAGTTATTACGTGGATAAATACCCCGAAATGATTGTCGCCCCCCAAATGGAGCAATGGTATGAAGAGCAGCAGGCCAAAGATGAAGCTGATCAGTTAGCAGGAAGCGTCATTGTCCCATCGGAAGCAGAGCAGCAGGCCAAGTTGGAACAACGCAAGCAGGCCGAGCTCAAAGCGCTGGAAGGCTTCACCAAAGAAGCCAAACGTGAAGTGGCAAGGAGGCTGCGCACCGAGTTCGCCAAAAGCGACGATAAGCCAACCAAGCAGATGCGGCTTGCCTGGGGGTTATCGATGCTCGGTGACGAGTCCAAGACTCCCGAAAATTTCACCAAAGAACAAATATCCAACGCTTCACCGGCAGTACTCTCCTGGATGTCTGAAATTTTTGCTGAAAGAGACAATATTGATAATGCCTTCCTTGCTGCGGAACGCATCATGAAGGATTTCCCGCAAACCCAATGGACACCCAAGGCCCTGGCCACCCTCGGCATGCTGGAGGGCAAGCGTGGCAATAAGGATAAAGCCAAGGAATACTACAACGAGATTTATGAGTATTACCCAACCAGTGAATATGCCGGTGAAGCCACTATGCAACTGGCCGACATGGAGGTTGGTGAAGGTAAATACGAAGAGGCAATCCCCAAGTACGAAGAAATCCTGATGGTGCGTGAGTGGCGCGGCAGGTTGTGGCCGGAAGCCCTCTACAAATTAGGTATCAGTAAGTTCGAAATGGGTGAGGTACAGGAAGCCTTCGCTTTTTTCCAGCGCGTCTACGTCCTCTATGCCACCCATACAGAGTGGGCGGCTAAATCCTACCTCAAGAGCGGCGAGTGCCTCGAATTGCTCGGCAAGCAGGCCGAAGCTGCGCAAACCTACCGCGAAATGCTCTCCGATGCTTCCTTGGCAGACCGACCAGAACTCCAGGAAGCCCAAAAACGCTTGGATGCCTTGCCGGCAGCAGCCAAGAATCCTCCTACTACAGCACAAAATTAACCTCTCTTAACCCAATGAAAATCCTCCCACTAGTAAAAAAACTGTCATTACTCTTGGCAATCTTGAGTATTGCAGTCCCTGCCTATTGCAAACTGCCAGCCAACATCATGCTGGATAACGGGGCGGTCAGTAACGGCGTCACCTTGTTCAACATGGAGGGCGGCAATATCGTCCTTAGCGAAAAAGGTAAAACTGCTAAACTGACATTGCCTGCAGAAAAAATTCAGGAAATCGAATTTATCTACGGCGAAACTGTCGTCCAGGGCGTTAACGTTGCTCAGGAAGGCAAGTGGCAAGAAGCCGCCGATGCACTCAAGCCCCAGGTCGATGAGATGCTGCCATTCCTGGTTGTCGAAAACACCAACGCTGCGCCGGTATTGGATACTTACACCCAGGCACTCTACGAGCTAGGTAACCTCGACGAGTTTGAGAAGGTTTATGAAAAAACCACCAAAGCAGGTGACGAAGAGCTTGCCCAGTCATCCAAGGCGTGGATCGGCTACCTGCGTGCACGCAAAGGAGAAATCGATAAAATGGAGGAAATCTTTTCCGCTCTCGGTGAACTCGATAAAAACCGGCAAGCGTTCGCCCTGCGTGAGGTTGCTTACAGCTACTACGAGATGAGCAAGAACAACACCCGTAAGGCCATCGACCATATCGCCAAGGTCGTTGCCTCAGGCAGCCTGGAGTCACGTATCTATCCCGAGGCCATGTTTCTTTCTGCGAAATGCTATGACCTGCTGGCAGAAGAACAGCAGCTAAGACTCAAAGAGGAACGCGAGCTGGAGCTTCAGCGTGCTCTGCAGGCGGAACGCGTGCGTGTGGCGCGCATCATGCAGCAGGAAGCCAGGGACCAGAACAAGGAACAACCAACCGAAGAAGAAATTCTTGCGGCAGTTGATAAGGAAAAAGTTGAAGATGAAGTAGGTCCGTTGCCCAAAATCACTGAAAGCCAATACCATCAGGCGGCCCAGCGGGTCTATCTTCTGATCGAGCTGTTCTACCCGAAATCGGAATGGGGCACCGAGTCGACAGAATTGATCACCAAGGCCACCCGCGATGGCACAACAGAAAAACAATGGACTACCCAACTGTCTGAAACAGCCCCCGCAGCGTCAGCAGATGGACAACAACCGGAAAACTCCGGGGAGCAAACTAATTAATCCGGAGCAACAGCATTTGCTTGCCGTAGCAGGGTGAAATTAGCTAATTTTATTGCAACTATTACCCAGCTTTTTATTGGCAAAAATTAAATAACAATTAGGCTAGTAAATTATTCCTCATAAATAATTATTCAAACCACCCAGAAAAATAAATGAAACAAATAAGTAAACTAAGTCGTGTCACGCTGTTCGGGATGCTCGTCGCTTTCCTCAGCATAAGTACTGTAACCGTAATCGCCCAGGATGCTGCACCTGCTGCAGAGCAGGCCGGCGAAGAAGCCGAAGGCCCGCAGACCACTACACTATGGGGCATCATCCAGCTTGGCGGCGTCGTCATGTGGGTACTGATAGCCGGTTCAATCGGGGCGGTTGGTCTTGCTATCTACAACGGATTGAATTTGCGTACCAATAAGTTTTTGCAGCCGGAAGTTTTCAACGAAATTATCGAACGGGTGAAAATGATGGATTTTGAGGGCACGCGTGATTATTGCGACACTCAAAAAGCAGCTATTGCCAATATCGTGCATGCCGGGCTCGATCGTGTTTCCGGTGGCGAGCTTGACATCGACTCGGTCGAAAAAGCGATGGAGGAAGCCGCAACCGAAGAAGTAACCGGCACCATGGTTCCGATCAATTACATTTCAACGATTGCGGTGATCGCACCGATGGTTGGCCTGCTGGGTACTGTCATCGGTATGGTGAAAGCATTTGGTAACATGGCATCCGTCGGCATGGGGCGTCCGGAGGTGCTAGCCTATAACATTTCGGAAGCGCTGATTACCACTGCCAGCGGACTGATCGTTGGTATCCCGGCCATGATTATTTACTTCTACTTCAAAAACCGCTACACCGGGCTGGTTTCCTCGCTCAATAGGATGAGCGGTGAAGTGCTCGAGCAGATCAAGCAAGCTGTCCGTCGCGCAAGCTACGAAATGCATCAGGGCTAACGGCTCCAGCAGCCGCTACCTGCTCAAGATTCGCATGAAAATTAAGCTCCCCAGAGAAAATGAAATCGGCTTCCAGATGGCGCCGATGATCGATATCACGTTCCTGCTGATCATCTTCTTCATGATCGTGGCGCGCCAGACGCAAAGCCAGTACAAGGAGATCGACAACCCGGTAGCCGAACACTCGGTTATTGCCAAGGAGCGCGGCTCGCGGGTGGTTCTGACACTCGGTACCGACAATGAGCTCTACATGGGTTCGTTTCCTTCGGATAAAGACACCATCAAAGAAGTCATCGCAGAACGGGTGCTCCAAGACCCGAAAACAAAGATCCAGCTGCGCATTGACCGGAATGTCGAGCATAAGGAAGTACGCGATGTGCTCGTTGTACTCGCTGAAGCCGGTGCGCTGGATGTTATATTCTCAACTTATCAGAGCGACAAATAAGGAGGTATTCTATGAACCTTGATGTGCAAAATTTGACCGGTCATGAAGGTGATGATGAAGAATTTCAGATGGCACCGATGATTGACATCGTCTTCCTGCTGCTGATCTATTTCATGGTCACCACCACCTTGATCAAACAGGAAGCCGACTTGGGTATGCAGCTGCCCGGCCAGGTATCCCAGTCAACCGAGGTCAAAATGCCCGATGAACAAATCATCGATGTGTTTGAAGATGGTCGAGTGATTCTGAACGGCCAGGTTTTCGATCAGCCGCCACGCCGCGAAATGCCCGAGCTGACTGCGACCTTGAAAAGGTTCAAGGATGCTGCAGATCTGGCCAAAAGCCCGGCTATGGTCACGATCCAGGCCGAAAATGCTACATTCCACCAGCGTGTCGTCGATGTCATGGATGCTTGTGCTGCGGCCGGCATCAATAGTGTTTCTTTCGGGCTCGAGTAAGCTGCCAAGCTTAGAATATGGTTCACGGCCTGATCGGATGTATTGATGTCGCAATCCAGCACCGCCGATTTGACCACCTAGTACTCAGTTCATATAGTTAGTCATGGACTTGCCAGCTTCCCAATCTCCTCAACACCATCACGAGGAGATGCCCCATCCGAAAAGAATTTGGCGGCTGGTTTACAAGTTTATCCTCATCAGTATAGTCGCCCATGTAGTCGGGCTAGTCATTTTTGGCAGCTTCGTTGTCTTCTCCCGCCTGCAGCCGGAGCCGGTCACCTTCGAGGAACCGGTTAAGCTCAAGAAGATAGAACCGAAAAAGCGCGAGTACAAAATGTGCGTCAAAGAGCAGCAGCAGCGTGCCAGCCGTCCTAAAATCCAACCGCGCCTCCAGTCCCAACGTATCTCGCCGTTGGCGATGCCGACCATCGACACCAAAATATCTCCGGTAAGAACAGAAATGAACGACATTCCAGGTTTGTCAGACGGTATTGGTGATATTGGTGGTTTTGGAGCTGGAGCGGCAGCTCAAATCTTTGGTGTCGATGTCGTTGCCACTAAGCTAGGCGTAATCCTCGATATTTCCTTTTCCACTCATGGTGTAATCGATATAGCCATAGATGAAATCCAAAAAGCATTTCCCGACGCCATTCTGGTCCTGGCCCCCGGCTGTGGCATGG
>CAYUDZ010000101.1:3309-10406 GCA_964443575.1 uncultured Chthoniobacteraceae bacterium | reverse complement strand
TCGAAGAAGAACGCCGCCTGTTCTATGTCGGCGTGACCCGCGCGATGGACCAACTGATCCTGACCTGGCCGGAAATTGTCACTGCCGGCAGCCAGCCGGAAACATTCCTCCAAGCCTCCCGCTTCCTGCGTGACCTGCCCGAACATACCTACGAAGACTGGCGCGTCGAACGGGAATGGTGAGTCGGTTAGAAGATAGAAGATAGAAGTTAGGAGATAGGAGATAGGATAGAGGATTTCTGAGCTCTCACGGAGCTCACTGAGAAAAAGTACCTACACTATTATCTGCGCATAGCTGTGCCCATCTACGGTTAAACACGTCCTTTCCCTGTTCATACTCCTGCTGGCTTACTGAAATCAATTTGACGCCGAAGTGAGTGGATCTTACTTTGGAGGCTATGAAATTTCTACCCATCTCAGCCGTAGCTTTTTTATCAATTCTGGTCGTTGCAGTTGCAGCAGATGAAGCAAAACCGGAGACCATCGATTTGCTGGCTTCGAAGTCGCTGGATGACTGGCAGCATGTGCTGGAGGATGCCGACGTGGCCAAAGCAGATGTCTGGAGTTTTAATGAAGATGGCCATCTGGTTTGCAAAGGGGAACCGCTTGGCTTTCTGGCCACTAAGGAAAACTACACCAACTTTCAACTTGTCGTCGAATGGCGTTGGCCCGAAAGGCCGAGTAACTCCGGTGTGCTGATGCGGATCCAGAGCGACGACCCGATCCCGGCTTGTATCGAGGCACAACTCAAGCATGGAGCCGCCGGTAATATCATGGGGCTGCGCGGCGTGATGGTCGCCGGAGAGGACTTGATCCAGGCGGAGAACGAAAACCTTGGTACCATCAATATCCTCAAACGCCAGGGCGTGCGCGAGAACCGTCCCGGCGAGTGGAATAAGATGGAAGTGACCGCCAAGGATGGGGAAATCGTGATGGTGCTAAACGGCAAGGAAGGCACCCGTACCAGCGATGCCGATACCACGGCCGGGCCGATCGGTTTCCAGTCAGAGGGCAGCCCGATCGAATTCCGGACGCTCAAGCTGACGCCGCTACCGTAAATCTTCAGTCTAGCTGTTAATCGAGAAAAAATTCTCGCTCTTCAGGCGTCGGTATCCGGCAGGTGCTACGGCGGCGAGAGATCTTATTGCGTAAGCGGGCGACGATCCGGTAGCCGAAGTCGCGTAGCGGGCGCGGGATCACGGACATGACAGCAGCCAATCCGCCACGCCAGCCACCCAGTCTGCGCCCGATTGCGATGACTGCAGCGGAGCGGATCAGCGGTGTGCTTGGTTTGCCCGGCGGAATGACGATGATCGAGTCGGCATTCTCCAATTCCGGATGCGCGGCGAGTATTTCCTGAAATGCTTCGCCCTGGTTGGGGGTAAAGCGAAAGCTATTACGTGCAGGATGTTTCAATATAGAGTCGACGAAGCCGTTGCACATCCCGCAATGGCCATCGAAAACGACCAGCATGCGGTCACCGTCAATTTCGGTGCTCTTTACCTCGGTATCCACCACTTAAATTCGTCCATCCGGGTAGATAAGCAAGTGCATCGTGCGCAGTCCGGTTTTGGATAGCGAGGCACTGCCCTGGCCACCGCTGATGAGTCCCCGGGTGACATAGCGGTAGGGGACACTGGAATTTTTAATTGAGACTAACTTTGGTTTTTCGGTGGGTACTTCCGATGGTTCCGCGCTCAGTACTAGCCCTGCCGGGCTGAATGAGAGTTCCCATGAGCGGGGATTTTTTCCGGCGTGCTCGCCTGCCAACCACGGGTAGCGTTTGAGGATTTGCAGGTGCCGCGAGTTCGGCATCCGCACCCTGAAGTAAGCATCTTGGCTGCGCAAAAAAGCTCCCAGCGATAGTTCGGGGTTTTTCCGCTGTGCGGCATAAAGATCAACCGGGTTGAGCGAGAACAAATTCAGCCCGTTGTAGATGCCATGGCGATTCGGTGAGCCGACAAAATACTGCTGATGCCAACCGTTGAAATTTGTGTTGTAGAGTAGCCCGATCTCAAAGTGCAGATGCGCCCGCCGCTTATCGATGCCTCGCCCGGTGTAACCAACCCGCCCGATGGTCTCACCTCGGCGCACCCGTTGCCCCGGCTTCACGGTCACGTCGGACAGATGCGCGTACAGGCTGAATACCGGTGACCCATCCCACTGGTGCTCGACAACCACGTAGCGGCCGTAATTTGAGTAAGAAGAAGTTGTGTTCACATGCCTGACGATGCCGTCGGCGGTGGCCATCACCGGATCCAATGGCTCGCCGGTAGCACTGCGCTTGATCGGCTTGATATCGACACCTTCATGAAATCGCCGGTACACCTTGCGCCCGCCAACCATTACCGGGCTGCGCACAAAGCCATACTGGCCGCCCTGCCAGGGTGTCGACTTGACCCCTTGGAAGGTGCGGTCGACGTACATGTAGAACTCCGGTCCACCGACAAAAATTGCCCGGTTAGGGGTCGGTAGCGCCAGTTCGATGGCTCCCGCCTGCCAGCAGAGCATCACCAGCAATGAACCAGCTATGCAGCCACTTCGCTTCATTGCATCTGTTGCTTGGCCCCTGCCAACTTGAACTCCTTGGCAAAGATGGCTATGTCCTCAGCCGTCAGCCCGGAAGGGATGGTGATAATGCCGTCACTGATACGCTTATCGATCAATAGCTCTGTCAGCTGTCGACCATTGACAAATACGATCAATGGTTGTCCCCGGCGCTCGATACTGAATGCATCCAGGCTCATGCGGCCGTGGTTGTTCAAATAAAAGCTGGTGCCCCAGGTACCATCGGCCACCTCGAATGGATAGTGCGCAATGATGTCCTGCTCATGAATCGTCGGCATGATCGCAATGTAAACTTGCTCGCCCGAGTGCTGCAAAGTAATCGGCTTGGCAAACTTTTCGGAGTCTGTCTTGTTCGCCAGTAAATGGAAACGGACCATCGTTTCAGGCCGTTTTTTTCCTGGTGCCGCCGCCATTGCGTAGTGCGCTAGCGCGGATATGGTCAGGACTGTTACTACGAGAGTGGAAATATTTCTCTTGCACATAGAACCAGAGTGATAGCATCACTATCTGTGTGCAACAAGTGATCAATACACACGCTTGAATTTATGATGAAAAAATATCTGCCAATATTGCCCGTAGCATTGCTGATTGCAGCATGTGCCTCGAATGATCAACCAGTAACCGAGCAGGAGCCGAAGCCAGGCTTGCTCAGCCGTACCCTCAACGTCTTCCGCGGTAGCCCGGACCGTATCGACAGCGCAGGGCAAAGTGACTCCGGCAAATTGTCGCTGGCCGTCACGACGGTGCCCGATGCCATCGATCTCGACCGCGACCGTCGGCTGGCGGTTGAAGTGGTCCTGACCAATACCGGCAAAGAATTTGCCAGCTTGCAGTTCCCGACCTCGCAACGGATAGAAATCCAACTGCTTGACAGCAATGGCAAGGTGCTGACCCGCTGGTCGGAAGACCGCGCGTTTACCCAAGAGGTCGGACATGTCTCGATCAATCCCGGCGAACGCGCCGTCTACAAGGAAACAATTTCCCTGCGTGAACTCAAGGCCGGGCAGACTTACCAACTGGAAGTCATGATGATTGGTTACCCCGAACTCAAGTTCACCAAAACATTGACGCCTTAAGCCCCGAAAAAAATTACCAATTTAATCAAATTTCCTGTTGCCAAAATTGCCGCAACCAGATAACCGTTACCCGCTACAAGTTAAAAGGAGTTAAATTACATGTCCGAAAAATCCACTGAAGAGAAAGTCAAAGACATCATTGTCGAACAGCTCGGCGTTAATGCTGAGCAGGTAGTTCCAACCGCATCATTCATCGATGACCTGGGTGCCGATTCTCTCGATACCGTTGAGCTCGTGATGGCATTTGAAGAAGAGTTCGGCGTCGAAGTTCCCGACGAAGAAGCTGAAAAATTGCGTACCGTCGAGGACGTGATCAAGTACATCGACGAAAACCAGGGTTAGTAGTCAGTTGCTAATTTAGGTAGCCGGCCATGGGGTGACCCTGCGCTGCTGCTACCGTATTCAGCAATAGTAACCGCTGGCTGATCAGTCTAAAGCGGCCTGAATCCGGTTGATTCCTCAACGTACCTGTTGCCGGCTATAGATCGAAACGATTCGCCAGCAATTGTTGCCATACTTGCAACTGATCCGGTGACCATATACTTCACTCCCACAGCATCCAGTGGCCGGGTAAACAAGAGAAATAAATCAGCTTGTTGCATAAAGGAAGGTCTTACGGACTTCCTCGCTGATTTGCTGTTCGATCCAGTCCGGATGGAGCGAACGCAAGGCAGCAGTCTTCAACTTGCGGGCCGATAATTGAAAGTCGGCTGCCTGCTCAAGCTTTCGTCGCGGTGACATTTCCCGGTAAATCCGGCGCTGCTCAGGAGTTAAGGGCATCACTCCTCGTGAATGTAAATCCCTGAGGCGTTAATCAGGAGGTTTTCCTTGGTGGAGCTTGGATCGACCGTACCGGTCACGCTGATGTGGTCCAACTCCTTCAGCCCGCCCAGCCCGCGTAGGGTAGCGGCGATCGGGGCGCCTGTCTCATCGAGTATTTGGAGCGTGGCGCGGCTCGTTTTGATTTTATCCGGGTCTTCGCAGCAGGCATCCCAGGGAGTTTCACAATGATCATCTTCCATCTCATCGCAGAATGTCAGCGCCGAATCGGCGATCACCATCAGCGCAAAGTCTTCGTTGATCGCCTGTACCTTACCACCAACCTGTCCTTTGACTACCGTTTTCTCTCCGGGACTGAGCTTCTCGACGGCTTGGGCAACCGGTATTGCATCAGCTGGTTCTGCGGCCAGCAGGTAATTTTCCAGTGGATGAGGCTGGTCCGAAGCAGCTTGATCGTTCGGGCCACAGGAATTCAGCAGCAGCATCGCTGCCGGTAATAATATGGTTAGTACTTTATTCATTTTTTATTGTTCCGTTTTTTGTTGTTTATGATGAGCGCAACGCTTTGGGAAGCGGCGCACCAAGACAGCGGGCGGCAGGTGGCAGTGGTCCCAGCAGCCCGAGTAAAATGCCGGCACCCAAACCGATCAGGGCCTCTGCCGGTCCCAGCTCGAATCGGAACGTGCCCATCGAGAAATTGACGGTATGTCCTTCGAGTAGCAAGAGTGCCAGCACGGCAGCAATCAATGTCCCGGTCAGGGTTGCCAGGATGCTTTCCTGGACCAGCGACAGCAGGATGGCCGGGCGGCTGAAGCCGATGGCCTGGAGGGTTGCCAGCTCGCGGATGCGGGCGGAAAAGGCAGCGTACAGCGTGTTCAAGCCGCCGAATACGGCACCGGCTGCAACCAAGCCGACAGTCAACCAGGTCATCGCCCGGATCGGTGCGTAAAATGCGGATAGCTTATTGTAATAATCGGATTCACGGATCGCCGTTAGTTCCAGGTCGAGGCGTTGGTTGGCAAATAGCTCGGCCAGCTTAAAATCATCCGGATCATTAAGCCGCACCACAACGCATGAGAGTGTCTCCCGCTGGGTCAGCGTCATCAGGTCCGAGCGGTCGAACCAGATCTCAGACTCCATCACGGTGCCCGGAGCCGCAAATCTGCCTGCCACCTGCAGCTCCTGTCCTTCGAACATAATCGTCTTGCCGGGTTGCAGGGCGTCCTCCGATACGTTCAACGTGTGGTGGGCGAGCCGCCCGACCACGACTTCGCCGGGCCGCAGGAACCGGCCAGCGATCATCCGGGCTTCGCGGTGGACTTCAAAGGCGGCCAGTGTGACGCCACGCAGCAGCGCCTGTTCCGGCTCGCCATCAGGAAATCCGATCAGCCCCATGTAGTGGACTTCACCCGAGACTGCCGGAATACCCAGCCGGCTACTGATCCCGCGCACACCGGCGGTGACTTGCGCCTCCGCCTGCACCGCGATTTCACTGCGCTCCAGACTTTCTTCTGATCCTTCGCCGAGGAAAATCACATTCTGCGGTGAGCCGGTCGCGGAAAGCACGCGGTCCATGCCGCTATTGAAAACACCTGCGGCAAAAAGCAGGAATACGACCAGCGCGGCTCCGGCGATCTTCTGCAGCATCCGCCCGGGGTCGCGGAATAAGTTTCGTATGGCGTAGCTGAAGGGTAACATCAGGAATTCCTTAAAGAGGAGAGGATTGGTTTCGAGGCGGCCACGTAGGCCGGCCACAGCGCCGCCAGCAGCCCGAGCGCACCGGCGATCGCCATCCCGCCCAGGATGACTGCAGGATCCAGGGTTAGTGCCAGGGTCAGACCTTCATTACCGAGGGTAAAGCGGTTCAGGTGAAAAAACAGTGCTGCCGACAAGCTGCCAATAGCACCACCTAGTAGTCCGAGCATCGCCCCCTCCCATAGCATCAGCAAGCCGACCGCGATACGGGAGTAGCCGATCGTTTGCAGGATGGCATTCTCCTGCAAACGGCCGCGGGCCACCAGCAGCAACGCATTGGCGACCAGGCCGATCACGGCCAGCACCGCACCCAACCCGAGCCAGCGGGTAAAGGATATCATCTCGATCATGTCGCTGGCCGTTTGCGCGATGAATGCCGACTCCGGGCGGGTGTCGGTCGGCGCCGAATCGCTGGCGAAGCGCTGGTCGATTTTTTCAGCAACCGGCTCCAGTTGATCTGGGTCGGTCACACGGACGTTGAACTGGGTGACCGTCCCCAGGCCGACCTTTGATGCTTGCTGCAAAAATGGCAGATGGACATAGGCCACATTATTGTCCTGATGGTTGGGCGACTGAATGATACCGGCGACCATAACCCGCACCCCGACTGCCTCGAACTGGTCACCGGGCTGCAAGCCGCGGCGCGCGGCAAAATGGCTGCCGACAAGCGCTGCGTCATCACGCGTTTGCCAGTCCGCCATATCACCTGCCACCACTTCCAGGTCCGCGTTGAAGTTGGCCAATAGTCCCGGAGGTACCCCGCGGAACGTGATCACGTCGAGGCTGGCACCACAATTGTTCACCATGATCTGGATTGGGATGACTTCGGCTACTCCGGAAATGCTGCGGATTTCATCCAGATAGTATTCCGGCAGCCGCGAGGACATCGGGCAAAATCGGTTTTCGCGATAAACCACCA
>CAYUDZ010000101.1:0-3299 GCA_964443575.1 uncultured Chthoniobacteraceae bacterium | reverse complement strand
GCCGGCGGCGACGCCGGCCAGCGTCAGGGCACTGCGCAGCCGGTGGCGGCTGACCTGTTTGAGGGCGATCGCTGCGAGATGGAGTAAGAATTTCATAAGCTTAGAAGGTGGCGGCCAATGGTTCCCTGAGCTTTCCCTTATCGAGGTGCAGTACCCGGTCGGCGGCGTCGGCAGCATGCTGGTCATGGGTTACCATCACGATCGTTTTGCTATGATCCTTGGCCAACGAGCGCAGCAGTTCCAGGATCTGGTTGGAGGCTTCACTGTCCAGATCGCCGGTTGGCTCGTCGGCTACCAGCAAGCCGGGATCAGCAACAATTGCGCGGGCGATCGCCACCCGTTGCTCCTGACCGCCGGATAATTCGGTCGGCCGGTGGCTGGCACGGTCACTCAAGCCAACCAATTCGAGTGCGGTCGCAACGCGGTTGCTACGCTCCTGTTTAGTGAGCGACGAATCAAGCAGCAGCGGCAGCTCAACATTCTCGAAGGCGGTCAGGATCGGCATCAGGTGATATAACTGGAAGATGTAGCCGCAGTGCCGGGCCCGCCAGCGGGTCAGCGCGGCCCGGTTCAAGCGGGCCAAATCCTGGCCGTCAACAACCAACTCGCCCGAGCTGGGTTGGTCGATCCCGGCAATCAGGTTGAGCAGGGTTGTTTTGCCTGATCCCGACGGGCCCATCAACGCGAGGAACTCGCCTTTGGCGACATCCAGGTCGAGTTGTTCGAGCGGAGTGACCGTGGTATTGCCCCTGCGGTAGGTTTTGGAAATTCCGCGGCAACTGATAAATGCATTATCGGTACTCATGAGTCCTCCCTGTTGTGTGGGCGCACCCGCATGTTCTCGTCCAGCGAAGGCACGGGGTCGACAACCACTTGCTCGCCTGGCAGCACTCCGTCAGTTGCCGATATGTAGCCATCGCGCTGCTTATTGCCAAGCTGGAGCACGCGGAAGACCAGGCGTTGACCGCTTTCATCCAGCACCCAGACGCCGGGTTCATTGTCGTCTGATTCCACGATTGCGGATTGTGGCAGGTAGTAGCCGACTCGGGTGGTTCCGGGCTGGTGTGACGGGGCAGTCTGCTGTTGACTTTGAATTTCACTCGAGCTGAATGGGATTTCCAGAAACTCGGCCCGGCACAGCATGTCCGGCCTCATCGATGGGTGCGGGTCAACGATCCTGACTTTGGCTTGCAGGGTATTGCGTTGCAGGTCAGCCTCGCCGACGATCCGGGTCACCTCCCCGGCAAATACTTGCGCTGGCAGGAAGCTGGTCTTCAAGCGTACCGCCTGGCCGACAAATAAGCCGGCGGCATCGGCCAGCGGCACGTCAACCCGTACCTGCAGCTTATCCGGTTGGTAAAGGATCGCCACTACCGCCGAGTCGGGATCGTCCATAGCCAGCATGCGTTTATGACCCGGCACAACCAGCAACCGCTGCACGATAGCGTCAATCGGGCTCACTATCCGGGTGCGCTGCAGGGCCAAATTAGAGCGTGCAACCTCAGTTTCGGCCTCCTTAATTTCCGCCTCAAACTCAGCATGCATCTGCTGGTGCCGTTCGAGGTCAGCTTGCGCCTCCTTTAGCGATGCTGTCAGTGCCTCCGCAGCAGCCTTCTGGGTTTCGACCTTCAGCTTGGCCTGGACGACCTCCTCCTCTGAGGCGACATCGGCGCCCATGTTGCCGAGCCGGTTGGCGCGGTCCTGCAACTCCATCAGGCGCGAGCGGGCTTCGGCCCCTTGTAGTTTGACGGCCTCGACTTTTGCATCGGCCATGGCAACCATACCGTGGTGCGAAGCCGCAGCCGCGCGGGCATTGGCCAGCTTGCTTTCTGCGGTGGCAAGGTTGAGCTGTGCATCTTCATCAATCAGTGTTGCCAGTGTTTGCCCGGCCTGGACACTTTCCCCCTCCAAAACCTCGACGGTTGCGATGACACCGTCGGTCAATGCGCTTACCTTGATCGGGTAGGGGTCGGCTTCAATCCAGCCAGTCGCCTGGAATTTCATCGCTGCCCCGAGCAGCGCTTGGTTGCCGGCATCAGCAGTCGTGGTCGACTGTTGATTAACCTCTGGTCTGACATCACTGTCCAGGGTCTGGACAGTGATCACATTTTCTGTTGTGACCTCCGTCGCAGGCAGGATCCGGTCGCCGAACAACAACAGGCTGACGACTACAAAGCCCGCCAGGATACCAGCCGGCAGGGCCAGCGGCAGCAGCCGACCCCAAGTGTTTGGGAGCGACGGCTCTTCATCCCGAATTAAATTTTTTAACTGATCATTCATGAATTAGTTCTATGGAAATCTCTGAAGTCCCCGGTAGCTGGAGTGTCGCCTGAGCGACAACGGGCCACCATATCTATGCAATGCATTCTCCCGTGAGAAGTGGGAGATAGGAGACTAATTCAGATCAGCCACAAGCCGAGCATGGCTTGATAGTCAGCATGGGTGCAGGCAGGCGGTGAATGAGCAGTGACAAATTGAGAATTCTTGTAATTGTGATTACGCAGCGGAGCGTTCACCTGGGATGCCTCCACTATAGCCAGATTCTTGATTTGGCGCTCCTGGCTACCGGCCAGCATATGCGGCACGCGAGGGCTCAGTGGAGCCTGATGCCGGTCACAGCACGATGAAAAATCAGACTGCTGCCAGCCGCTCATTGCTAATGAATCCTGTACATCTCCACAGCAGCTTGCTGCTTCCGCATCGCAACACAGCTCCGGGCAATCAGAATGGGCCAGGGCAAGTCCGGTGCCCCCCGGCAGCAGGGCCAGCATCAAAAAACATGCCAAAGCGAATCTTAACATATACTATCATTTTACACGCTTGCAGCCCGGATGCAAGCTCGGAGAGCAATCGGCGCGGCTCTCTGTCGTCGTGCGCGCTCGACTGGCCACCACATGCTGGCGCATCAAAGCAAATCCAACCCGACGTTTGCCGGACCCAGAACTTTGTTAGCTATCACGGCGGACGTGGAAGTCCGCCCTCCGGAGGGCAAAGTTCCACCTTTGCCGAAACTAAAAAAAACACAAAAGTCGCTACCCGGGCGTGAGCCGATAAGAAAAATTCCCTTGCGACCGGCAAGCCTGCTCCATACGTTCCCATCTAGGTATGGCAACGACAAAAGAATTTCTGGCCCCGGATACTCTCACCCGCAGCGAGGAGGCGGTCGGCGAGCTGCAGGACAGTGGCGAGCTGTTGGGGGAAAAGATGACGGTCAACATGGGACCGTCACATCCTGCGACCCACGGTGTGCTGCGCCTGGAACTGGAGATGGATGGTGAGGGGATCACCAGGGCCGTGCC
>CAYUDZ010000100.1:0-10587 GCA_964443575.1 uncultured Chthoniobacteraceae bacterium | reverse complement strand
CGCACCGTCAGCAGAATGATGACCTCTTCGCGCTACGTGAAATCGTTCGTATTGCGGAATAGGGCACCGGCCAGCGGAATGTTGCCCGCGAGCGGGACCTGGCTGCGAGCGGCGGTACTGACCTCACGGAAAAGCCCGCCGATCAGGATGGTGTGTCCGTCCCGGACCATGATCGAAGTGGTCACCTCGGTCGTCGCCTTGAAGGGTAGGTTGGCGTCGTTCAGGCCGCCGCTGCTGTCCTCCGGATGAATGTCCATCCGAATCAGGTCGTGCCCGCAGATGTATGGACGGAAGGTCAATTGAGTTCCGGTCTCCAGGAATTCCACGGATTGTGAAGCAATCGTGTCGGTAAAGGTTGTCGTCACGTAGCCGTCACGCCGACCGACGATGACCTCGCCGATCTGCCGGTTCAAAGCGAGCACGTTCGGATTGGCGATGACGGTGGTGTCGGTCACGCTTTCCAGCGCACGAATGAACGCGGCCACCTGATCCTTTACGATGCCGAAGGTGAACCCGCCGGATGGAACCAGATCGTTGAAATCGGTGCGGAACGTCATGTTGGTATTGTTCAGTTCGGCCTGCGGGATGTCGCGGGTGGCTTCGACCAGCGACACCGAACCGACCAGCGACAACCGGTGTTCGGGCGCCAGGTAGATACCGTAGTCCCAAGCCGCTTCGAACCCATAGAGATCAGCGCCTTCAACATTGGTAAACTCACCGGTATTCGAGAAATCCCGCTGGATCAGGTCCTCGATATCGGTCTTAAATGCAGAGAGACTGAAATAATTGCGTTCTTGCTGCCACTTCCATCCGACCTCGTAGGTGTAGCTGATCTCCGGTTCGAGGTTAGGGTTGCCGGCTGCGGGGTTGCCGCTGGAGCCGCGGTCGACGGCACCGGCCAGGTTGGTTAAGTTAGGGGCCCGGAAGCCCCTGGAAAAACCGACAAACAGATTGTGGTCATCTGCCACAAACCAGGAGCCGCGCAAGCTGCCGGTGAAATTATCGACGCTGCCATCGACCTCGCCGAACGACCAGCTGTAGCGACTGTACCTGACGCCTGCCAAGACGCTAATGTCCTCGGTAATTTGCCAGTCGTCCTGCAGGAACAGCCCCAAAGTAGTGTACTTACTGTCATCGGGTACCGAAGTATTATTCGGCCAGTCCTGCGGCTCGAAGGCGGCCAGCCGATCGGGGTTGGTTGATCCTTTGGGTGTCCGGAATTCGCGGTAGCTGTTGCTGGTGGTTTCGTAAATGTAGGTTGCACCCCAGGTCAACTCGTGCTGGTCGTTGCCGCCCAGCAGCGTGGTCGCCTGCACATCAATACCAAAGGCGTTCAATGTGTCATCGAACTCACGGCGGCGGACTCGTTCGTCAGCCGATCCCAAGTCGCGGATCGACGACCGGAATTGCTCTTCGGCAAACTGGTGCCACCATAGTGTCGTCTGCAGGCGTTCTACTGCCGGGCTGCCGATCTGCCATTGGTCGCGCAAGTGCACATAGGTGAATTGTTGCGGATCAAAAAACCGGAACAGGCGGTCCGGCTTGCCCGAGTTTTCGAAGTAACCGCCGGGGCGTGGAGCGTCAACCTGCCGACTATGGCCGGCATTCAGTTCGACGACGTGATCGGCCAACCCGAAATAGGCCAGCCGCAAGCCGGCCGAAAACTCTTCATAGCCGGTGTTCGGGATTTGATTCGTGTCACCTTGATTGGGGCCAAACAGGTGCTCGTCATGGTCTTTACCACCGACCCGGTCATGAAAGCTGCTGCCGGAAAACTCGATTGAGTAAGCCCAGTCTTCGCTGACGCCATCGAGCCCGAGATTGACGGTGATCCCATCACCGGTGTCGGCACGGAATTCCGCCCATGGGGAAGCAAGGCTGCTGACCCCACGACCGGCTTCCTGTAGGCGGAAATCGAGCGCCCCGGTTAGCCCGTCCGAGCCATTGACCGTCGAAGAAGACCCGAGGATCGCGTCAATCGAGTTAATACTAACGCCGGGAATGAGGGCCGCATATTGGTTGGGACCGGGTCGCATGAAAGCATGATTGAAACGCACCCCATCCAACATCAGGAGTGTCTGTTCGCCGGTCAGGCCGCGGATAAACGGGCTGGCCTGGTTGGGGGCAGTCCGTTGGATTATCACACCGGGACCGTAATTGAAGCGGTCCAGCGCCGTGCGGCCAACCTGCAAATCGAGTTCCTCCGTAGTGGTGCGATAGAATGCATAAGGTTGCTCGAAAGGGGGGTCAGTCAGGCGGGTGCCTGATACTACTACGGGGGGCAGTTCGATGGGTGCTGCTGCTGAAACGAGGTGGTCATCCTGCGCCCAGGTGCAAGCAACTGTAGCCAGTATTGCGAGGGGTAGGAGAAATAATGTGTTGGTTGGTCTGAACATGATTGGTTATTTTGTAATGGTGAAATGTTTTTTTTTTCAATGCTAAACTTGGCGCGTTAAGCGGTCGATGCGGGTAGTATTCGGGCTACAGCGTTTTGATTTTGATATTGCGAAACCATAATGGGCTGCCGTGATCCTGCAGTCCGATGTATCCTTTCTTATGGCTGCCGTAGTCCGGGGCGTGGCCCCACTTGCCATTTGCCTTTCTGGCCTGCCAATCCTTTGACCACGGCTCGAAGCTTAACAGTAACTTTCCATTCAGCCAGTGTTCGACCCTTTGCGGGGTGAATACGATGCGGCTTGAATTCCACTCACCTGCAGGGTTCAACTTTTTCTCAGATGGATCCGGTTCATACATACCGTAATCGGCGCCGGTGGATTGCAGCGGCTGCAGGTCCTGCGGGTTTTCGGTGATGCCGATGCTCTTGTTGTACTTCGCAATGCTATGGAACTTGGTGTAATTTTCATCATCGATCAGCTGATACTCCGGAGCAACTTCCGGGATCCCCTTATACCCTTCGACAACGTGATAAAATATGCCGCTGTTGCCACCGGGTGGAATTTTCCACTCAAGGTATAATTCAAAATTATCGAATTGGCGGGCGGCATAGATGATGTCGCGGCTGCCCTCATAGTCACTGTCCTGTCGGGATGCCAATTCTTTGCTAAATGTCAATTCGCCGTCCACGATGGTCCAGCCGGGTGGCAGCCTCTCACCATTGTAGGCACGCCAGCCGTCGAGCGAGGTGCCATCAAAGAGCATGATCCAGCCATTATCCGGTGCAGGTTTTTCCTGCCCGCTGAGAGCGGTTGCCATGCCGGTAACTATCAGGAAAGCGATTAAGAGATTTTTCATTGGAGGGAATTTGCTTGGTTTGTATTTACCAGTCAGCAAGAGCTTCTATCTTGCCGCTCTGGTGGTCCGTTTCATCCGGGCTAAGCATAACAACTAGTCTTTCTTTGGTCGAGGACGGAACTTCCACGGTGAAGCCGATCATGCGTGTGCCCTGGTTGGGTGCATCAATTTTGCTGGGTGGGGTAGCTGTATCAAATAGTTGTAATTTGGCGTTGGCAGGGGCGATGACCTGCAGCTCGAGCAGTTGTCCATCGCGCTGTAAGGTAGCCGAGTGGTCACCTTTGATCTGCACTTCGGCCCGTGTTACCATACCCCAGCGAACCGTGGTCGGGCGATCCTGGGTTGCCAGTTCATCCTGGACCAGAACAGCCTGCTTATTGGTGAGGGTGACCCCGCGCTGTGCTGTTGCCAGTTGGCCACGGTAGACGCTGGACATGTCGATGATGGTATGCGGTCGCGGAGCGTTCGCTGAAAAGCTGATGATCTCGGCGTTGCCGTCGACGCGCTGTTTGTTGCCATCGACGACCAGGGTATTATGGCTCAGGTTGTTCAGTCGAAAGACAGTCCAGCGTTGAGCATCCTGCTCTTTGCCCCACAGGTCGATGCCTTGGGATTCCAAGCTGTGGTAGGATTGGTAGCCAAGGTCTTCGGCCCAACGTGTCCCTAGGGCATCCACCACGAAGGAACCAATGTCCATATGGGCATGATTGCTGGCGGGTGAGCCGCCTTTTACGCCGACATAGATTGCCGCCTTGTCTTGCCAGTCGCTGCGATGCATGGCCACTGGAGTGACCCCGTCGGCATGCCAGTGCCTTGCGGTTGGTACTGGAATATCTTCTAGTGAGCCGCCCCATATTAATAGCAGGGGCAACATTCCATGCGAATCGTTAGCCACGCCTGGTTTTTTGGCAAGAAACTGCTCCAACCGCTGTCTTTCCTGCCACAGTAGCGAGCGGTCATCGCGTTTTTTTGCAAACCAGTACATGACCGGCGTGATACCGGTGCGTGCACCACCATCCGAGTAGTTGAACAGCAGTCCGGTCGGGCCGGTTGCCTGCAGGTAGTACTCGGCTGACTCTAGAAATCCTTCACTTTGCGCTAATCCGAAGTCGGTTCCCAACGCATACTCCAAGGCAGCGATCAGCAGGACATTGTAGGTTGTGCCATAGATCCAGTAGCCGGGGCCCTCGGGGTACGCCCCGTCCGGAGCGTACTCGGTCATCGCGATTGGCACATTCTTGAGCGCGCGCTCAATAATCTGTGCACTCAGTTCATGTTCATCGTCTAATACCGCTAGCGCGCCAAGCACCAGTCCGCCATGGCAGACCTGGTTCCAGTTGTTTTCGGTATCGACCCACCACGCATCTTGCAGTGATGGCTTTAACCCGTTGTCGATAATTGCGGATCTGATTGCTTTGCGCGCGGCGGCTGTCATTTGCTGGTGCAAGCTGTCGTAGCCGATTGCCAGCGCAGCAGTCATCTCGGCCACGTCGAGGAAATGGCTGGGGTTCCAGTCAGGAAATTGTGCGGCAGCCAGCATTTCATCAGTGGCGCGGGCGGCGTACTCATTATTGCCGGTCAAATTGTAGGCAGTTGTTAAATAAAGTATACGCTTCAGGCATCTGCGGGAGGTACGCAGCATCCGCCGTCCTTCCATTTCCCGTTTGACCGGTTCGACCTGCAGCAGGTGGTCGGCAACTGCCAGTACGTACGTTGCAACCTGTCGCAGCAACGGATCGGAATCGATCCTGTCGCGCATCGCCTGAGGATCGGCTTGGCTGGTGAATAGGAACGGTCGCTTGCCCGTTGCAGCAGCGATTAGTGAGCTGACGCTGTCAGCCGATTGCCATTGGGATAACGCTGGGTACTCGGGCTCAGAAGCGGTCGCCTGCACGGCCGCAACAAACAACAGGACTAATAGCAGTAGGGCAGCTTTTTTCATCTCGCTACTTGCAACGAGACTAATACTTGCCTGGTTGCTCTACTGTCATGTTGTTGGTCGCCGCTCATCATCGACATAGGATTTCTTCGAGAACACAACAATACCAGTAAAATTACCATAATTACTCAATAACCTGTCATTTATACCTGTCCAAATAAGGACAGGTAGACTTCTTCTTTTATCAGATCGGAACTTGCGTATTATCGAACTACAATGCAGATTGCACTGATGAAAAAAATAATTACTCCCTCGACTAACCATTTTATGAACAAATTTTTACTCTTTTTAGCGCTCGCCGCATTGGCATTGGCGCCGCTAGCACAAGCGAAAGTCAATGACAAATTGCCTGATCCGGATGGCCAGTCGGCCAAAATGTCTGAGCCGGTGCAGGTATTCATCATCATGGGGCAGTCCAATACGCTGGAGATGGGGAAAGTTTCAGGTGGGGATGGGTCGCTCGAGACAGCTGTAAAAGAAGAAGGCTTGTACCCCTTCATGGTTGATGACGAAGGCAATTGGACTACCAGGCAGGATTTGCGCAACGTTTCCGTAATGCAAAAGCGCGGCAACATGAATGTCTACCGCAATGACTGGCTGACCGTCAGCGGCGGCAAAATTGGGATCGAGCAGGGCATCGGCCACCAACTGGGCACGGCGATTGATTCTCCGGTGATGATCCTCAAGAGCTCGATTGGCAATCGTGCCTTGGGTTGGGATTTGCTGCCTCCTGGCAGCGAGCGTTTCGAAATTGAAGATGGCGGCAAGACCTATGTCTATCCCGGATACAAGGATGAAGTGCGGCATGGCCGCTGGGAAAAAGGCAATGAGCCAGCCGAACCTAACCATAATTGGTATGCAGGCAAGCAGTATGACGATGATGTCGCCAACGCCAAAAAGATCCTCGAAGAATTAGATAAATATTATCCGGAGGCCAACGGCTACGAAGTAGCAGGCTTTCTCTGGTGGCAGGGTAACAGGGATAAAGGAGACTTTGGCCATGCATCCCGCTACGGTGAAAACCTCAAGAATTTGATAAAAGCACTGCGCAAAGACTTTAATGCACCGGATGCGCCATTTGTCTGTGCCACTTTGGGGGAGACCAATAAAGATAGTGCCTCGGGCAACGAGAAATTGATTCTAGAAGGCATGATGTCGATTGATGGCAAGGATAATGCCGCCACGGTTTACACCCACCCTCTGAGCATGGGAAGTCACTCCGGTGGTCATTATGGTGGTAATGCCAAGACTTATATGAATGTTGGTATGGCTATGGGTGAAAAAATGGTCGAGCTGCTCAAATAGCTGCCGTTGGTCGTACCATGTTGCGGGGTGAGCCTCGCTGGCAACATAACGTCTTAAGTCCAGGTTGTTTTAAGTGATCTTTTGGATCTGCTGAAACTTGCCTTAGGCTATATGTTAATTCAAAATAATTATGATGAACGCAAACAAGATTCTGATTGATTCCCGTCGGTTCTTTAACCCCCTTATGGTACTGACAGCCATTTCAGTGCTTGCTGTGCCCTTGCTGCAGGCCAAGGTGGATGACAAATTACCGGCTCCGGATGGGCAGGAGGCCAACATGTCGCAGCCGGTTCAGGTTTTTATCATCATGGGGCAATCCAATACCCTTGAGATGGGGAAAGTTTCAGGTGGAGACGGTTCGCTTGAGCATGCTGTTAAACAGGAAGGCCTCTACCCGTTCATGGTCGACGATGATGAAAACTGTCGCCAGTGGCAAGTATGCCAATGAACTGGGTGGCAATATCGGCTTTGTCTACACCAACCCGCTGTCGATGGGCAGCAGCTCCAGTGCCCACTATGGTGGCAATGCCAAAACTTACATGAACGTCGGTTTGGCGATGGGTGAAACAATGGTTGAACTGCTTGGCGGTAGTACTGCAAGCTCAGCACGTTCCTCCAGTTTTGGAAGCACGCGCAGTACGGTCGGTGCAGGAAGTACGGGGAGTTCGCTTGGCTCTGGAGGCTCACGTGGGTCCGATGAATTCGAGCGGGCTTTTGGCAGATAACAGAGTGTTCATCCGTTGACCAATCAAATTAATACCATGAAACATAAACTATCACGCCGCCGCTTTTTGCATACTACCGGCTCTGCTACATTGGGAGCGCTCATGCTTTCGAGGTTATCCGCTAAGGCGCAGGAGGAAACCAGCGAGCGTTTTACTATCGGTCTCTCGCAGTATTCGCTGAGGGACTTGATCAAGTCAGGCAGCCTCGACCCGCTGGATTACCCGCAGTTTGCAATCGATAATTTCGGCATCAAAGCGATTGACTACTGGGACGGCGGATTGCCTAAAGAGAAGCTGGACGACATGACCTACCTGGAAAAAATCCGGGGTCGTGCGGCAGCTGCCGGATCCGATCTGTTTCTGCTGATGACAGGAGCGGTTAATGGTGCCGCCGAAAACTTGGATGGCAACAAGAATATCGTCAAGGCGATCGGCCAGGCACAGGCACTGGGAGCCCGCTACCTGCGGGTGTTCTTGTGGGTGCCGGATAAGGAGCAGGCGGAAGCTGCCCAAGGCGCGGCTACGGCTTTGCAGCCACTGGCCGATAAGGCGGGCGAGCATGGCGTCATGTTGGTGATCGAGCCCGGGGCATCCAAACTAACCCAACAGGGCGAGTTTTTGGCCAAGGTGAGTGAAACCCTGAAGCATCCGAATTGCAGGCTGATGCCGGATTTTGGCAAGCTGCGCGGCGATATTTATGCCGGCACCCAGGCGATGTTGCCGTACACCGAAACCGTTTCCTGCAAGATGCATAGCTTCGATGCGGATGGCAACCAGCCGGACTTCGATTACCCGCGACTGATGAAAATGATCGTCGATTCCGGGTTCAAGGGGATCCTCGCGATTGAGTGGGAAGGTAAAGAACTTGAACCGATCGCAGGCGTCAAGGCATCGCAGAAGTTGATCGAGAAATCGTTGGCTGCGGCTTAACTGTATCCTTGCCCAGTTTGTTGGTGCCGGGTGCGCCGGTGACGGCAGCTTGTTACCTGTTGGGCGGTCAAGCCAGACATGGCAAGCCTCAGTGATTTATCTGCGCTCGACATCCTGACCGTCTATGGATAGGTTAAGTTGATGTCACGGTTGACCATCTTGTCGCCTGCCGAGCAGGTGGCTACGCATTTGCGAAGTGAGTTGCAGCAGCGGGTTTGGCGCGAGCTGATGCCGGGCACGCCGCGCCTGTCGCGTGAACTGGGTGTTGATCCGAAAACTGTTCTGGCAGCGCTCAATCTACTGGAAAAAGAAGGCTACCTAGCAGCGGCAGAGCCTGGTAAGCGGCGGCGGATCCAGCAGCGGCATAGCAAGTATGCGGGGCGGCCCATTCGGATTGCTATACTGGACTACGAGCCGTTGGTTAAGACTGAGGGCTATAAGTTGGAGTTGGTGCGCTCACTGGAAGCAGCGGGATACACCCCGTTTTTTGCTGTTAAATGCCTACTGCAACTACGCATGAATGTGCAGGGGGTGGCCAGGCTGGTCAACCAAACCGAAGCAGATGCCTGGATTGCAGTTGCGGCATCGCGCGAGATACTGCAGTGGTTTCAAGGTAAAGGGATTCCGGTCTTTGCCTTATTTGGTCGCCGTCGCGAACTGCTGATCGCCGGAGTGGGTCCGCATAAAGTGGAAGCCTATCGTGCGGTAGTTCGTCGCTTGGTTGAGTTGGGGCATCGCAGCATGGTATTGATTGCGCACCAGGCACGCCGCTTACCCAACCCAGGTGCACCCGAGCGTGCATTTCTTGACGAAATGGCGAACCAGCGTCTGGCAGTCAGTAGTTATAACCTTCCGGATTGGGACGAGAGCTCGGAGGGATTGCAGCAGTTGTTGATCGAGCTGTTTCGATTTACGCCACCGACCGCCTTATTGGTTGATGAGGCCTACCTGTTTCATGCCGTTAAGTATCATCTTTCGCAACGGGGGCTGGAGGCACCGCGGGATGTCTCGTTGGTATGTACTGATCCGGATCGAACGTTCGAATGGTGCCGCCCGAGCATCGCCCATATCCACTGGGATCCGATGGCCATGTCACGGTATATCTTGCGCTGGGCAACCAATGTGGCTCGCGGTAAAGATGACCGCCGCCAGAACTACACTAAGGCAGAATTTGTTGAGGGTGGAACGATAGGAGCTGTACCTAAAAAGAAACCATAGCTGTTCGACGGGTGCTGGTGAGATGCTAAATAGTAAGGAAATATTATTTTTAAAGCCATGAATATAGGTGTTGCGAGAGAGATAAAGAAACATGAGTACCGCGTAGGGATGACCCCGGCTGATGCCAAGTCATATATTGCCCACGGGCATAGCGTGTATGTGGAAGCAGGCGCCGGCGTGCAAGCGGGGTTTGCCGATGATGCATACACCCAGGCAGGGGCGACCATTGTGCCGGATGCGGTGACATTGTTTGCTAAAGCAGAGATGATCGTTAAAGTCAAAGAGCCTCAACCTGAGGAGTACGAACTATTTCGCGAAGGGCAACTGCTCTATACCTACCTCCACCTGGCAGCGGATGAGCAGTTGACGCGGGCGCTACTGGACAAGCAGGTCAAGGCGGTTGCCTATGAAACGATCCAGGAGCATGACTCATTGCCATGCCTGGTGCCGATGAGTGAGATCGCCGGACGCTTGTCTGTCCAGGAAGGTGCTAAATACCTCGAAAAACAATTTGGCGGCAGGGGGATTTTACTTGGTGGGGTGCCCGGGGTGCGGCGCGGAAAGCTGGCGATTCTGGGTGGGGGAGTAGTGGGCACCAATGCGGCAAAAATAGCTGTCGGGATCGGTGCCGATGTGACGATCCTCGATGTCAATGCGCGGCGGCTGGCTTACCTCGATGATATCTTTGGCTCATCGATCAGTACGCTTTACAGCACCGAAGCTAACATCGAGACGGTGCTTGCCGAGTGTGACGTGTTGATCGGTGCCGTACTGATCCCGGGGGGCCGTGCGCCGCAGTTGGTGCGCCGTGAACACCTCTCGCTGATGCGCCAGGGAGCGGTGATCGTGGATGTAGCGGTTGACCAAGGAGGTAGCGTGGAAACGATCCAACCAACAACCCATGACGATCCGGTCTATCTGGTCGATGGGATCCTGCATTATGGTGTCGGCAATATGCCCGGAGCGGTGGCGCTGACCGCCACACTGGCGCTGACCGGTGCCACGCTCAGTTATGGTTTACGGATTGCTGATCAGGGATTGGAAGAAGCTGCGAAGGAATCGCGGGCGATTGCTAGCGGGGTCAATACTTATGGCGGCAACCTGACCTGTCAGGCTGTAGCCGAAGCACACCAATTGGATTACGTGGCGCTCGATAAGGTGATGTGCTTGGGTACAAGGCGGGCGATGGATTTCGCTGTGAGCTGTATGAGTACATAC
>CAYUDZ010000099.1:5180-10597 GCA_964443575.1 uncultured Chthoniobacteraceae bacterium | reverse complement strand
TGGCAATTATCCGCGGCAACAGTTCGGCCTCTGTCGAGGAAGTCAGGGATGCTGCGCTGCCGGTGCTGCGCCATCGCATCATCCCGAACTACCACGCAACCGGCGAAGGCATCACTACCGATGAGCTAGTGAAGCGGTTGCTGGATCACATTACCGGCTGATTTGGCCATGGAGGTGGCACAGCTAAAATACTTGCGCTCGGAAGATTTACGCCGGGCATCGCTATACCGGTTCGATCCCACGGTACAGGTGGAGGGATATTATGCCGGACGCCATCGCTCGCAAGAGCGCGGCATCTCTACCGAATTTCGTGACTACCGCGCGTATGTGCCGGGCGACGACCCGAAGCGGGTTGACTGGCGGGTCTATGCACGCACCGATAAGCTCCACCAGAAAACATACCAGCACGAGACCAGTACCGACTGTTACCTGATGCTCGACTGCAGTGCGTCGATGGAATTTGGCGGTGAGTTCAAGAAAATTGATTTTGCCTCGTACCTGGCAGCTTCGATTAGCTATCTGGTTACCACCGGCCAGGACCGATGTGGGTTGACGCTATTTGACTCCAAGGTACGGCGGCATATTACTCCTGGCAGTACGACCAGCCACTTCCACGATATGGTACGTGCGCTGGAGGACAACTCGCCGGCCGGTGAGACTTCATTGGCGCAGGTATTGGGTTCGACCCTACCGTTAATCAGCCAGCGAGGATCATTGGTAATTTTGTCTGATTTTTTTGAAGAGGCTGCCGGAGTATTTGAAGCGTTGAACCCGTTTTTGCACAAGGGCTTCAAGATTTTCCTGTTTCAGATACTGGCACCTGAAGAAATCGACTTCAGCGCCGGTGGATTGTTCCGATTTAAAGATATGGAATCCGGTAGCACCGTGGTAACCCACACTTCGACGATTGCAGATGCCTACCGTGAAGCGATGCAAAATCATATTCGTAGCCTGCGCGAATTATCACGGCGGCGCGGAATATTCCATACGATGGCTCGCACCGACCAGCCGTTCTACCCGCTATTTGATATTCTAGCGAAGCGCAAACAATGAACCTGGTCTTCACTAATGCTGCCCTACTGCCATTGGCGTTGCTGATTGCTCTGCCACTGATCATCCATTTGATGGCACGGGCGCGGCCGAAAGCCTATCTGTTCAGCACGGTCGAATTTATTAGCAGGATTGTCAGGGAGACCAGCCGGATTCGCCGACCCCGGTCATGGTTATTGCTGCTGTTGCGCACGTTGCTGGTAGCTGCCTTGGTGGGAGTTTTTTTAATGCCGGAACTGCAATTTCCGGTACCGCTGGCGGAGGCATTTGCCAAAAAGAATGTTGTTGTTCTGGTTGATGCCACTGCGTCGATGGCGGCGCGTGAGGGAGGCAGCTCACGCTTTGCTGCGGCACGGGCGCGGGCGGCTGAAATTATTTCCGGGTTATCCTCCAGCGATACCGCCAACGTGGTTTGGGTCCGCAATCCTGCGCAAGCTGTGTACCCGACATTGGGAGTGAATCATAGTGGGTTGCAGGATGAGTTGAAGTCCGGCCAGGTTGTCCAGGAGGCAGCTGATATTGCCGGGGCATTCTCATTAGCTATTTCTTTGCTGGAGCGGGCTGAAGGGGCCAAAGAGATCTACTTGATCTCCGACTTCCAGGAGACGAATTGGTCTGCGTTTGAGCCACCATCCAGCGAGGGAATCCAGCTAGTGATGCTACCGGTGGCAACCCGTGATGTCGGCAATCAGGCGATCATAACGCTACGGGTAGCACCGCAGCGTCCGCTGGCCGGACAACAGACCGAAGTATTTTGTGAGCTGGCAAATTATTCCGACCTCCCGGCGCTACGCAAAGTATTCCTGCGAACTGGCAGTATAGCCGAGAGCAAAGACGTGCGGCTGGAACCGTGGAGCAGGCAGTCGGTTTTCTTTCCGCAGAACCTACAGGAACCGGGCGATGAAGTGATCACTGTAACCCTCAGCGAAGATGACTTCCCGGCCGATAACTCACGACATGCCATTGTCGGAGTACGTGATTCGATCAATGTGGCCGTTACCGGCAGTAACCTGGATGCCTGCACGGTGTGGGCCAGGGCACTGGGATCTGTGTCCTGGATTGCTGTCAGCCGGCCGGCGGCACTGAATCGTGCGCTCGAGGAAAATCCGGATGCTCTGTTCATTGGTGGTTGGGATGGCAATGGCAGCCAACAATTGGCTGATGCAATAGCGAACGGCTTGACGGTAGTCGTACTGCCTGCGCCGGGCTGTGAAGTGGCAGAGCTGCAAGCCTTGCTTGCGTTGGAGGAAACCGGTGGTGTGTTCGAAGAGCAGCGGCTGGCTACGCCGCAGAAATTGCGAATTGCCGATAGCGAGCACCCGGTGTTGGAAGTTTTTGCCGGTGGCAGTCATGGTGACCCCTCCGCCAGCTCGTTTGACAAGCGTTTGGTCATCGACCTCGAGACTGAGGCATTGCGTACCGTACTCGACTACGCTGATGGGATGCCGGCATTGCAGCATGCGGAGCTTGCTGCTGGTAACCTGTGGCTTTGGAATATGGCGCTGAATCCACTGGCCAGTGAATTTGCTGCCCGCATGGAAGTTGTCCCCTTACTGGGTGAGATGGTTTTTCTTGGTTTAGGGGGCGACGGGAGCAGTGGCCAATTCAACGAGTCGGGCTGGCCGTTGCAATTGGTGATCGAGCAGGAGGTGCTGCAGGATGATATCCGTGTGCTTTCGGGGATGGGGGAGATTGCCGTACGACCAGGTGCCGACGAATCTCAATTTGAGACAGTTGAAGGGGTTGGGCCTGGAGTCTATGAATGGCTGCTCCAGTCAAAGTCGATCCGTAACATGGTAGTCAACTTTCCTGAAAGTGAGTCTGATTTGCGCCTTAGCAAGACTCCCGGAGCAGCGCTGGGAGATGCGACGGCTCTGCCTGCCGGTCAAAGTGTCAGCAAGCTGCGTGAAGGCACGCGGCTGTGGCCATGGTTACTTGCCATGGCAGTGGCGATGGTCGTAGTGGAATCGATCGTGGTGCGGGTGGGAGGTGCTCAATGAATCCGGTGCTACCTCTCTGGCTGTTACTTCCTGCAGTGGCAATACTGGCTGCGTTTGGCGCCTTCTGTGCCTGGAAATCTGCTGCAGCTTGTACCCTGCAACAGCGACTGGTATTGAGTACGTTTCGCGGGCTGGCTCTCCTCAGCTTATTGCTGCCGACCTTGAACTTCGGTAAATGGGTAACCAGACAGGAAATGGAAGAAAGTGAAGCTGTTATCCTTGTTGATAGCAGCTCGAGCATGCAGCAAACCGACGACAGTACCAGCAGTCGCTACCAGCAAGCTATCCGCATGGTATTTGATGCACTGGGCAGTGCGCAACTGGGTGATATCGACACCAAGGTCTACGCCTTCGATACCACAGCGGAACTGTTGGCTGAAAAAGATGCGGACGCTCTTGCTTTGGATGGCTCGACTGATATTCCGGCATCCGTTATCAGTGTACTTGATCGTTACCCACCCGGGGGCAAAAAGCTCAGTTCGATAGTCCTGATATCCGATGGCCGTCAGATCGAGGGATCATCGCTCGAGCGCATGGTAGGCAAAGCCCGAGCGCAGGGTAGCCCGCTCCATGTGTTGCCGGTTGGCGAGAGCAAGCTGAAAGATGTAGCGATTGCAGTAAACCATCGTCTGTTCACCGCCTTTAAAGAACAGCAGCTTAAAATTCCTTACCGGCTTAGCGGCGAGGCGACCGGCAAAGTCGAGGTTAGCGTGCGGCTGAGTGATGCAGCGGGCAATGAAGTAGAGCGCATGTCGGTCCGACTTGATTCCGGTGAAAGCGTCCAGCAGTCGTTTGAGGTGCAAACCGATCAGGCGGGCAGGTTTGAATACCAGCTATCGGTAGCGGGTATCGAAGATGAGTCCGACCTATCGAATAACCAGGCGAGCTTTGCGGTCACCGTGCTAGACGATAAAGTCAAGGTGTTGCTGGTGGAAGGCAGCCCGTATTGGGAAACCAAGTTTATTGCCCAGCTACTGCAAAGGCAGGGAAATTACGAGTTGGATTTGATGGCGCGTTTAGCCGATGACAGGTTTTTCAGCTCCGGCCAAGCTGGTGCCAGCGATCTGAGCGAAGAGGCCTTGTCAGTATTCCCCGAGTCAGCCGCGGCGATCGAAGAGTATGACTTGATCTTATTTGGCAAGAATGTGGAAAGCTTCCTCGATGAAAATAAGGCGGCATTGTTGGCGGCTTGGGTTGAAGACTATGGCGGCGGATTGGTGATGACACGTGGCAACCCTGTTCCCGCATCGTCGACCCTGCTTGCCAATCTTAAGCCGATCACTTGGGAGTCAGCGTGGCAGGAACCATATCGCTGGCGGCCGACTACTGCAGGCGAAAACGTGCAATTGTTCGGCTCGGTATTGCCTGGGCGTGATGATCCGGTGTGGGCCAGTTTGCCGCTGCTGAACGAAGCTGGATTGCGCGGTACGAGCAAGCCGTTTACGCAGGTGCTGGTCGAAGGGGTGTCAGATATCGATGGCAGGTCCCGCAGGTTTCCGGTAGTTGTCAGTCGACGCACCGGAGAGGGTCTGGTGGTAGCGGTCAATGCCGGTGACTTGTGGCAGTGGGATTTCCTGCCTGACTCTGAAGCATCCAGCGATATTTACCGCGAGTTCTGGCTGCAATTACTCAACTGGGCGGTCACCTACTCAGAATTTTTGCCCGGCCAGAATTTTTCACTGGCGGTAACTCCTTCGAAAATTGAAGCCGGCGATCCGTTTCGCTTGCGGGTACGATGCCGCGAAGGAGCAGTCGAAGACGATTACCAGCCGTTGGTTAGGCTAAAACAGGATGGCGCACTTGTTGAGCAGTTTACGATTTCTGACAACCCTGCCGAACGCAATACCTGGGAGTCGGTACACTCCATTGATGCGGCAGGTAATTATCAATTGGAACTGCAAGGGAGTGGTGAGGAATTGCTGACAGTATTGCTGGAGGTGGCGGCTCCTCCGACTGAAGACAGTAAGCTGAGCGCTGACCAAGAATACCTCTTCAAAATCGCTGAAGAAACCTCAGGTGAGGTGCTGGCTGACGCGGATGGTATAATCAGCGTGTTATCAGGTTCTGCAGAACAAAGCTTATTGTCCGAAGCAGATGCCCGCTGGGAGCAAAGTTGGGCGATCTGGCAATATTTTCTGTTAATGTTATCGTTGTTTGGACTGGAATGGTTTTTTAGGAGGAGGTTTGGGCTAGTATGAATATTCTGCCGAACAGCTTAAGGATAGCGCATGATTCTGACTCCGCCTACGGTCGGAACGCACTGCAAATGCGCTTGCAGCGTGCGCGGAAGATCTGGACCAAAGGATTATTCCGGCAATGGATGCTGCTGTTCTCGGCGGCTGGATTACTGTTGCTCGCAGGGTATGC
>CAYUDZ010000099.1:3966-5170 GCA_964443575.1 uncultured Chthoniobacteraceae bacterium | reverse complement strand
TCGGCTGAAAAGAATCACCTTGGCCGATGCGGCACGTCGCGCTGACCAATTACTGGGAGATCGGCGCAACTCATTACTGTCAGCCTATGAATTGCAAACGGGCAAGCGGGTTAACAGCGGGGATCCTAATGATGAGCTTTCCTCACGCACGATTGCCGATGCGCAACTCGGATTGTTGCGCTTGGCAAAAAAAGATTGCCGCCCGGTACAGCAGGTCAAGCGTGCTAAGTACGCGTTGGCGGCGGTGGCCGTACCACTGTTGCTGGTGATCCTCTTTAATGGGCCGGCAGCATTTACTCTGCTGGGGAGAATTTTACTGCCGACGTTGGATATCCCGCCATATAGCCCGCTTGCATTTCAACTAGTGCCTGAGAACCCCGAGGCGTTCTATGGTGAGGATGTTGACCTGGGGGTTCTGGTTTCAGGAGATGAAGTTGCCGAGCAGGTCTTTCTGGTGACCCGTAATCCGGATGGCTCGCTGTCGGAAACAGCATGCTTTCATGGCGCGGACGGACATTTTAGCCAAAGTATCGAGAATGTGATTGAGCCTGTAGATTTTCACTTTCGAACCGGCAATGCCCGGAGTCACTGGCACACGCTTGGAGTCCGGCTGGAGCCGCGTTTTGCAGTAGCAAAAGTGCAGATTGCGCCACCTGCTTATTCCGGCAAGCAACGGCGTGAGTTTGTTTTGGGTAATGAGAAATTTAAAGCACTGGAGGGTTCGCAGGCCAGCCTCAGGCTTTCGAGCAACCGCCCACTGTCACGCGGCAGGGCAGAGTTCTATCGCAGCGGCGAGAGTCGTTTGTCGCGAACCTTTGAGGCTACTTCTGCCGGTCGGCATGCGTTGCAATTCGACTGGCAGATGAATGAACCTGGCGAGTTGATAATAACCATTTGGGATGTGCAGGGGACCGAATGCCCGGAACCATTGAGCGTCAAGCAGGAGATAGTACCCGATGGTCAGCCGGAGGTCACTTTGGAGAGTCCGCCGCTGTACTCGCTGGCCACACCGGCAACGATTCTCCCGGTGACTGCGACCGCCCGTGATGATATCCGCCTACAGAAGGTGAATTTTGTTCGCACCCTGTCAGGCTTTAAAGACCGGTTGCTGAACTTGGGACCACAAGCACCAAGTAAAGAATTGGAATTTGAAAGTGAGATCGAGATGGCCAGGTTGGGAGTCGAGATTGGTGAGGTGCTTGAA
>CAYUDZ010000099.1:0-3956 GCA_964443575.1 uncultured Chthoniobacteraceae bacterium | reverse complement strand
TCTGAAGTCCTTGCCACGGTTGTTACGACTTACATTGAAAATGGTGAAGAAAAAATTGAAACATATAAAGATTATATTTCCGAAGAGGAATATGCAGAGATGCTGCGTCGCCAGATCGGTTTAGGTGAATTCACCGAGCGCTACAGGATAATCGATGAGCAATGGAGTAAATTGCGCAAGGCGCTGGAGGATCTCGATAAAGCTATCGAGTCCGGTGAACCGGAACAGGTCGATAAAGCAATGACCACAGCCCGGCAGGCGGCCGCTGCTGCAAAACAACTGTTTGAGCAGCTGGCTGATGACTTTCCCGCATTCGAGTCAGAACAGGAGTTACAGGAAGTGCTTGGTGAACTTGCCGATACGATCGCGGAAATTTCCGGATTACTCGAGCAGGCCACACAGGATGAAGAAAATGCAACCGACTTGATTAAGCAGGCACTGGCCAAGTTGGGGGCACACCAGCAGGACGTTGACGAACAACTCAAGCTCGCAGAACAGATGAGGCAAGCTGGCGCAATTATGCAGATGGCAAGCAAGTACAACCAGCTGATCGACGAACAAGCACGGATCGATAGGATGCTGCAGCTGGCAGAGGATAACCCGGCTGAACAGGCAGAGACACTTGCCACTTACCGCACCCAGCAGCTGGAATTGCGTGAGCAGGTTGTAAAGTTCTCCCAAGAGCTGAGGGCGCAGGCAGGGCAGCTGCCCGATGATGCGGCATTTGAGCAACTGCGGCAGGATGCCGAAAAATTTGCTGAAGCACTGGAGCAATCGGGGGCAGCGAATTTCATGGAGCGAGCGGGACAGGCAATGCATAATGCTGATGGACTGGCAGCCGGGCGCAATTCGCAGCTTGCCTTGGAAGCATTGCGCAGCCTGCTCAACGATTCCGGGAACTGCATGGCCGGGATGTGCCAGGGGGGATTACGTTTCACCATCCCAAATCCTGACCTGAATAAGACCATGCAGCAAATGCTGCAAGCGATACTGGGTCGCGGGCAAGGTGGGGCCGGTGGCAGTGGTATCGGGATGGCGGGTTCCGGTACGGGAGGTGGCAGCATGCCGGGGTATTCGATGCTCGATTTACCGGTATTTGGACCGCAACGCACCCGGCTAGGCGGTAATAGCCGAGGTGGCAAGGGCGGCACCGGTGCGGGACAGGGTACAGTGGTTGTTGGCGAAACTGGTGATCAGGCTTATAGTCCAGATGATTCCGGTGCAGAATCCTCGAGTAGTACGATGGCTGACAAGGCACCCGAAAAGTACCGCGAAGCGGTGGTAGAATATTTCTCGATACACGATAAACAGGAAAAAGAACAGGAATGATGAAAGCCTACTTACTCACAATTATTTCCGTGCTAGTTGCTTGCTCGGCGGTGCATGCCGGCAAAGTGCAATGTGCGATGCTGATCTATGGAGGTGTCCATACCTCACGCTGCTTTAGCGATGAATTTCTCAGCGTTGCCCAACGGGAAACATCAATAGCCACCGAACGTCGTTTCAAGACGGTCAAATTATCCTCTGATGAGTTATTTGATTTCCCCTTTGTTATCATGACCGGTGAGAAGGATTTTCGCTTTACGAGCAAAGAGCGGGAAAACTTGCGCAGGTACCTCGAGGATGGCGGATTTCTGCTAGCCTCTGCCGGGTGTTCCAGCGAAACATTCCGCGATGCATTCCTGCGGGAAATGAAAGCTGTATTCCCGGATCAGGAGTTTGTTGACCTGCCTAAGGACAGCCCGATCTTTCGCACTGTCTACACGATTGACAAATTGAAGCTAAAAAGTCCCACCGAGGAGCCCAAACTGACCTCGATGGAAATTGGCGGCAAGACGGTGGTCATCTTTTCTCCGCATGGATTGAACAATACGGCGAATACCGAAGGCTGCTGCTGCTGTGGTGGCAACGAGGTCAAGAATTCACTTGAGGTCAACGTTAATGTGCTAGCCTACGCGCTGCTCTACTAAGAACCGTCTGTACTTATGTTGCTCACCAACCACGGCAGGAAAATACTGCCCTGCCTGATCCTCTTGGCCCAGCTCTGCACGCTTGGCGCACAGGATACTCAGGACGTCGCCCAACGGGTGCTGGACTTTGGTACTGCACAAACATTGGCACGCCAACAAGCGCGTCCGCTGCTGGCTTACTTTACTTCAAAAAACTGCGGGGTATGTCTGCGTTTTGAGCGGGAGGTGCTGCGTGACCGGGAGGTTATGCAGGCGCTGGAAGGAAAGCTATTCAGCATAGTTGACATCGACGCCAACCCGCAGGGCGCCGCCAGCTTTGGAATCCGCGGTACTCCGACATTTGTCCTGCTCAACGCGGATAGCCAAGTCAGGCATGCCTTTGCCGGGTATCTTGCCAAAGCCGATTTTCTGGACCTTCTCAGTCTGATGGGGAGCAGCCCCTCGGAAACTGAGCAGCAACTCGATTTAACCCGGGGGATTCCTGAAGATATATCAGATGACAAGTTTGCCGACCTACTTGCCAGGTTTGGTGATGAGTTATCGGGCAGCATGATCCGTCCGGCCTTCCGGACGACCAAACCATTTCCTGCTGAAAAATTGGTACGCATGTTAAGCCATGAGCGACTGGCGGTCAGGCTTGGTGCCCTGGAACTGCTCGAATGGAAGTCAGGTGAGACTTTTGGTTTTGACCCCTGGCTATTCGATCAGGTTGACCAAACCCAGGCCCTCATGCGCTGGCAGTCGTGGGCCGGTGACGATGGTGGTCCGGCATCCACTGCCAACCCGGAGCAGTTCGACCCGGAGGCGGTTGTCGGTTATTTGAATGATTTGATCGGTGATGACCCTCAGGCCGGCCCACGCTCGAGAGAGATGTTGCTGCGCTTCGGCCAGGAAGCTTTTCCGATGATTGACCTGTTTGCCCGGCGCAATCCGGATTTACCGGTGGCAAGTTTGGACCGGCTGCGGGAGTTGCGTTACGCCCTGATGCTGGAGAAACAAGAGCGGGAAGTCCCACCTAACTTGACTAACCGTTTGGTTTTTGGTGGCTTGGATATGCGATTACAGAGCCTGCGTGAGGTTGGTAAGTTTGGCTCAACCGGGCACCAGATCCTGAAAGAATTCATTACTGATCCGGAACCATTAGTCCGCGAAACAACGGCTGAAATTCTGCTGACATCCTATGGGGCCGAGGCGCTATCAGAAATCGAAGGGCTATTGGCAAGCGAGAGCGACGAAAATGTCACCTATGTCGTGCTGCGAAATTTGGGTAAGATTGCTACCCCCCGAAGCAAGGGGATACTGAGTAAGTTTTTGGAACATGAGTCGGAAGATCTGGTCATCGTCGCGTTGGAGGGACTTGCCAGCGATAGCAGTTACCAAAATATCGGCGGCCAGCAGTTTTTTGGTGAGCCTTCAACCGATAAAGATAAAAACCAGAAACTCGTACAGGATATTGCTGCGGCCATGCAGGATCCGCGCTGGCGAGTGCGCGTGGCAGCACTCGACGCGGCGAAGAAGCTGCAGCTACGGCAACTGAGCGATGAAATAATTTCGTTGATGAATGATGCGGATGAATTTGTTCGTATTTCATCGATCGAGGCAGTTGCTACACTGAAATTGACTGCCGGGATTAAATCACTGGAGAGCTTGGCTGAAGATCCCTCGCTGATCGGACCGGTTATCGGGGCTTACTGCCAGATGGATCAATCACCGCCAGCCAGCTTGGTCAAGCGACTGAAAAGTGCCGACAAACAGACACTGCTCAATGTTATAGCGGCAATTTCTCATACTGATCAATCGATCCATAAATTACTGAAGATTCTGGCATTGCACCAGGACTTGGATATCGCTTGCGCAACCATTGAGCTAATTTGCTCATCACGGGTCGACGGCAGTGCATTGCTCGAAATTTTGCAACAAGCAACAGCAGACCAAGACCCGCGCAAACTGGGGATCTTACTCAGTAACCTTGAGTTGGAGGATGAG
>CAYUDZ010000098.1:2263-10606 GCA_964443575.1 uncultured Chthoniobacteraceae bacterium | reverse complement strand
CCAAGCACCCCACGCTGCGTCTCGCTACGAAGTTTGTGATTTTTCCGGGCTAGCGATGTGATAACAACACAGTTGATTTTCTAACCGATACCATTATTTTTTTATATTGTGGAACTGAGGCAGGAATACAAAAAGCAGCTGCGCCGGACGTTAAGTCAGCACGGGCAGCGATTGACCCGCCAGCGCCAGTTGGTCTATGCGGTGCTACTGGAAGCGCGGGATCATCCGACGGCTGACTCTGTATTTGAGCGCGCACGGGCATTGCTTCCGGGGATTTCGATGGCGACTGTCTATAACTGTCTCGAGACCTTGCGCGATTGTGGATTGATCCGCCAGGTCAACCTGCAACGGCAAGCCAGCCGGTTCTGTCCCGATGACGATGAGACGCACAAGCATGCGCACTTTTTCTGTAAACGCACCGGTAAAGTGCATGATGTGGCATTGACGCCGGAAGCCCACGAATCATTGCAAAAAATGCTGCCTGATGGCTTTAGCGTCGATGAAATCGAGCTCAGCTTTCGTGGAACGACACCTGGCCACGCAGCCTGACAGATCGGTCGGCCGGGAAACGCCTCATTGTTGCCTTCCTGACGATGTCTGCTCCGTGCTTCACCTGCTGACGTGCGGGCAGTCGCGGAGGTAGAACCGCCATGGTAAATCGACGGCGCGAGAGATCCCGATGCGCGAACCGCTGACCAGTTGTTTTTTTGGTACTTTTTTGCCCTTAATGATACCGCGATGCGGCGAATCGCACAGGCTGCGGCCGTGGTCGCTGCCATCAATGCCGAGTGCCTGTGTGAGTTTGCCCGGTCCCGAGCAGAGGCTTTGGGTGTGCTGCTGCTTGCGTCTTCGGCGCATGATGTCGACCCCGGCGAGCGGCTCCAGCGCACGAATCAGGATGATGCCATTTCGCCGCCTATTTTTTACCAGCACATTGATCAGCCAGTGGACGCCGTAGTTGAGGTATACATAGGCTGTACCCGGAGGGTTGTCGGCAATGAACGTACGTGTCGATGGCCGGGTGAAGGCATGGCAGGCTTCATCGCCAAACTCGAGATAGGCTTCGGTCTCGACGATGATGCCGGAACAGCCATCCCAATAAAGTTCCTGCCCGATCAGTGCCTGGGCGCATTGCAGCGGATCGCGTTGAAAAAATTCCTCTGTGAGCAGGCTGCCACTCATTGCGGCTGGTGACCCGGGTCGCTGATGGCCTGCCATAGATCGAACGGACTCGGGTAGCGCTGATCGACCTCATCAAGGGCCTGGTAGAATTCCTCTTCAGACCAGGATGGCACAGCTTCCGCCTGACGGCAGCAGGATTCAAAAAAAGTGGCCAATGGGTGATAACATGAGAACAGGTTAGCCACGGCGCCCGCGTCACCGACCAATTTAAAGATCAACTCATGCGGCTCGGCGGTCATATGTTCCATGACCGATAGTTCACCGTGCTCCCGCGGATGATAGTAATTCCAGAACGACTGGTATACCGGCAGGTCCGGGCCGAGGCGGAACAGCACGACCGGTATCTGTAGCTTTTTGGTTTGAATCACCCCCGCGCGCATTTGCAGGTTGGGAGGATTCGGCAAGCGGGCGAGTTCGGCGTCACTTTCCCGGATCAGGATTTCGATCTGTACGTCTTCGCCGGCATCGGCTGCGACACCGTAGATGACCGTGCCCGGGTTGGCATCATGAAGGTAGGCAATTGGATCAGGATTCATGTTCAACGTTTTTCGAATTAATCCTACCTGGTGACAATATCCAACTTAGAAAAAAACTGATCTTTGGTTATTATGAGCAGTGATCCCTGCGTTCACTACACAATCCCTTCAGGATTGATCCATGGCTGTTGGCCATCCCGGGGTAGCTGCGCAACCCCGGGCTGTTTACACAACGCCTTCGGCGTAGTTAACTACAATTCGGACTGGTCATTGCATGACTTGCGAAGTTCCAGGGCTGTTTACACAACGCCTTCGGCGTAGTTAACTACAATTCGGACTGGTCATTGCATGACTTGCGAAGTTCCAGGGCTGTTTACCCAATGCCTTCGGCGTTGTTAACTAATACCGTTTCAGAAAAGGTCTGAGTAAGCCCGCAAAGCCGAAGGCGTTTTGGATCACGAGCCGTGGATGTTCCATGGTATACAGCATTACCTGCGTAACCCCGCAACGCCGAAGGTGTTTTGGATCAAAGCCCAGGGTTGGAACAACCCTGGGTTCCCGGCGGTAATCATTGAGACAACCCCAAAGGGGTTGCGTAGATTCTTTTTCATAATCGTTATCGTGATCTGGATCTACGGTCTGTTTTTGGCGATTACGATTATGAATTTTACAAATTTGTTCATAGATGGTCTTCGTCAAGTGGCTGCCGCGAGTAATTCGTCGACTAGTCTTGGCGTGGCCTGGCTAGCTGATTCTGATATACACTCGAATGATTCGAGTGGTATTGATTCTGGAATTTCCGGGTTAATGACAACTCTGCGGCGGGCCTGTGGCGAGCGGAAGGCGAGCAGCGCCGCCGGATAAACGACCAGTGAGGTGCCGATGACAATCAGGATATCGGCTTGGGAGACGATATCTTCGGCGGGCTCCAGTGCCGGCACCGCTTCACCAAACCAGACGACATGCGGCCTGAGTTGGCTGCCCAGCGGACATTGATCGCCGATTTTGATGTCGCGACCGCCATCGAGCGGTACCAGCAATGACTCGTCGATACTGCTGCGTGCCAGCATGATTTCCCCATGCAAGTGGAGCACCCGCGTCGAGCCTGCCCGCTCATGCAGGTTATCGATATTCTGGGTAATGATGTCGACATCGTACGCTTGCTCGAGGCGGGCCAGGGCCTGATGGGCCGGATTAGGTTTGGCAGCCAGCCCCTGGCACCGACGCTGGTTGTAAAACTCCAGCACCAATTCGGGGTCACGTTGCCAGGCTTCCGGGGTGGCGACGTCTTCGACGCGGTGACCCTCCCACAAGCCGTCATCACCACGAAATGTTTTTAGCCCACTTTCTGCGCTGATTCCGGCACCGCTTAACACGACGACATGCTCTTTTATGCTCGACATCACGCTGAGGATAAAAGAAAAAGCTGGCGAATGCAATTGACCCCGTGAGGGTTTGATTCATGGTATTAGCTGAATGAAAATTAGTAGCAAAAAGTGCGACGGATCATTTAAATTAGCCGCGCTGATTGCTGTCATAGTGGTAGCAGGAATAGTAGCTACACTGGTTTTCATTCAAAATGATGGCTGGCAACGGCTGTCAGACACAGCAGCTTCCGGCAAAGATGGCAGGCCACGAGCGCAGGCAGGGTTTCGGGTATTTACCAACGATGCGGAATCATGCCGGGCCTGTCATGCAGCTGAGTTTGAGGATTGGGCACGTTCGCATCATGCCCATGCCAACCGCTTAATCGAACTTGATAGCGACCGACCGGCATTTGATCCGGCGCGCACGGTAAAGATAGGCTCTTATGCAAGCAACCTGAAATTGGATGGTGGCCAACCGGTGATTATGACGATGGGGCCGGAGGGAATTCGCGATGCCTTCGAACCGGATATGGTCTTGGCATATTTTCCATTACGCCAATACTTGGTGCCATTTCCAGGTGGCCGCTGGCAGTCGACTGAATTGGCCTTTGAGCCGGAAACCGGCGAGTGGTTCAACGTCTACGGCTACCAGGACCGGCGGCCCGACGAGTGGGGGTTCTGGACCAACCGCGGCATGAACTGGAATTCCAACTGTGCTGCCTGCCACATGACCGGCTATGCCAAGAATTATAATTTTACCACGGATAGCTACGACTCGAAATGGAATGAAATGGGGATCTCCTGTACCCAATGTCACGCCGGGATGGACGGCCATGCGGAAGCATTTGCCGAGCCGCCATTTCCAGAAGTTCCCAAACTAACCGACGAGCAGGTCATGCACAATTGCGCCAGCTGCCATAGCCGGCGTGGGGAGTTAGTGGGAGGGTTTCAGTCAGGCGACAATTTTTTTGATTATTACCGATTATCCTTACCCAGCCAGCGCGGGTTATACTATGCGGATGGCCAGATCCGCGATGAGGTCTTTGTCTATGGGTCTTTTATGATGTCGAAGATGGGTGGGCGTGCCGGTGTGGGCTGCCTTGACTGCCATAACCCGCACAGCGGCGAGTTGATCTTGCCTGCCGACAATAACGCACTTTGCCTGTCCTGCCATAATGAAGGCAACAAGTGGGATGCCCCGGTCATTGTTCCAGTTGAGCATAGCTTTCATGCGGCAGAGAGCAGCGGCAACCGCTGTGTCGAATGCCACATGTCGCATACCACCTATATGGAGCGTGATCCACGCCGCGACCACGGCTTCACCAGCCCTGATCCGCTGCTGACCAAGGAACTGGGTGTTCCCAATGCCTGTAATAAATGCCACGATGACCAGTCGGTCGACTGGGCGATTGAGTGGGTTGATAAATGGTATGGGGAGAAGATGGAAAGGCCGGAGCGGGAGCGTACCCGGTTGATTGCCCGGGCCTACGAAGATGAGTCGGGGCTCGGTACAGAATTGGTCGCTTCGGCAAAGATGCAAGTCACTGCGGCCTGGCAGGCGACCTTGCTGGGGTTGGCTGCCCCCTACCTTAACAATCCCGAGGTTGTCGAGTTGGCGACAGCCTGGTTGCAACATGAAAGCCCGCTGGTACGGCTTGCTGCAATCGAGGTGCTAGGGGCGCATCCGCAAGCGGCTGAACTTACGGCAGCCTTGCGGGATGACCCGCGGCGCAGCGTGAGGATGGAAGCGAATTGGCTGGCACGAGCTTCGTTACAGGCAGGTGATGTGGCTTACAATGAGTTGAAAGAGTACCTGGCGTTCAATGCCGATCAGCCGCTTGGCGCGGCACGGTTCGGCCAGTTCGCTTATGCCCGCGGTCAATTTGATGAAGCGGAAGATTGGTACCAGAAAGCAATCTCCTGGGATATTCACAGCATGCCGCTATATCATGACCTGGCGATGATGAAGAATGCGCGAGCTAACCCGGAAGGTGCAATCGCCACGCTCGAGCAGGCACTCAGCGTCAACTCACAAGACTATCAATCGCGCTTCATGCTGGGTTTGCTGCGAGCCGAGTTGGGTGATAATGATGCCGCGCTGCAGCAGTTGGAGTTAGCGGTTGAGGCACAACCGGAGTATTACCGGGCATGGTACAATATCAGTTTGCTGCACGCCGGTGCAGAACGACTGGAAGAGGCCGAAGCTGCAATCCGCAAAGCTGAAGAAATTGATCCGAATAACCCTGAGGCGCCATTTGTCAGGGCCACCTTGCATGCCCGCCAGGGAGATATCGATGCGGCCCGTGCGGCAGCGATCGAGTCGCTCCAGCTGGACCGGGATTACCAGCCGGCAATGCAAATGCTGCAGCAGTTGGGACCGCCAAAAGCGAAGTAGGCGCCGCGCAATTATTCCACGATGGGTTGAGATGCTGACAGCTGGTAAGTTTTACCATCATCAGCAATATTACAGGTCAACTTGAAGCGTTTGAGGTATTCGTTGCCTACCTCATGCTGCTCGCCGGCGCTGACTTGTTGGGTGAAATTTGAGTGGCTCCAGGATGAGTAGCGTCCATCAGCTTCATTGTAATCGCCCTCAATACGAAACACTCTGAAGATGAGTGGTTTCGTTGGTGGTCCATCCTGATCGTCCAGCAGTGGGCGATTCTGGTACACGTTGATTGCAACGAACTGCTGCTTGCTGACCCTGATGATGACCGGTTGACCTACCTTTCGAATAAGCGTCTGACTGGCGATGATGTCGCGGGGCTCCAGGATTCCAAATTCTTTGAGTTGTCCGGGGTTGAGGGTGAAGGGGATAAGTTCACTGTCAGAGCTGGCGGCATCCACATGCAATTTAAAGTTTTTTGCTTGTTCCTCCAGTTCCTCTTGTAAGTCATCCGAAGTTTCCATGCCCATCATTTGCAGGCATGCCATCGAATGCAGCTTTGATGCCGCAGCAGCGTTACGCGCCGTGCGATGCAGGTAGTTGACGGACTGGAATAGGTCTTCTATTGCCATCGCCGGAGCGGCTTGCTCCAGGGCGTTGGTAATTTGTGGGTGGTTATTACGGGAGTTGAGGATGGCCGGTAGGACGGCCAACTGTTCCGGGCTTGGTGATTGTTCTAAAAATTGATCAACCGCCTCCAGCCGCTCTTCTGCCTTCATCAATTCCCGGCTGACTGCAAAGAATCGATTGGGGTTGTTCGTGCCGAAGAGGAACAGATTTTCATTTTTCCAATTATTGCCAATCCTCAAGCTGGTGTTGCGATGCGGGTGGTATAAATCGATGAAGTTGTTGCCAGTAGCCTCCTCACTCAAATAGGTGCGTTGTTCCTGCCAGCCATGGCTTTTCAATTTTTCGGCCAATTTAGTAAATACATTTTCAGGGGCTAAATCGGCAGTGAATTCCCAGCAGGTATGGTTAGGGGTGAGCATCCCGCGCAGTGAATAAATTTCTCTGACCTGGTATCCGAGTAATGACTCGATGTCTGGGGTCGTCCTGTACTGCGGGTAAAAACCAGCGGGCAATTCCGGCAGCAGGGCGCGTTGCTTGCGTAATTCGGATAGTCTTTCGCGTAATAGTTCAACGAGTTTTTCGCTGACACTTTTGGCTACCTTGCGTGCCAAGTGAGGGTCATCATGCCAGCCACTGGCATAGAGTGGCTCAACTTCACCATGAACAGTCCAGTTTGGTAATGGCGGCTCGCCGCTCTGGTAACGCGGCTGAATATTACCCATGAGCCCGGAACCACCGATAAATTTTATCGAATGGCTCTCCTCTTCAGCATCAGATTCATTCGCTATCTTCAAGCGCAAGGTCAAATCGGGGATGAGCGACCCATTCCTTGGCAGTTCACCGGGCGGGTAGATGGTGATTTGCTCGAAGTGCGGCAAGTCCTGTAACTGCATGACTAGAACCTGGGTAATTATGTGCAAAGATGGCGATTCATCATCGAGCAAAACTGCCATCTCACCCATCGGCAGCCACTCAGTGTCGTTTCCTGCCCAGCTTGAGGAACTCGAAAAGGCGACGCCATCCTTGATAGTCACCAAGCCTGTTGGCTTTTCCTTCTTGAGCTGTGGCAGAATCGGTGTTTTCTCGCTGATCGGAGGCTTAAATTCTCCGTAGGGCAGGGTGCTTTGCGAGCGCGAGTAGACGGTAGGTTGTTTGTAGGTGAATGCCTGACTTGCTACACTGGAGTTCGGTTCGTCATTAGAACAGCCAAGAATGCCTAGTGCTACCAGCAATGGTAATCCAATTTTGGAGATCGGAAAATGGACTTGCTTGATCTGCCATTGGTAGGGATCTGCCACCACTGAATACCAACACCATACTGAAGCAAAAGCAATGCCGGAGCGCTGCGATCGCCGCCACTGAGCCGCTAATTCGAATATTGCACGTGCGAATTGTGCGTTGGGTCAAATGCAATTGGAGTTGAGCTAATCGTAACTTTCAATCTCGTGGACCACGCCATCTTCAAATTTCACAACAAAGCTTTTTTTAGGCATCGAAAGGGTGGTGATGCCGGATAAAAGCGGCAATCGAGTAATCCGTATAGCGGTACAAATTCAACAGATACTGAATTAGATTTTCCAGCCGCCGCCGCTGCTGCGCATGTTTTTATACGCATCTACCAGCGTTCTGGCTTTGCCGAGCATGTCCTGTTGTTGGAAATTGTCTTTCATTTCGCGCAACGAGTCAGTCAGGGAATCCAGACTGCTGGTCGGCGGGTTCCAGGTTACCGGTGGCTCCTGTTCTGAGGGTGTCGGACCGGCTGCCGGTTGGTGTGGCTGTTGCGCTTCCGGTGCCGGTGCTGTGGCTGCCGGTGAGCCAGGCTTCTCTACCGCCAACAGATCACTCATCAGGTTGCTTTCCCGGTTGGCCGGGATCAAGGTCAGCCGGGCGTTGCTCTTGATCGTGCGATCGATGCGCAGGATATCCAGCAGCGCTTCCAGTACATCCGGGTCGTTGGCAATTTGCTCCATTACTTCACCGACCAGGCGCGGGCGCATGGTGGCGGCTCGGGCAAACTCCGTGGCGGCTTCTTTTTCTGCGGCACTCTTGATTACCTCGACCTGGTTATCACCGGCCTGGCGGATAGCGGCCGTGACCTGGCGCAAGCGGTTAGCAACTTTTTCCTCGATTTGCTTGATCATGGTTTCATCGCGGAAATGGACTTTGCGGATGTAGACCGAACCTAACTGGTACCCCCATTCGCTGGACTTGGGGGAAACTTCCTTGCGTACCACGCGGCTCATGTTGTGGCGGTTTTGCAATAGGTCTTCGAGTGGCATATTACTCAGCGAGCGCACCGTCG
>CAYUDZ010000098.1:0-2253 GCA_964443575.1 uncultured Chthoniobacteraceae bacterium | reverse complement strand
GTCGCATTGGAAACGTTGGCGCGCAAGGAGCCGTCCGGATCAGTATTTTTAAACAGGAAGTCAACCGGGTCGCTGACATACATTTCGTACCAGACACCGATACCCATCGGCGTGCCCTCTTCCGAGTTGACCGGCTGGCTGCGCAGGTAAACCTGGTCGAGCCGCACATCGACATCGTAGCTCTTGCCGAAAAATGGCAACAGGAAAGCCTGCGGCCCGAGCGCCGAGAACAGGAACGTCAAGCCTGGCTCCTTGACGACGCCGATGACTTTGCCGAACAGTGTAAAGACACGGCAATGACCTTCCATCACCGTGGTGTAAAAGCCAAAGAAACGCAGCATCCCAAGGAATACCGGGATGGCGATCGCGGTGCCAATTAAACCAACAAAAAATCCTAAAACAAAGTTCATTGGCGGTTGTCCTGGATGATGCGTTCGGCCCGGTCGAGTAGGTCGATGCTGACGTTGCGGCGGTAGGCTGCGAGCGCTTGCGGGTTATGTGATTTGAGGATCGATAGCTGCTCGGACATTTGCTTCAACGGAATGGTTTCCGCTTCGGCACGCATGGTTTCAATTTCGACAGCGCGCTTCGATTGCTCGATTTTCTGGTCGGCAAGCGCCTGGGCCACACTGATATCTGAGGACACTTCGTTATGCGCGGTATTGATAGCTGCCAGCGCGGATTCGATTTCCTCTGGCGGGTCGATCTGGGTGATCAGCGAGGCATCGAGCACGATCCCGTAGCGGGCCGCCGACGACTGGCATTCGAAATCCATCTGTTCGTTCAGCTGGTTGAGGTTCTTGCGCAAGTCATTAATGGAAATTCCTTCCAATTTAATTTCCTGCTCATCTCCAGCCTGGCCCTCGAGTTCGATCGTCTGGGTTTGTGCCTCGAAGTTGGCGATGCGCTCGCGTAGGATTGAAATAAAGTAACCCATGACATGGGCGATCGGATTGTTTACGCCGAACAGGTAAGCATAAATATTCTGCTCGCTGACTTTATATCGCAGCTGACCGGTGATGCCGATGTTTAGCTGGTCTTTGGTGACGGCTTCCAGCACGGTGCCGTGCTGGTTGGCATGTGGCGTATCCGGATCGTAAGCAATATTCACGGTGTTGATCGCGACGTTGACCTTGTGGACTTTTTGCCATGGGCGCTTGAGATAGGGGCCACCGGGGCCAACCACCTTGAGAACCGGATAGCAATAGCGCTCGCGGTGATCGTCTTCGAGGAACTCGGAAATCGGTTCGTCCAGGGTCGTGCGGTTGTCGATGCGCTGGGCGCGACCAAAGCTGGTAATCACGGCGCGCTCGTTTTGCTCGACCGTATAGACGCCGCCTAAGATACAACGCAATGCGATGTAGATGAGTGAGCCGATGAGGAGGCCGATAATAAACGACATCGATTCAGAGTATTGGATAATTGATGATTACTGACAAGCGGGAAACGATGACGATTTTGTCACAATTGCCCGCAGGGCAGATACATCATAAGTTGGCGATCAATTAGGCTAGTCACTCAAGCCTGCGGCCCATGACGGTTGGTTGCCGGTAATCTCGGTAGCAGCAATCCGCTCGATCTCGGTGCCGTCGGCCACATTGAATAATTGGACGACGGCCGGACCGCCACTCTTGCGCGACTTGACCACAAGCTGCTGTTGTCCCTCGACAAAGCGGGTCTCCTCGACATTGGGCCCGGCGGTACGGCATACAGAGAGTTTGAGCGGACCCTTCATTACCGTGACAGTGCCGCGGCCATTCACCGAAATCAGTGGCTCCCGGTTGGTAGCTGTGGCGGCTACTACTTCAACACTGCTGTAGCCGTCAACGTAGCCTTGCTGAAATTCCGATGACCCGGCAGCCGCGTACGATGCGGTATGACGCGAATGTTCCCGCGGCAGTCCCGCCTGCCGGTCCATTATACCCTTGCGCTTGCCATCTTCGTAGGCTGCCGTGGTGAATGTCGAACCGCTGGAGGAAACATGCGCGCCACCGCCAAAACAGCCGCTAGCAAATACGGCAATAATAATAGTACATGGAATGGTAAGCAGTGATTTCATGGCATGTTAATTACTCGATCTACGACTGATTTGCAAAGAGTAATACTGTTTTCACTACACAATCCCTTCAGGATTGATCCGTGGCTGTTGGTCATCCCGGGGTAGCTGCGCAACCCCGGGCTGTTTACATAACGCCTTTGGCGTAGTTAACTACAATTCGGACTGGTCATTGCATGACTTGCGAAGTCCCAGGG
>CAYUDZ010000097.1:0-10721 GCA_964443575.1 uncultured Chthoniobacteraceae bacterium | reverse complement strand
AATTGACCACAGAACAACAGTCGCAGCCGCTCCTTACGCTGGCCGGGAGTTGCTGGATTTTGCTGAAATGGTTGCAGCTGACAATAGTAAGGAATGTTGTGGACCGGAAGGTTCCGAAATTTTCTAGTGTACTGGGCTTTAGCCAGGGTGCCGATCGCAGCAATGAATGCGGCGTGCTTGAGCGGCAGGGTAAGTAAGCGTCGGACGATGGCTTTCAGTGGATTTTTTTGCCGCCTCATGCGCTCTCCCCAGAATGCCCAGGGAACAGAAATCTGGCGCATCAACTGCTGAGCAGTGGATGACATGTACGAGTTGACGATCAGAAAGTCATAGATATTCAAGCCGACCAAGCGCTCGCACTGGTGCCAGCGCGTACTGCCAAGCGCAAGCCACCGGCCGGACAAGATACGTTCGTAGGAAGCAAGGGGCTTCTGTGGCCATGGTGAGTCCGGCGAACTGTCTTCAAGATAAAATACCTCCAACTCCAGGTCATCACGGGCATTCATTGCTGCAAATAGATCACGCTGATAGGGAGAAGGTACCACGCTCAGGACACCAATTCGCAATGGAGATTCCATGCTTATGCTTTGCGGCTGAAAGGCCGCCGCTGATGGTGACGTCGGGTCACTGAGTTCTGTTGTGCCGGTGCTACTGGTTCTGGCACGTGATTAAACGCTCGTCGCGATTTGACTGCTTTTTCGAGAAGGAGCTTACCCAGTACCAAACCGCCAAGCGTTGGCAGTACTGCAGGGGCAACGGCGAGGATGCTGCGCATCGATATAGCTATGGCAAAAAAACCGGAAGCATAAACCAGCATCCCAAACTCCGAGTTTCGGGGTGAGGCCAAATGCGACCACCAGCCCATGGCCGCTCCCAATATTAGCGAGATGATTATAACAGCCTGCAATCCACCTGCCATGTAGGCTTCGCCAACAAATGTGGTCGATACGGTCCAACCCTCTGCGCCGACTGCGTCCTCGATAGAAACAGATAATCCCTCCGGCTTACCTTTCCATATTGCACGCGGAATAGGCCTAATAATAGCATTGTATGGAATTTCCCAGCCTAAGTAAGGGTAATACTCGGGAAAAACTTCGACAACTTTACTCAATGAATACAAATTATAGTCAACAACCATGTTGATTTCATCTTCATTACCTGCATCTCGATACCCTTTTAAATAATTAGCCAAGCCAATCTGACGGAAATCCACCATTATTACTGTGGAAATTACCAGCAGCGCGGCGCAGGCAACTCCCAAACTTATTAGTTCTTTGCGGCGTTCACGCGAACACGCAAAAGCGTAGCCAATCAAAAAGGTTAACAAGTATGCTGCCAGGATGTTGCGAGTGCCGCTGGCGAATCCTTGAAAGATAGTAAAAAGCAAAACCAAGGAAACTAAATATATCTGGTACTTCTTAAACTTCTCTCTACGGGCAATGATAATGGCGGCCAATGGTGGAATAAGGTAAATAAAAAGTCCCAACTCAATTAACAACGCTTTCCAATCACCCAGTCGACCACGCGTCCAGGCTTGTGAAAATCTAGGGCCGGTTATGTCTTCAATCATTTCAAATAGATTGAATTGCACGGCAATCAGCATGTGCAGATACCCGATAGTTACGCTTAGCCAAAATATGATGAGCAATAGATGAGCAGGGAATGGTCGGGTGAACAACTCAGTAAATGGAGACGATTTAATATTACCAATATGGCGACCTATGGTTATTCCGGCAAACCCCCACAGGCTAAGTATCGTCGCCTCCCTGACCGAAGCAGGGTAAATTGTAAATCCTCCGTATTCCTGCGGAAAAAGAAATTCGAAAAACACTAGAAAGTACAGCGCCAGCAAGCCGAAGCTGTCGGCACGAAACAAGTTGCGCAGCCCACCCCATTGATAGTCGACCAGAAAACTTGCTGCCATCCCAGCACCAACAAATAGTGCCGCTACCCGCTCCGGGTTGTCGATGCCGGCAGCAACTAATGAGCCACAGAACGCTATAGCGCCCACTAGTATTATACTGCCCAGCGGGTTAGGGCGCGGGCACTCTGCTCCCAGTTCCGGTGCGGTCATTGATTGTACAGCCAGGCTACGGCGCCTAACAAAGGGGCGTTGAATGGTTCCTGATGATGTACTTCGTTTCATTTTTGGCAGTATTCGGCTGAGATTTGGTTATCGAGTAACTTGTAAGACTCGGCGATGAATCCTGCGGCAATTTTTCTCCAGCCGACATCATAAGCGATAACACGTGAGTGTTGATGCCACCAGTGCAATTCCGTAACCAGTGCCGTGGCATTATGAACTGGAAATACAGAGCCAGTACTGCGGCTGTTGATTATATCTTGAGCGCCTACTGCACTGGAAACTATACAGGGTAGACCGCATGCCATTGCCTGAGGTACAACTAAGCCGAAGGCTTCCTCGTAAGAAGGCAGGACCAGGACAGTCGCACGACGCATCTCATCGGCCAAGCGTTGTTGGCTTACGGGACCATGGAAGGTGATCTTTGGAGCTCCACTGTAGGTCTTGATGATGCTATCAGACTCCGGTAGAACATGGCCAAAAACGTCGAGCTGCCAGTCAGGACGATTGCTTATAGTTAAGGCTTCGAGCAAGGATTCGATCCCCTTACGTATCCCGAACTGCCCGGCGAATAGAATCCGCATGCTATCCGGCCTGGTTGCCTTGTGTGAATTAAAGATGGCATCATCTGCACCATAGGGTGATATCATGATCTTTTTCGCCGGGATGCCTTCCGCCTCCAGTTGATCTCGCACTACAGATGAAGCGACACAATGATAATCTGCCAGCGCTAATTCTGCATCCAACCTGCTGATCCAACTGCTCTCGTAGGGAGTGATTTTTTCAATATCCAGGGCGTGCTTCATGTACTCTGGCCGCATAATTTTCAGCCACTGGCGTACCGGAGCAGTAGCATGATTCAGAACGGTAATTAATCCTAACTTTTTTGCTGCACGAAAAGTCTCAAGGCATTGTCCTGGCATCGCGTGGATGAGGTCCGCCGGCTCTAGAATTGAGGCGACTGCTTTATCAAACCCAGTATCCTGCCAACGGAAAAGTTTGGCAGGGGTCGGGGCAAGCTGCCTGGGCAAGCGCAGTAACGAATAAGTAACGAGGGTACGCCAACTGCGTGCACGCAACGGGAACGACTGCGGAACACCCAGTTTCCATCCAGGGTAGCCCGAGTAATACTGGGCTAATACTTCATGGGCGTGGAGTTGCTTTGCCAAATCAAAAAGATGACAGGGGTTGGTACATGAGATGGCGATTTTCATGTCTCAAAAATTATTGACCACTGGCCCGGATATTGCGTAGCTGAAATGTCCGCCTTGATCCAAGACCAAGGGCGACAACATCATATAAAGAAAGCTGTCCCGACTCTGCCAACACAGTTTAGTTCGTATTACTTGTCGGGGCAAACCATCCAGCCGCTGTAACGCGACTGTCACACTTGCAGTAATGGTACTTATATGTTTACTGCCAGCCTTCGTGGTTTGTGAAATGTCAGGCATTGAAAATTAGCGGCGTGCAGGGTTGGCACGTTGTGTTTCCTTGCGTTCTATTCGCAGTGCCTCGACAGGCAGTTGCTGGCGAGAATCATCTGCAGCTGCCCCTGTTGCTGACTGTGGGCTGGTACTCAGCAACTTCGGCTTCCAGCCAGGCTGATCCATTGTGCCATCGGCGGTGTATTCAAACAGTTTGCTTACAGGGAATAGCAGGACCCCGGGTAAGCCTTTGGCATTGATCCGAATATCAAAATCAAGGCGATCATTCATAAAATCGATGTCGCCGCCGCCACTCATAGAGAATGCACTGCTGAGCACCACAAAGTCATCGGTAGAAATCTTGCCATCCGCAATGTTAAAATTAGCAGTTGCGCGATCGGCAACGCTGTATCCCATACCTGGCACTATTGTATTCAGCAATTCCGAGAATGGCCCCAGAAACGGAATGGCAAAAACATCTCCGTTTAGTACCACCACATTGCCACTGCCTGTCATCTTTGCAGGATCGTTCTCACGCCCGGTAAAGCTGTAGCGACCACTGACCTTGCCTTCTGATTCGGTGTAATCGAAGTATAAAGCGGTGATACTCTGGAAGTCCGCGTTGTCCACATCGATGGTGCATTGATAAGTCGGATCCTCAGGGTCAACGGATACCACCGCTTGCAGCTTGACATCACCGCCAAATAACTGGCCCGAGAAATCCTCGAGAAAAAGATCATAATCTAAGATTTTCAAGGTGCCGCTGACTTTCTCCAGCGGCAGGTCCTGGCCGAGGAATGTGTAGTCCATGGTATCGCTACCTTCGATTTCCATAGTCAGGTCGGTACCCATACTGCCACCCAGCTTGACCACGCCATTGGCAATCACCTGAGCTGGTGTGCGAAAGCGATAAGGGAGGACATCATCGACGAATTCAGGGTCAATCCACTGAGCTACCTTGTCCGGGTACATCGTGGAGACGATGTTCTGTAGTACAGCCTCACCTTTGCCAAAGTCATAGATAAAGGTGCCACTGCCTGTACCTTCTTCACGCGCAATGGTGAAGTCTTTGTAAATTACTTTTCTGTCCGCTATTTCCAGCTTCGAATTTGCCTTCAATAACTCTACACCACGGTACACTGCATGATCCAGGGTGAGCGTGCCGGTTGCGATCAAGTTGGCAAAATCCGGGCCTGTAGCATCCAGCACCACACGTGGTGGGTCACTGAACTCCCATTCGTTGAGCATCAGGATGCTGCTTCTGTCGAGCAGTGGTATCAGCATCTTCGGGTTAATGTCGCTTGTTAAGTTGGCTTTTAACCCCGCTTCTGACTTCAGCATCTGTGCGCGCAGGCTGCCGGAAGAGTGTGTTAGTTCAAAATCCCTTACCAACAGGTTCTCGCCATGCCATGACAATTGCGCTCCCAGGGAGTCAAAGACTATAGAGCGAACACCGACCTGTTTGGCAGCAGCGGTCATAATCAACTTAATTGGGTTTTCTCGGCTCAAATCGATGTCAACGGCAGCCTCCAGCTTCGGCTCAGTAAAAAATGTTAACTCACGAAGGGCGGCGTAATCGAAGGTTTGCGCTAATAGGGGCTGTAGATCGAGGGAGCTTAATATCTGAATATGCCCCTTTCTGCCATCTAAGTTGAACTTACCTTTGGCAAGTAATTCGCCGCGCTCATCTGAGATTTCCATCTGCTTGAGCTCCAACTGCTTTTCCATGTAAGTCATGTAAAATTCCACCTGCTCCACGCGAACTTTGTCGGCGATAATCGGACCACTGATAAAACTGGCGTTGTCAATGGTAATGGATTCAATGGAACTGACATCACCGCTGAAGCTAATGGTGAGTGTCGGTTGTCTGCCCGGAAACTGAAGCGACTCGACAGATTGCAACAGCGGTTCTAGCCACGGCAAATCCGGCGGCTCGCTGTCCTCATTGATCTCTGGCCTGTAATCATCGGGCAGTAGTAATGTCCCACTGGCAATTATATTGATGCCCAGCACCTTGCAGGATACCTGCGAGACCCTTATCTGTTCCGGCGGGAATGAAATGCGTGCATCGAGATCGAGTATTTCCAAGTTGATATCCTGATTTCTGGTTGCTATTGGAATTGCCAGCCGGGTGTTGCTTAGATCGACGGCATTGATGAAATTTCTTCCGCGTATCAAATTGGCAAAATTGATATCCAGGCGGATGCTACTGACCTTGGCTATTTCATCATGGGCCGCCACAGTTCGGTAGATTGTGACATTCTTAGCGATCAACCCACGGACCGGATTCAGGGTGAGCCGATGGATATCAATCGCGATTCCATGCTTCTGGAATTCGGCTTGGACGCGATTACGCCAACTCTTGGTAAACCCCTTGGTATTGACATACCACAGTGCCCAAATAAGTGAACCGATGATCGCCAGTGTCAGGAATCGCAGGAAGTATTTGAAAAATTTGTGCATCTGTATCAAGCGCTGAGAAATTTATCTGGGAAATTGTTGCTCGTGGATACGACTCGCGCAACAATACAACATGCTTAGGGTAAAAGTTCTTGCCAGTGGTAGCAGCGGTAATTCCTTATTAATTGATAGTTCCGGGAGCAGGCTGCTGGTAGATGCAGGACTTTCAGCGCGACGGCTTGAGCAACGTTTGGCGGAAGCGGAAATCGAGCCGAAATCACTGGATGGAATCCTTATTACGCATGAGCATGGTGATCATGCTAAGGGGCTGAAAATCTTCTGTAGCAGGCATGAGGTTCCCGTTTTTTGCAATGCAGCGACAGCTGATGTGCTTGGCCGCAACCGGGTAGATGATAAAATTCACTGGCACATATTCCAGACTGGCAAGGACTTTCAGGTTGGCAAGCTGGATATAAGTAGCTTTTCAGTACCCCACGATGCCACTGAGCCGGTGGGCTTCACACTTTCCGATGGTGCTTCGACTTTTGGGGTGCTGACTGACCTTGGCTTTGCCACGACTGCAGTGCGTGAGCGGGTTGCCGAGCTTGATGGCCTGCTGATTGAGGCCAACCACGATACTTCTATGCTGCAAAACGATCCCAAACGCCCGTGGTCGGTCAAGCAACGGATTGTGTCGCGTCATGGCCATTTGTCCAACGATGCCGCTGCCGCAGTCATCGCTTATTGCGCCGAGCGGCACCTGAAGCATGCTATTCTTGGCCATTTGAGCCGCGATTGCAACCGGGCTGATTTGGCGGCGGCCGCCGTAGCTGAGAAATTGGATGGCGGGAAACTCGAACTCGCGGTAGTGAAATGTGATGATGATATTCTCGAAATCGAGCTGGGTGGCAGCAGTGGCAAGCCCGGCCCAGCTTGTGTCATGGAAACACCACTGCTCTCGGGATGGCGCGAATAGCTGATCGTCTATCATTAAATACCACCAGCCGCCATGGGTCGGTGATATTGTTTGGGATTATGGCGAGGAAATAGATCTGCCGGAATAACTAGCTATCAACTAAATCAATTCTTTTGAAATAACGTCATCGTAACCGTACTCAAATTTCACAATTATGCTAAAACCCGAACATCAGGAACAGTTGGAAACTTTCATGAAGGGGCTGATCAAGCGCAACCCGCATGAAAAGGAATTTCACCAGGCGGTCCGCGAGGTGGCATCAAGTATCATCCCGTACGTCGAGGAAAATCCGCGTTATAAAGAAGAGCAGATTCTTGAGCGGATAACCGAACCAGACCGGATCATCATCTTCCGGGTGACTTGGGAGACTGACGACGGTTGCATCCGCGCCAATCGTGGCTGGCGCGTGCAATTCAATAACTCGATCGGCCCGTACAAAGGCGGGTTACGGTTTCACCCGACGGTGACCCAGAGCGTGCTCAAATTTCTGGGTTTCGAGCAGATCTTCAAGAACAGCCTGACCGGGCTGCCGATGGGTGGCGCCAAAGGCGGCTCCAACTTTAACCCGAAAGGCAAGAGCCGGCGTGAGGTGATGCGTTTTTGCCAGGCCTTCATGACCGAGCTGCACCGGTACATCGGCGAGGACACCGATATCCCGGCCGGCGATATCGGGGTGGGGGCGCGTGAGATCAGTTACATGTTTGGACAGTACAAACGGCTGGAAAATGAATTCACCGGAACGCTGACCGGAAAAAGCCTGGAATTTGGCGGTTCGCTAGGCCGCAAGGAAGCGACCGGCTACGGCTGTGTCTATTTCCTGCAGAACATGCTGAAACATCGCAACGATTCCATCGAGGGCAAGACTGTTGCTGTTTCCGGGTCGGGCAATGTGGCATTGTATGCGATCGAAAAAGCGATCAACCTGGGAGCCAAGGTAGTCACTGCCTCCGACTCGGGTGGCTTCATCCATGATCCGGATGGGATTACCATGGAGAAGCTTCAGTTTCTCATCGACCTCAAGGAAGTTCGCCGCGGGCGGATCAAGGAATATGCCGACCAGTTCAAGGGTGTGGAGTTTCATGAAGGCAGGCCCTGGGGAGTGCCGGTGGATGTAGCGTTGCCGTGTGCGACCCAGAATGAAATCAGCAAGGAAGAAGCTGAAACTCTGGTCAAGAACGGGGTGATCGCAGTCAGCGAGGGCGCCAACATGCCGACTGTCCTTGATGGGGTGGATGTCTTCCAGGAGGCGGGTATTTTATTTGGTCCGGCCAAAGCAGCCAATGCCGGCGGGGTGGCGGTCTCGGGGCTTGAGCAATCGCAGAACTCGCTGCGGCTATCGTGGTCGGCTGAAGAGGTTGACCAGCGCCTGCAGAAAATTATGGATGATATCCACGCCAAATGTGTCAGGCATGGGGAGAATGGTGAAATCGTCGATTACGTAAGGGGTGCCAACGTGGCCGGCTTCATCAAGGTCGCCGATGCGATGCTGGCCTACGGGGCCATTTAAAGGACTCATTCTATGAAAGCATCCGATTTATTTGTTCAGGCGCTGGAAGCCGAAGGTGTGGAATACATCTTCGGCGTACCCGGCGAGGAAAACCTGGATTTGCTGGACTCATTGTCGCGCTCATCGATCAAATTGATCCTGACCCGCCATGAGCAGGGAGCCGGATTTATCGCGGCGACGATCGGGCGCCTTACCGGCGAGGTTGGAGTTTGTCTGTCAACCCTGGGTCCCGGCGCGACTAACTTTGTCACCGCGGCTGCCTACGCCCAACTGGGCGGCATGCCGATGCTGATGATCACCGGTCAGAAGCCGGTCAAGAAGAGCAAGCAGGGCCGGTTCCAGATCCTGGATGTCGTCGATATGATGACGCCGCTGACCAAGTACACCACCCAGATCGTGGCCGGCGATAATATTCCCTCGCGGGTGCGCGAAGCATTCCGCATCGCCACCGAGGAGAAGCCGGGGGCGGTGCATCTGGAGCTACCCGAAGACATAGCAGCCGAGCAATCCGGGATGCATTTATTACCCAAGAGCTATGGTGCGACTGGCCACCGGATTGGCGCCGCCGGGGAACTGATCCCGCTGCTCGAGGAATGCCAGCAGCTTGGCGGTGTGCATGTCGTCGATGTGCCGGTTGATTATTCAGAGAACGATCAAATCCTGAATTTTGATCTGCCCAAACTCTGCGCATCTATTTGACCTATGCCTAAAGATTACCCTTACTACCTCGCAAACAAGCCCGAACAACCGAACCTCGACCTCGAGGTTGTGGATAAATTTTCCGGTGAATTAGCTTACCGGGTGGCTCTGGCCGACGGGGCCGTCATCGACCAGGCGATTGCAGCTGCGGTGGCGGCAGCGGTACCGATGGCTGCCATGAAGCCGTACCAGCGGCAAAAAATTCTCACCTATTGCGTGGAGCGCTTCACCGAACGGGCCGAGGAACTGGCGCTGGCGCTGTGCGTTGAGGCCGGCAAGCCGATCAAGGACAGCCGTGGTGAAGTCAGTCGCCTGATCGACACCTTCCGGATTGCCGCGGAAGAATCGGTGCGCATCGAAGGTGAGGTGCAAACACTCGAGATCAGCGAGCGTGCCGCGGGCTATCAGGGGATGTTCAAGCGCTTTCCGATCGGGCCCTGCTCGTTCATCTCACCGTTCAATTTTCCGCTGAACCTGGCAGCTCACAAAGTGGCGCCGGCGCTGGCAATCGGCTGTCCATTTGTCCTGAAGCCGGCCAGCAAGACACCGATTGGGGCGTTGATAATCGGTGAGGTGCTGGCGGAGACCGATCTGCCGACAGGCGCATTTTCGATCCTGCCTTGTTCGCGTGACGGTGCCGAATTGTTTACCACCGACGAGCGGCTGAAGCTGTTGAGCTTCACCGGATCACCGGCGGTCGGCTGGGATTTGAAAGCCAAAGCCGGCAAGAAAAAGGTGGTGCTTGAGCTGGGCGGCAATGCCGCATGTGTCGTCGATCACGATGCCGACCTCGATGATGCGCTTGAACGGATTTTGTTTGGCGCATTTTACCAGAGCGGCCAGAGCTGCATCAGCGTGCAGCGGATCCTGATCCACTGCGAACGTTATCAGGAAACTAAAGATCGCCTGATTGCTGAGACCAGCAAGTTGGTGACCGGTGACCCGAAAGATGAGGATACTTTCATCGGCCCGCTGATCTCGGAAAAAGAGGCGAAAAAATTAGAAGATTGGATTCAGACGGCGCAGGAGCAGGGGGCAACACTACTCTGCGGTGGCAAACGCGACGGCGCAATGCTGACCCCGGCATTGCTGGAAGACGTGCCGGACGATCATAACTTAAATTGCGAAGAGGCATTCGGGCCGGTCGCGGTGCTGTCAGCATTTGATGACTTTGACGAGGCACTGGAAAAAGTAAATGACAGCACCTTTGGCCTGCAGGCTGGAATTTTTACCCGTGATCTCTATAAAGCAATGCGCGCCTGGGAGGTACTGGATGTCGGCGGCGTCATCATCGGTGATGTGCCCTCGTGGCGGGTTGACAACATGCCATACGGCGGGGTCAAGGACAGCGGGCTCGGACGCGAGGGGATCCGCTTTGCGATCGAGGACATGACCGAGATCCGCAACCTGGTCATCCGCACGCCGCAGCAATAAAGCCGACAAAACGATCCTCGGCGCCCACATCCTGCGCCACAATTCCTCCGAGGTCATCAATGTATTCGCGCTGGCGATGCAATACGGCCTCACCGTCGACCAGCTTGCCGACCTGCCCTGGGCCTACCCGACATATACTTCGGAACACTAGTGTCCAGTTAAAAGCCATTGAAAATAAGTTGGTTACAATTTAAGTTA
>CAYUDZ010000096.1:0-10775 GCA_964443575.1 uncultured Chthoniobacteraceae bacterium | reverse complement strand
GACACTGGCCGAAGTTCCGCAAGTCATTGCTGGACGGTGGGGCGACTGCAGCGTGCGAAGTCTTGGCAACACTCGATCACCCCTTCTGGTCAAACCATTACACTCTAACCTCGAAACCAGCTCCCAGCCGGTTGGCACTGCTGGGTGATAATCGAATCCTCGAAATCCAAACCAATATCCTGCTGCCATTCCTGTTCGCTAATGGTCACGAGGTAACAGAAAAGTATATCTCAGGGCATGCTCCGTTATCCAATCGCGAGGTCAAAACCGCAGCCCATCGCCTGCTGTGTGATCGCCCTGAGGCTGCCAAAAAATTCTCCAGCACGATAGCCGGCCAACAAGGCTTGCTCGAAATCTACCACAACTATTGCCAGCAGGACTTGAGTGATTGCTTGCAGTGTCCCTACCCGGAGGCAGTAACCGATGCCCACAATCGATAACCTGGGCTCCGTGGCCGGAAGTCTCTTACCCACGCTTGGAGCAGCCTTGAAATGCCTCCAGGGTCTATCCATCTTGCTGTTGCTGGCACTGGCAAGCTGCCAAAAAAAAACAACACCTATCCCACAGTTTGATAGCCAGAGCGTCCCAACTTCAGAGAGATCGAAAGCAGTCGAACAGCAGGTCGCACCAAAACTCATAGCTGAACTGCAGGCCAGCGGGCTGGAATATGGTGCGCCAATATTTATCCGCCTGTTTAAATTGGAAAACGAGTTGGAAGTCTGGCTGCACGATGGCGGGCAATTTCAGCATTTCCGCAACTATAAGATAGCTGCCTGGTCGGGCCAAGTCGGCCCTAAACTCAAAGAGGGCGACCTGCAATCACCGGAAGGGTTCTACTCAGTACCACCCTCCAACATGAACCCGCATAGTAATTACCACCTGTCTTTCAACCTTGGCTTCCCCAACGAATACGACCGTGCCCACGGCTACACCGGTAGCTACCTGATGGTCCATGGCAGCATTTATTCCATCGGCTGCTACGCGATGACTAATAAAAACATCGAGGAAATTTACACGCTCGCAAATGCCGCCCTGGCCAATGGCCAACCTGCTTTCGCGGTCCACTGTTTCCCGTTTCATATGACTCTGGAAAATCTCGCTACCCACCACGACTCCCCATGGTACCCGTTTTGGCAAAATCTCAAACAAGGCTACGACTACTTCGAACTGACCCGCCAAGTGCCAACCGTCTCAGTTCATGATAAACTATATCGGTTTAATTGAGTACCATTCATTGCCAACGCCCGAATTAAGCTTAAATAATTGCATCAGCACAACGATCTACATCCGCTGCAAATTACAGCCTGGCAAAAAAATGTCGTCCGAGCAGAAATGGCAATTGGCCAAATCTGCCCAGCGCATGGTAATCGATGCTGCGCGGCGCCGATTGGCCAGGTAGCACCCGGAATGGGATGAGACCAACAGGGCACGCTAAAGTAGGCGCAGGCCTACCGGCAACGCGATGACCTGACAATGTTTTCCTGTCGTTTACAACGAAGCTTCGTAGCGCTTCTGGACGGCACCCCAATCAACAACATTCCACCAGGCTTCAATGTAGTCACCACGACGGTTTTGATAGTTGAGGTAGTAGGCATGTTCCCAGACATCAAGCCCCAGCAGCGGGGTACCCTCCACGTGAACCAGACCTCTCATCAGCGGGTTGTCCTGGTTGGCGGTACTGCAGACTTGCAAGGCACTGTTGTCGGCAAGACACAGCCACGCCCAACCACTACCGAATTGGGATCCCGCCGCCTTCGAAAACGTTTCGCGTAATTTGGTAAAGGAACCAAATTCTTTATCTACTGCTTCCGCAAGTTTGCCGGTGGGTTCGCCACCGCCGCTGGGTGACATCACTTCCCAGAAAAGCGTGTGGTTGTAGTGGCCGCCTCCATTATTGCGAACAGCAGTGCGTTGGGCCTCCGGTACGGCATCTAGATTGCTGATGAGTTCATCGACTTTACCGTGATGATGGATGTTACCTTCTTTGATAGCGGCATTGAGTTTTCGAACGTACCCGGCATGATGCTTACCGTGGTGGATTTGCATGGTCTGCTCGTCAATATGCGGGGCTAATGCCGCTGTAGCATAGCCAAGAGCCGGTAGAGCAAACTCAGCAGAGGCATGCGTCCCGTCCTGCGCGTGGTCGTCTTTCTTTAGCTCTTGAGAAGCAGCCGAAGCTTGGTAGCTGGAGTTGGCAGCCAGCCAAAATCCACCCAGTGACATCGCACTAGTAGTAAGAAACTTCCGGCGGGACGCGTTATTTGTAAATCGTGTAAGTGAATGATGCTTGTCCATGACTCACCCTAGACACAAATGGCAATATGGTCAACTTTGGGATGTACTACTGCACAGGCTTGACAAATCACGGTGTTTCATTCGCAATGCGCAGGCAATGACACAGCGGTTGGCATCGGATATGTTGGTGTGTCGCAGCGGTACCAAGTTAACCACCGCGGAACGACTAGAAAGAGATATCAAGGCATGACAACCGGTGCACAGAACGAGATGGTTGAGCGCATCGAAGCCAACGTGCCGGCGCTGGCGTCGCTGACCGAGAAGGCTGGCAAGTTTCTACTGGACTCGGGACGCGGCACTGAGACAGCCCACGCGATCCAAACTGCTATCGAGGAACTGGCCAGCAATGCGATAAAATACAGCCCGCCCGAGAACGGCGCAGCACATTGGGTTCAAATCCATGTCAAGTCCAGTCCGCAAAAGGTTGAACTGCTTATCGAGGACAATGGCAGCGCGTTCGATCCGACCACGGCGGCCGAGCCGCAGCTTGGCCTGCCACTCGAAGAGACAAAAATCGGCGGGCTCGGTCTGCATCTGGTACGCAACCTGACCAGCGGGATGGCCTACGCGCGCCGCGGGGGTATCAACTGCACCTCGGTGTGGGTGGATCAGGATGCCGACTCGGCCACAGGTTAGACTGGACAGTATAAGCAAGAGTGGCTTAACTTCTACCAACTATGAGATTATCTTTAACGATGACACTGGCAGCTCTAGTGGCTTTGACACTACCGGCAACTGCAGCCGCTCAACAGCAGGCGCGGGTGGTTAGCGTGACCGGTCAGGTGACCTATGCGCCGACTGCGGGTGCGGCCTACCAACCGCTAAAGGTCGACGACCAGTTGGCGGAAGGTGCGCGGGTGCGCAGCGGCGAGGGTGCCGGTGCGGTGGTATCACTAGTGACAGGCACAGCGGTGAAGATCGGTGCCAATACCGAGGTGGCGATTAGCGAGTTGCGCGAAAAAGGGGCACCCGATTCAAAGGCGAAGGCACTGCTGTCGCTCAGTAGTGGCACTGTCAGTGCGCTCATCGAACCACAGCGGACACGCGAAACGGACTTCCAATTTCAAACGCCACATGGAGTGGCGGCGGCCCGCGGCACATTCTACGCCGTAACAGTCACCGACGAGAAAACTTATGTCGGTGTAAAGAAAGGTCGAGTCGGAGTAGTTGCCCTCGAGGACTCCGAGCGCTAACGTCCTTTGTAAAGCAGGCACAGCATCGTGATATCGTCGAACGGCGGAGCCTCGGCGACAAAAGTGGCAAGATCGGCACGGACTCTGGCGCAAATTGCGGATGAACTGTTAAGGACGTCAGCATTGAGCTTGGCCAACGCAGCTTCGAGGCGCTCATCTTCATACAACTCGTCGGCAATGTTATGGGCTTCGGTCACGCCGTCGGTGTAAATGAACAGGCCCTCACCCGACTGCAACTTAAGTTCATGTTCCTCGTAGGGCATATCCTCCATGGCCCCAAGAGCCACTCCCTCTTCTTCGAGAAAGCGCAGCGAGCCATCAGCCGAAAATAGCACCGGCGGGTTGTGACCACCGTTGGCGTAGACCAGTTGGCCGCTACCAAGATCAAGGATGCCGCAGAATGTGGTGACGAATGTACAGCGGTCGTTACGCAATGCGAGCACATCATTAGAGCGCGAAAGAATTTCTGCTGGTGACAGCCCTTGCGAGGCGTGGGCGCGGAAGACCGACAACGCCATAGTCATGAATAGCGCGGCCGGTAACCCTTTGCCGGCGACATCGCCGAGCACGAAAAACAGCCGTTGCTCGTCGATAAATAAAAAGTCGAAAAGGTCACCTCCAACAAATTTCGCCGGCTCGATGATCGCATGGTCGATTTCCGAACGCTCCGGGAATGCCGGGAATTCGAGCGATAGCATACTCATCTGGATTTCGCGGGCGATGTCGAGTTCCTGCTCGAGGCGCTTGCGCTCCTCCTCGGCCAGCGCCAATTCGGCCGCCACCCGGCGGCGCTCACCAATTTCCTCGAACCAGCGCAAAAGCAGCGATCCGGTGTGCATGAGCACGAATGCCAGCACAGGCACCGCCACCGGTACCACCAGGCTGAACAGACCAAAGAGCAAAAATGCACCAACTATGATTACCCCCAGAGCGGCCAGCGGAATCCAGATCGAGAGGGCGACCCCTTCGCGCCGTAGCAAGATCAGACTGCCCCAGGCAGTCACCAGCCACAGCAGACCGGGCCACGACCAAAACGGCGCCACCACCAGGAAGTCGGATTGCATGATATTGTCGAGCGCGTTCAGCCACACCAACATCAATGGCATCGATGCGCCATGTGAACTCGGCCCGATGTCGGTGAGACCCTGGGCAACCTGGCCAACCACGATCAGCCGCCCGCGCGGGTGTGGCTTCTCGTCAGGGAAAGCCCGCTCGCCGGTCGCGTCAAAATACAGCGCCCGGAACAAGCCGGAATACGACCAGGTATCGAAGCGCGATGGGCTGCGCTCATTCAGCCACATTTCACCCGCAGCATTGATCGGCACTTCAAGGATCGAATCTCCCCGCTCGATACGCAGCGCCCGCCCAAGCACCACCTCCACCTGCTCCGGGGCAAGCTCCCAGTGCAACATCAGCGCTTTTAGGGCGAAGCTGGGAAAGAACTCAGTACCAACCCGCACCACCATCGGTACCCGCCGCCGGATCCCGTCGTCCGAAGTCGGGTCGCAATCGACAAAACCGAAATGCGCGCTGTCGGCGAGTTCCGGGATCGGTGCCACCGCACCGGACGCCGACTGGACTGCTGTAGGGTCGCCGACCACGCGCTCGAGCGGACGTGTCCGGTAGTCTGCAGGCGGAAACCCTTCGGCATTGTCGTTCTTGAGCGCACCGACCACAACCCGCGGCAGATTGGCAGCAGCGGCACCAAATGCTTTGTCGGACTCCGGGTTGTCACGATCGGGCTCGGTAAATAATAAATCAAATGCCAGCACCGACGGTTCGTAGGCGGCGAGCAACGTGCAGAAATCGGCATGCACTGTCCGGTTCCATGGCCAGCGGCCAAAGCGCTCGAGCGAAGCCTCATCGATCCCAACCAGCAACAGGTCGGGATGAGGTGGAGGGTCGATTGGCTCACGCGCGCGAAAGCGCAGGTCGATACTCAGGTTCTCAAGCCGCTCACTGATCGACAGCGGCTGGACTAATAGAATCAACAGAAAAAAGACCGGCGGCGCTGCGTAGCGGTAGACGGCCGACGGGCGTAATCCACCGTCCCGCAACTTCCCTATCTGCTCCAAAATCTTCTTCATCTTCACACTGTTTTGCCGCTTATGCTTAGCGCCGTCTGCGGCCAACCGCTCAACGACTACCAGATCGTGAGCACAGAATCCAGCCACATCGCAAAGTTCCGAAAAGATGAATTCTGCGCTGGACTTGAACAGGCAACGGTAATAGTCCTATAGCCAAGCGAAAAACACAGCTAATAGCGTGCGCGCGAGGTCGCGTCCTACGATGGTATTCGGCAAAGGAAGTTTATCAACAAATGGCAATTACAAGAACCTTAAAAGAGAGACGCAGTCGGCTGGCACTCGGGCTGGCGATCATGCTGGTGACAACGGCAGTGGTGCAGCCAACCTTCGCCACCCCGTCTGGTGGCTCGGTGGAAGAAGGCAGTGCCATAATCACCTTGGGCGAGGGTACCCTGACTATCGATCAATCAAGCGATCGTGCGGTGATCGATTGGCAGAGTTTTTCTATACAGGAAGGCGAGACCACGCGCTTCAATCAACCAAATAGCCAATCCGCCACACTCAACCGGGTGATAGGGGAGACGGGGAGCCAAATCGACGGTTTACTCGAGGCGAATGGTCAGATCTTCCTAATCAACCCACGGGGTATTTTGATCGGCAGCAGTGGAGTAATCGAAGTCGGGGGCTTCGTCGGTAGCACACTTGATGTATCGAATGAGGAATTTATGGCTGGCGGAGTAATGACATTTTCCGGCGAAACTTCGGAAGCCGTTATTAACCAGGGCACGATTACAGCGCTAGACGGCGATGTCTTTCTGATCGGCAGCGTGGTTGAAAATACCGGCAATATCGAGGCGGCCTCCGGCACTGTCGGCCTGGCCGGAGGCACTGAAGTCATCCTCAGCCCCGCAGGTGATCAGAAATTAGCAGTCAGCGTCGATTCCGGTGACGGTAAGGTCGTCAACTCCGGCACGATCAGGGCAGTGCAAGCAGAACTGAAGGCGGCCGGCGGCAACCTCTACGCGCTGGCGATCGAAAATAGTGGTGAGATTCATGCCACCGGCGTCGAAAACCGTGACGGGCGTGTCTTCCTGAAGGCAAATGCGGGAGAGATTGTGAATTCCGGTACGATCAGCGCGGTCAACGCCGACGGTAGCGGCGGGCTGGTCAGAATCGATGGCCCAACAGTCACACTAGCGGAAGAATCAGAAATCAATGTCGATGGCACCGCGGGCGGCCAAGTGGTGATCGGCTCGAGCGAGCTCGGCGAAGATGATGTTGCCACCGAGGTGGTGGACTTCCAAAACGGAGCGCTGGTCAGCGCACATGGCATCGAGGGTGCCGGCGGAATGGTCGATATCTGGGCAGAAGACCAAGTCTACTTCGACGGCGGGATCAACGCTACCGGTGCTCCTGGTACCAGCGGTGGTGATGTCCAAATCGGTACTGGAGGGGAAATCTATGCGAGCGGCGAAGCCGATCTCACAGCAGTCGACGGTGAATTCGGTACGCTGCGGCTACAGGCACCGCAGTTTTCGATCGAGTCTACAGATGAGGGCTTCATTTCATTAGCATCTGATATCGAATCCTTCGAGGAGGATGGACCAGACACGAGTATACTGATCGACAGCTGGGTATCCAGCCAGCTAGATAAGTCGAATTTGAGCATAGAGAGCTTGGGTGGCGGTGACTTAATTTCTGAAATTACTGTCTCGGGCTTTTTTGAGCCGGTTGCGATCGAGTGGGCCGAGCCAACCACCCTGGAACTGGTGGCCGCTGACAGCATCAGGGTGGGCCTCAGCGGATTTATCTTTGGAGGCGAAGATGATGATATCTTTTTAGGCGGTGGTGATAGTATTGTTAATACATATGAAGGCGATACGGCCTTTGATGCAATCGTGCTGCAAGTCACCTCCGCACCGGAGCCGGAACCTGAAGAGAGCAGCGGCATCGCTATCAACGGGCTCCTGGAGGCCAGCAGTGGTAGCATCCGTTTAGTGCAGGCGGCCGACCCTTCTGCCGAGTCCCTGCCAGCGCTCGCAATCGATGGCGACATAATATCCAAGTCCGGCGATGTCGTGCTCCAGTCCGACCAGCTCGCTATCGGCGAAGGGGGACAGGTCTCGACCGGTGGTGATCTGAATATTTTACCGCACAACTCAGAGGCCACGATTGGGATTGGCGACGAAGCAAGTGGCCAGCTGGCAATTGACGACGGCGAACTCGCCCAACTCAGTGCTTCGCAAATTATTTTTGGCGGCCTCGAACAAAGCGGGGAAATCGATGTCCAGACCGAAAACTGGAGTAATCCAGTGTCGTTTGCGAGTACTGGCGGCATCCTGCTGCCGACATCACTCGATGGCAGTGAAGGCGGGGCATTTTCATTCATCGGACCAGCAGTGCTGCGTGGCGATACCACAGTCACGACCCAAACGGGCGATATCGTCTTTGGCGACAGTGTCGAAGGGCAGTTTGCGCTCGATGTCGACTCGGGATTCGGACGGAGCGATTTCCTTGGTGCGGTCGGCGGTGAGGCCCCACTCACCCGGTTCACCGTAGTAACAGGTGAAGCACTTGATATCGGCGCGCCAGTGCAGGCAGACTTCGCGAGTTTCGAATCACTGGGAGCAATCACGCTCGATAACCCTAACAACAACATCGGCACGCTCGGGCCGGTCTCACGCGGCGGCCCGTTCACCTACATCGATGCCGACGACCTCAATATCGCCGGTCTGCTGGCAGGCAGCAACACCGCTAACGACGTCTTGATTCGATTACTTGGCAGCGACCTGACCCTGCTGCCCGGGGCACAGATCGTCGCCACCGGAGCGGGCAATATCACGCTTGTTGCCTATGGCTTGTTCGACAACCAGGCCGGTCCATCTGCACTGAGTGTCCAAAACGGACGCTGGCTAATCTACACCAGTGACCCGGCAACTACCAACCTTGGTGGCCTCACCGGTGCAACTGGATTTGCCGGTACCTTTCCAGCCCTGCCTCCTTTCTCCTCAAGCGGTGTACTCTTCGCCAGCGCCGACCCTAACCAACCAAATCAGTTGCCTCCGCCACCCGACGATGACGAGGAACAACCCGGGCTAAACAACCCTGGCCTACTCGAAGATGAGGGCGGACTGCTGCCCGGCCAGCAGGACGAAGAGGACGAGCAGGCCTCCAGCACCGAAGATGGAGTCACGGTCGGCGGCGGCTCGAACACCTCACCAAGTGAAACAGAAGTTGGTGAGGATGAAGTGGTCGAAGTCGGCGGCGGTAATGTCCAGCCAAATTACCCACTTAGCAATGCCCCTCCCGAGTTGCAGGAAGCGCTCAGCGATGAGGTCGAAGAGGAACTCGAGGAAGCAATTGAATGAGTAACAGCGAAGTAACCACCGGCTGGCGCTCGCCAGCCACACTCTCATTACGCCCCTGCGCTGTGGCAGTATTGCTGCTGGTAGTGACAGTTTACCTGCTGACACCGCAACCTAACCTTCTCGGCCAGGCTTCAGCGCTCGACTTCCAGCGCTTGCGCCCGCGCACACCGACACCGGACGATACGCCGACGATCGCACCTCCCGCAACAGGTGAAACACTCCCTGCAGAATCACCGCGCGTGCTCGACCGCCTCGATGCGATCATCCTAATCGATGACTCCGAGGCACTCGCAGGCATCGACACCGCCACCCCTGAAGGAGTAGTAGCTGCCGCGGGCGAGTTTGTTGCACTACCAGCGCTCGCCGAATCTCTGGACGGCTTCATTGGCAAGCCCCTGACACTTGCCGACATCGAGACAATCCGTGAAACGATTATTCGTCATTTTCGCCGCCATGACCGGCCCGTGGTCGACGTACGGGTTCCCGAGCAGGAGGTGACTGGCGGCGGTGTCGCCTTTCTGGTGACTGAAGGCCGGGTCGGGCGCATCCTTGCTGAAGGGCAGGAATGGTTTCCCGCAGAGCGACTGACCGGCGCGGTACGCGAACTCCCGGGCGAGACAATTTCTGCCACCACCCTGGTCGACGATATGAACTGGCTCAACCGCAACCCGTTCAGACGATCAGAACTACTCTTCCGTAAGGGCAGCGAGCAAGGCGAAACCGACCTTGTAGTCAAGACGCGCGACCGACTGCCATTCCGCCCATATGTTGGCTTCGATAATGCCGGCACCGTCAGCACCGGCGAAGAACGCTGGTCGTTCGGGTTCAGCTGGGGCAACGCCTTTTGGCTCGACCAGATCCTCGCCTACCAGTTCACCGTAGGCACCGACCCGAATCGCTTGCAGGCACACGCGGCAACCTGGGAAATCCCGCTACCATGGCGGCACGTGCTGCAACTCTACGGCAGTGTAGCTAGTTCCGACTTTCAATTCGCACCACTGGCCACGCTCGAACAGGAAACCAGCCAACTCGGCACCCGCTATGTGATGCCGCTGCGCGGTAGCGGTCAACTCAAACACGAGGCCCGTGTCGGCTTCGATTTCAAGAACGCCCAGAACGACTTGCTCTTCGGTGATCTGCCAGTCTTTAGCTCGGATACCAACATCGCGCAATTCGTTGTCGGTTATGAAGCCTCGCTGGTCGACTCGCTCGGAAGGACCAAGCTGAGCGCCGATTGGGTTTTTAGCCCGGGCGGGCTGATCTCCGGCAATGATGATGCCGACTTCGCGACATCGCGGGCCTTTGCCGAATCCAACTACCACTACGGCAGGCTGCGCCTGGAACGCAACCAGCGGTTGCCACTTGGATTCACTCTCACGCTCAAGGCAGGCGGCCAGTTGAGCAGCGGTAACTTGCTGCGCAGCGAACAATTCAGTCTCGGCGGTGCTACTACCGTGCGCGGGTTCGTTGAGAGCGCGGCCGACGGCGACCACGGCTGGCTGGCCAGCGCCGAACTCGTTACCCCTGCGATCTCACCACTCGAACTCTGTGGAGTAACCGCAGTCAGAGACGAATTGCGCTTGCTCGCCTTCATTGACAGCGGCGCAGTGGGAAGTTCAGACCGTCTGCCCGGTGAACCTTCAAGCCGTGACCTGGTGAGCGCCGGACTCGGACTACGCTACGCACTCGGAAGTAACCTGAGCGTGCGTTTCGACTATGGCTGGCAGATCGTCAGCGACAACGTCTTTGACCCGGATAACTCACGCGCTCACCTGAGCATCTTCCTCAGCTATTGAGCGTCTAGCCCGGATCAATCACAAACTTCGTAGCGAGACGCAGCGTGAGGTACTTGGATACAAGGCGGGCGCAGGATTTCGCTGTGAGCTGTATGA
>CAYUDZ010000095.1:0-10917 GCA_964443575.1 uncultured Chthoniobacteraceae bacterium | reverse complement strand
CCTACGGTACTTTTTCCGGGATAACTGCCGACGGTTTCCAGCCTGCTCCCGGTGATCCGGTCACATTGTCGATCCGCCCGGAGGCGCTCGATATCGTCGAGGCAGCAAATGAAAATCGGATATCAGGAGTCATCGATAGCCAGACTTACCTCGGTGAGGTTGCCCAATACCAGATCACAGCGACCGACGGACAGGCATTGAAAATGTTTGAGCTGAACCCGCAGGTCGACCGCAAACAACAGTCTGATAAGGTGATTCTCGCTGCAGCCACTGCAGATGTCGTCGTCCTTCCAAAGTAACGCCAATGCTGCGCAATATCACTATCGTTGGTTTATTGGCAATAATCATCGCAGTACCTTTTTTGCTGCGCCCTGATGAACGCCTGGACCAGAACCCTGACCGCACACTGGTCATCGTCAGCCCCCATAACGAAGCCATCCGCTTCGAATTTGGTCGCGCTTTTGGCCAGCACTGGAAAAAGAAGACCGGCCAGTCGGTCCTGATCGACTGGCGCGCCCCCGGCGGCACCAGCGAGATCGCCCGCTTCCTGTCCGCCGAATACCTTGCTGCGTTTGAATACTACTGGAAAAACATGCTCGATCGCCAATGGACAGCTGAAGTAGCCGGCGCCTTTGATGACCCTCGTGTCGAATTGCCGGATGACCCGGCTAATGATACCCCGGCACAGCAGGCGCGACGTGAGTTCCTGTCCTCTAATGTAGGTTGTGGTATCGACTTGTTTTTTGGCGGCGGTGCTTACGATTTTATCCAGCAGGCACGCGCTGGAAGACTGGTTGACTCCGGTGTCCTCGAGCGTCAGGCACAATGGTTTGAAGGTGCCGACAGCATTCCGGAAGAACTTGGTGGCGAGCAATTCTATGATCCTGAGGGCCGTTGGGTTGGGGTCTGCCTCTCGGCCTTTGGTATCGTCTACAACAAGGACGCGCTGGCGCGCCTGGGCATCGAACAACCGCCCAGCCAGTGGGCCGACCTGGCCGACCCGCGCTTCCGCGGCCAGATCGCGCTGGCTGATCCAACCAAAAGTGGCTCGGTAGCCAAGGCGTTCGAGATGTTGATCCAGCAACAGATCCAACATTCAGTGGCTCAAGCCGGTGGGCTTGATGGATTGTCGGCAGAGGGTCTCGACCAGGCAATTTCAGACGGCTGGTACAATGCCATGCAGTTGATTTTAAAAATCTCCGCCAACGCCCGCTACTTCACCGATTCAGCATCCAAGATCCCGATTGACGTCGCCCTCGGCGATGCGGCTGCCGGCATGTGCATCGATTTCTACGGCCGCTTCCAAAGCGAAACGCTACGGCGCGAGGCCAACTCCGAACGCATGGTCTACCTGACCCCGGAAGGTGGCTCGTCGATTGGGGTCGACCCGATCGGGCTACTGCGTGGTGCCCCCGATCCCGAAATCGCCCAAGCATTCATCGATTTCACCCTAAGCCTGGATGGCCAGAAACTTTGGAATTTTAAGGTAGGTACCGCAGGCGGACCGACCACCTACGCGCTACGTCGCTTGCCGATCAAGCGTGAGCTTTACCGGGAACAATACACAGCGTTGCGCTCTGACCCGGCGGTCGACGCCTACGCAGAAGCTAAAAAGTTCACCTACCACCCGGAGTGGACCGGCCCGCTATTCTCGGTCATCCGCTTTGTCATCCGCTCGATGTGCCTCGACCCCCATGACGAGTTACGCAATGCCTGGATCCATGCCAATTCAACACCAAACACCGAGGCGCTCAACCACCTGCTCGATGTCTCCGCCGTCAGCTACCAGAGGTGCCTCGAAGAAATTCGCCCAGTCCTCAGATCACGCAACCGCGTCGATGATGTCCGTCTGGCTAACGAACTCGGCTCACACTTCCGCGAACAGTTCAGAAACGCCAGCAATACCCACCGGTAAAAACCCAGGTTCAGCCAAACACTAAGCTCGGAGCAATAATGGCGGAAACCGTAGTAATACATCTCAAACCTGCAGGCTGAAATTGCTTGCTCGGAGTTTGATTATACCATGGTTGGAATGAAGAAGTAGCCCACAATTACAAGCTACAGCATATCAGCTTCAAATACCTGGGGTCGATCAGATACAGGCCGACTTAAAATAGATGGACGGAATGTCTACTAACTGCAATTAGAAAAGGTAAAGGAAGTTAGATTGAACCTATTCCCTGAGTTGTTATAGTTTAGACATTTCTAGCTTAAATTCTTAAGCAACAGGTGCTCCGTAACCACATAGCGATTATATTAGCATTGCGAACGAACAAGGCATGATATCTAACACGCCTAATAAATGGCTCCCCTTGATCCGAAGTCACAATGGCTAAAGTGGCTAAGATATTACGCCGAAGGCGTTATGTAGCATAGCCCGGGGTTGCGCAGCTACCCCGGGATGACCAACAGCCACGGATCAATCCTGAAGGGATTGTGTAGTGAAAGCAGGGATCTACGCAATCCCTTTGGGGTTGTCACCGCTATTGATTCCAGAAACCCAGGGTTGTTCCAACCCTGGGCTGAGATCCGTAACGCCTTCGGCGTAGCTGGTCGACGCTGATTACGATCACGATCACGATTAGGATTATGAGTAAGCGGACTTACTACGAACCTTTTGGTAAGTGGTCGATAACCGCTGCCGCAGTTACTCCTGCACTGCGGGCTCAGGGTCGAGTTCAGCAGGATCTTCCGGGCTTACCTCGGGCTCCGGCAGATCCATCAGCATCAGCCTGTTGCGGGCGACCATTGCCGCAGGAGTATTCTGGTAATTGGCTACAATATCTTCGAGCACGACAACAGCCTGCTGCGATTGTTCCTGTAATGCCAGTAACTCCGCCTCAAACAACCTGGCTAGCGGCGCAGCATAGCTGCCGCTGTATTTGGCTGGAATCTGGCGGTAGACCTCGATCGCCCCATCGATTTCGCCATTCGCTTCGCGGTTCGCCGCTTGACTCAACATGGCGGTGCCCGTCAGCGGGTGGTTGGGATAATTATCCATGAATTGCTGCAGGTATTGCTCGGCTTCATCAATGCGACCATCATTGCGTGCCATCTCTGCCAGTTCAAGCAAGGCGTTGGCTGCTACCTGCTGGTTGCCATGCTCAGCGACCACCGCTTGCAGTTGTTCCTCACTGACCGCTGCAGCGTAGCTTGCTGTCGCACTATCAATCGCATTCTGGGTGACTACCTGCCAGCTGCCATAGCCGACGATCGCCAGCAGCAAGGCACTCCCACCAAAGATGATAGTTTTTTTGTATTCCTCGAAAAATCCGGGGATCTCTTCCTCAACCGGTTCGGCTGCAGCTGGCATTGGTTGCTCTGTCATAATCGCTAGCGGCTAAGTATCTACCGCGGGAACAATTTGGCAATGAATTATTGTGCTGCCGCGTTACGTGCTTCATCGGCCAGCGGTGTACTGAGGTAGCGCTCACCGGTCGAACAAGCGACAGTCACGATCAACTTGCCCTTATTTTCCGGACGTTTGGCAACTTCGAGCGCCGCTTGGACATTAGCTCCCGAGCTGATACCACCGAGGATCCCTTCTTCTCTAGAGAGCCGTCGCGCCATTTCAAATGCCTGGTCGTTGGTTACGGTGATCACCTCATCCACCACATCCATGTGCAGGTTATTCGGTACAAATCCTGCGCCGGTCCCCTGGATCTTATGAGGACCGGGTTGCAGCGGTTCGCCCGCTTTGGTCTGCGAAATAACCGGTGAATCTGCCGGCTCAACAGCGATTACCTGAAATTCCGGCTTGCGCTGCTTGATCACTTCACCAACTCCGGTCAACGTGCCGCCGGTACCCACGGCAGCAACCATGATATCCACTTTGCCATCAGTATCCTCCCAAATTTCCTCAGCAGTGGTTTTTTTATGAATCTCCGGGTTGGCCGGATTATTGAACTGCTGGGGCATCCAGGCGTTAGGGTTGGAATTCAAAATTTCTTCGGCCTTGGCGATCGCCCCTTTCATACCTTCCGGACCGGGAGTCAGTACCAACTCGGCTCCCAGCATCGCCAGTAATGTGCGCCGCTCGACACTCATCGTCTCCGGCATCGTCAGGAGCAGCTTGTATCCCTTAGCGGCAGCGACAAATGCCAAGGCAATTCCGGTGTTACCACTGGTCGGTTCGACGATCAGTGTATCACTGTTAATCTTGCCGTCACGCTCAGCCGCCTCGATCATCGCCATGCCGATACGGTCTTTGACGCTGCCAAGCGGATTGAAAAATTCGCACTTCACGGCAATTTCCGCGTCAACACCTTTGCTGATGCGATTTAACTTTACCAGCGGGGTGCGCCCGACAGTCTCAACGATTGAATTATATACTTTGCCCATAGAATATTAAGTTTAGGTGCGGAGAATACCACCGGTGATTAAGCGTTGCAATCATTTCTTACTTGGCCAACTTGCCTTTGCGATTGACGCCGCTTTCGAAACGGTTAATCTAGTATTCTTTGTCCGCCGAATCGCTGGTATGTCATTATCGGGTAAAATATCTATTTTGTTATGCTGCATGAGCCTCTGTTTATCGGCTTATATTGTGCGCAGCACAGTTCTGGCATTTCGCGCAGATCCGGCGCGTGAGATCTACGTGGTAGTTGAAAGCCAGCTGCAGGCACTGCAACAGGCAAATTTTGCGGATGCCTACGGCCATGCTTCGCAAGCCATTAAGGTACGTTATGATGTCGATCAGTTTCGCGGCATGGTCATAGCTCATTATCATCCGTTGATGTATGCCAACCATATTGAGTTGGGAGTGGTCACTCATGCCGATGGCATGGCAAAACTCGAAGCCTATCTGATTGACTCGCGCGGTGCGGTCACGCCCTGCACCTATCATTTTGTGCGCGAGTCTGGTGGTTGGCGTATCTCCGGGGTTGTTATACGGCCGGCCTGGCCCAGCAGTTATCGTCTCGGTGGCCTGCGCGCCTGAATGATAATGATTCCTATTCTTGCTTTCCTGTAGCTACAGCTATTTTAATAGCTAACAGGATGAGTTTAGAAGAACAATTTGCGAGTCATCTCGATCAGCAGCCACAGGTTCACGCTACCGCCTATATTGCGCCGGGAGCCGTTGTAGTTGGCGATGTCGAGTTACACGAGAATTCCAGTGTTTGGTACAACTGCACGCTGCGCGGTGACATCAACAAGATAGTGATTGGTCCGGGAAGCAATGTTCAGGATAATTCAGTCGTTCATCTGGCAGACGACTATGGTGCATTTATTGGCAGTTATGTCACTTGCGGCCACCTTAGCATGATCCACGCCTGCACGATCGACGATGAATGCCTGATCGGGATGGGCGCCACGGTAATGGATGGTGCGGAGATCGGTGCCCGCTCGATCATCGGGGCCAATGCACTGGTCACCCAACACAGCATTATTCCACCAGGGTCGATGGTCCTGGGCTCACCTGCCAAGGTGGTCCGCAGCTTGAGCAAAGAAGAGCAAGCAGGGCTGAAAAGCTGGGCGGCTAAGTATGTACAGGTATCGCGCCGGTTTCTTGCATCACAACCCAAACCGGCTACGCCAACAGTCGGATGAGTGACCAGCTGGGCAATGCGCGCCCGCGCCCGCGACTGGCTTACCTGTTCAGCAGGTTCCCCTACGTCTCGCAGACCTTTACCGATAATGAAATGCTGGCATTAGAGGCGCGCGGCTATGCTCTCGCTATCGCTTCTATCTTTCCGCCGGCGACTTCGTTTCGCCATGCCTACCTTGACACTTTGCAGGCTGAATTACTCTACGGGCCGCCGGCGAGGATGAAGAAACAGCTGGAAAAGGACGCCAAAGCCAATGGCCTGTGGCCGGCGGAGTTGATTGCGCGACATGAGAAAAAATATGGTCCTGAATTCAAAGCTGCCGAGCGGGCACGCAATGCGGTTTACTATGCCCATGCCTTCCGCCGATTAGGAGTTGGCCACGTGCATGTTCCATTTGCCAACCGCGCCACCCATAGCATGCTGTTCCTGCAGGTGATGACCAGGTTGTCGTTTTCCTTCACCACTCACGGCAGCGATTTCCAGGTCGACCTGGGTAGCGATGAACTGCTACGGGAAATGTGTGAGCAAGCAGAGTTTGTCATAGCAGTCTGTGATTACTCGCGTGACTTGCTACGGGAGCTTTGTCCCGACTCAGCCAGCAAAATCAAGAGAATCTATAACGGCCTCTACCCGGAAAACTTTCCAACCCCGAAAAAACCTGCAAGCGGTCGTCCGCTGCAGGTGCTAAGCGTCGGACGCTTGATCGAATTCAAAGGGTTTCATATTTTAATCGATGCCCTGGCCCAAGCTAAATCCTCCGGCCTGTCAGCGGAGCTAACGATCATCGGTGAGGGGCCGTGGGAACAGCGCCTAAAAAAGCAGGCCAAGGAACTCGAGCTTGAGGCAAGCGTCCATTTTGCCGGTCGCCGGAGCCAGTTAGAGGTCAGGTCGATGCTGCAGCAATCCGATGTCTTTGCACTTGCCTGTACCCGTGATCAAAGTGGTGGCACGGACCTGCTGCCCACTGTTATCACCGAAGCGATGTTCAGCTCGCTTCCGGTAATCAGTACGCGCATTGCCGGTGTACCGGAAATGATCAGTCACGGCGCAACCGGCTTATTGGTCGAACACGGTCAACCGCAACTACTCGCTCAGGCTTTACGACAAATAGCAGCTATGCCTGACCGCGGCCGGGCGATGGGCCAGAACGCCCGCGCAATGGCGACCGAAAAATTCCATATCGATAAAACCTCGCAACAGCTGGAGCAGGAACTGGCACCATGCCTTGACAAGGTCACTTTGAATGTAAGCGCCACCTCCCCTCCTCCGCGGCTGATCGCATACTATGACTTGAAGCTGCCAGATAGAAGCGATTGGCTGAGCCGTGAATGGCGGGCGCTGCTTGCAAGCCAGGCACAGATTCTGATAACTGCTGCACCAGCGCGGTGGCCATCGAACCTGCCTAGCGAGTTATTAGAGCAGGTTGAGTTCCTGCCTGATGGTATCGCGCTGGATATGGAATGGACTGCGCGCCATGATTGGCGGCAGCAACTGGAAACCTTGCGCACTACCGACTTTGCCGCGCTCGATGGCACGCTATTCCTGCGCCTGGCCAGGCGTGCGACCTGGCTTGCTCGCAAGGTCCACGCCGCGGGCAAAATCTGTTGCTATACGCCCGGTACCGAAGAATCATTCACCTCCTACCTGGCAGCGCAAATTAAGGAATTTGAACGGGCTGTCGTTTTTGACCCTCAGCCACGCTGGAGCCAAAGTCAGCTGCAGCAAATTGCCGCCACTGCCAATGCAGTCAACGACGGCAGCGGTAAGCTCAGAGACTTCAAAGATCCACTCGGGCGTAACATTCCAAGCAAAAAAAGAGTGCACTTCGGGCCGTTTTCATTTCGCGTTGCAGCACCGTCGCCACCAAATTCCGAGTTAACAACTAACTTTGAAAACTGGCTGGCTGCGGCAGTCGGCAGCTTACAGAAAGCAGCATGATCACCGGAGGTAACAATCAAAGAGGACAAAGGTTGGCATATCTATTCAGCCGCTATCCGGTCGTCTCGCACACGTTCGTCGACAACGAAATACTGGCACTGGAAGCGCGGGGTTGGGATCTGGTCATCGCCTCACTGTCACCTCCCAAAAATGATTTTCGCCACTCGCGCCTGAACCAACTGCTTGCTCCGGTCGTTTACTCGCCACCAACATTCATCCAAAAAGCCTGTAACCCTCCCGCTGATCTCCTGGCAGAGTTCCGGCAACAATTTGGAACTGCTCTGGAGCCTGAGAAATGCTTACGCAATGCGCTGCCGCTCGCTGCCCGCCTGCAGCAAATGGGCGTCAGCCATATCCACGTCCATTTTGCTAACCGTGCCACCTATGCCGCTCTATTCATTAAGCGCCTGACAGGGATCACATACTCATTTACGCCGCAGGCAGCCGATTTCCTCGTTGACCTTGACTCACCGGAGCTGCTGGCAGCGATGTGCCGTGAAGCCAAGTTTGTCATCGCACCATGCGACTTTGCAGCCATCAAGCTTGCCGAGCTCTGCCCTGATAGCGAAGACAAAATCCACCGGGTCTACAATGGCATCGACCCGACGCCCTATTTGCAAGCCAACCCACAACCCGAACCCGGCAAAATGCGCATTGTCAGTGTCGGGCGCTTGGTTGAATTTAAGGGATTTCATCACGTGATCGAGGCCGTTGCATTGGCTCGCAAGAACAGTCTGGAAGTCGATTTTTTTCTCCAGGGGGACGGTCCCTGGCGCGAGCGGCTGGAGACGCTAGCCGACGATTTAAAGGTGGCAGACCTTATCCACTTTGAAGGTACTGTTAGTATCGATGAAATGCGCACACGCTTCGCTACGGTGGATGCCTTCGCCCTCGCCTGTACTACCGACCAGCGCGGCGCTACGGACATGCTACCTACCGTCATTACCGAGGCCATGCTATCATGCCTGCCGGTCATCAGCTGTCCGGTTGCCGGGGTGCCCGAACAGGTACAGCATAACCATACCGGCTTGCTGGTCGAGTCCAATAACCCCGAACAACTGGCTGGCGCACTGCTGCAGCTGGCAAAATCTCCCGGCATGGCTGCAGCAATGGGTAAAGCCGGGCACCAGTTCGCCAGCGAAAAATTCTCAATCGCAGCGACCCTGCCGGGGCTGGAAACTCACCTTGAAACAGTTCCACAAAAAAAGATTGCCACCAAACAACAACTCGGTGTGTTAATCGACCTGAATGACCCGCATGTCGACCGCCGCACCCGGGAACTCGAACTGTTGGCTTTCAGCAAGACCAAGGCGATCGACGTCTGGATCGCAGCAACACGCCCGCAACTGCGCGACCCTGCCGCTCAACGGCTCGCAGGTTGTAACTGGCTTCCGGATGGCATGGTTCTTGAAATGGAATGGCAACAGCAGCAGGAGATGCGTTCGCAGATTGAATCCCTGCGCAATGCATTAGGTGATGCCATCGATGGTGAAGATTTTCTGGAATACGCACGCCGGGCAATTTGGCTGGCTATCCAACTACCCCGGCTCTATAGCCAGCGTGCCGTGCTGGCAATGGACTCACAGTCGCTGCTCACAGCTTGGCTCACCAGTGAGTTGATCAATTTGGACTACTACGCACCCAGTGCCCTACTCAAACGCTTTCCATCAAAAATCCGCCAGCGGATTACTCAATCGGTGACCGAATTGCGCCCAACCCGTTGGCGTAATTGGCCGGGCTTTTTGCCTTCTTTTGTCTTCCAGAAAGCGGTGAAAATCTGGCTGCAGAGAACTCAGTTATCAAATGACTCGCAAATTTGATAATTTTCGCTGGCAATATTAAAAAAGCACGATATAATAAGAGGCTTATGTCTATGCAAAAGAGAAGTGCTTTTTCACGTCGATTGCCGGATTTTGTAACGGAGGAATTAATTAACGTCCTTTCTAAGAAGTCGTCATTCGAGTTTCACAATTTATTCGACAAGGTTTACGAAAACCTCAAGGCCCGCAATGCAGCCAGCGGTGGCGAGGAAATGCTGCGCCTCAGGACCTACGAAAAGCTGCAAAATTTGGTCGCCCGTGGATTAGTCACCAAGAACGGTAAAAAGTACCGTGGCCGCGTGGCCGCACTTGCTGCAGCAAAAGAAGCAGCGTCGACTAATACTTAGTTTGAGCTAGGTCCGTGAGTAATCCCGGATCCCGTAGGGATCCATTGGGACAAACTCGGTTGACAGTTCATCCGCTGGTATAGTCCAATCGCACGATGCAAGAATTTCTACCTATCCTGCTCTTGGCGGTTGTGGCGATCGGGTTTGGTGCCGTATCGCTCATTTTAAGTGCGGTACTTGGCAGGACCGGACGCGCCACCACGACCAAAGACACCCCTTACGAATGCGGGGTGCCATCAGCCCCGGATAATACACCGCGATTCAGCGTGAAGTTCTACCTGGTCGCGATGTTGTTTATACTATTCGATATTGAAATTGTGTTCATGTATCCGTGGGCGGTCGTTTTTCGGGATTACATCGCTTTACACGGCACCATGATTTTATGGAGCATGCTGGGATTCGTCTCGATCCTGCTTGTCGGGTATGTTTATGCCCTTAAGAAAGGCGCCTTTGACTGGAGCAAGTAATCCACCGGGCCCCACCCTGATGTCGGCTACCAAACTGCCTGCCGCAAAGCCGTCAAAAAACGACCAACTGGTTAACGAATTCCTGCGCTACATGGAGGTCGAGCGCAACAGCTCGCCACACACCATATCCGTTTACCGACGGGCACTGGATGAGATCAGGGGCCGCCGGGACTTTGCAGGATGGTCAAAATGCCAACCGGAATTCTTCCGCCAGTACTTGTTCGAATTGATGAAAGCGGATATTGCCCGCTCCAGTATTCGCCAACGATTCGCTGCAGCACGCAGCTTTTACAAGTTCTTGTCACTGAGAAAAAATATCCGCCACAACCCACTGACTGACGTTCAACTCCCCAAGCTGAATAAAAAATTACCGATGGTCCTTACCGAAAAACAGGCAGCTGATTTGCTTGATGCCCCGCTCAAAACCAAACCGCAGCGCAACGCTCCTAAGTGGATCCCACTACGCGATGCTGCCGTGCTTGAGTTATTCTACAGCAGCGGGTTGCGCTTGGAGGAACTGGCTCAGCTTGACATTGAAGACCTGGATACTGTCAGTGAAACCGTCCGCGTCACAGGCAAGGGCCGCAAACAACGGCTTTGTCCGGTCGGTGAGCCCGCAATCCAAGCCATCAGCAAGTACCGCCAAGCAGCCAACGTCCACCGCGGGCCATTATTCATCAGCAAACTGCGTCGCCGCATTTCACCACGGGCCATTTGGGCGCTGCTCAAGAAGTACCTCCCGGTTGCGGGAATCTCACCGGATATCAGCCCGCATAAATTACGCCATAGCTTTGCC
>CAYUDZ010000094.1:7533-10972 GCA_964443575.1 uncultured Chthoniobacteraceae bacterium | reverse complement strand
GGCACCGGAGCGTGTCCGTTGATGTTCATTAAAACCGGCTATGTTGCGCACCCCTGCCTTGGCGAAGATGCGGTACCTCTTTTCCATTTCATCTATCACCCATCGCAGTGCCAGCAGTACCTTTTTTGGGTCTGTAACAACCGGTACCACCAGATGTGGTAATCGGTTATAAATTTGCAGTTCAACGACCTTGGGGTCGATCATGATCAGGCGCAGCTGATCTGGAGGGAAACGGTAGAGCATGCTGGCAACCATCGAATTGATACAGACACTTTTTCCTGAGCCCGTTGTGCCAGCTACCAACAGGTGAGGCATTTTAGCCAAATCTGCTATAATGGTGCGTCCGTAGACGTCTTTACCCAGGGCGAAGGGGATTTGCGCAGAGGTACTTTCCCAGTCCTCTGACTCCAGCAGCTCACGCAGGGTTACAGTTACTTTTTGACTGTTGGCAATTTCTATCCCCACCGTATCTTTACCTGGAACTGGAGCCAGGATATTTAGTTTTTCCGCGCGTGTTGCCAGCGCCAGATCACGCTCAAGGGTAACAATCTTATCTACTCTAACGCCTTTGTAAGGATAAAGCTCGTAGCGTGTGATCGCCGGACCACGGGTGATATCACCGGGGCTTACCTGAATACCGAACTGCCTTAACGTCTCGATCAGGATTTCCATTACAGCCTTCAACTCAACAGGATCTACAGACTGGCGTTTTTTTTCATCCAACTGCTGGAGCAAACTGATATCGGGCAACTCATAACCCTCGAAAGTTGTCTCACTGCGGATGTCCAGTTTGGCTGCAACATCAGATTTTTTGTTCGGGCTGGTTCTCGGTTGCGGGGTGTTAGCATCAAAAATTTTAGGCTCGGGGAGATCTTTTACCTGATCTTCCTGAGTTTCAGGATCTTCATTTTTGGAGCGTCGCAGTTTACGTTTGAGCTTTTTTTGTTCGCGCTCCAGTTTTTTCTGGTCGAGAGCCAACTGTTCCTTGAGGTCGGCACGTGCATGTTTTTCCTGCTCGTGCTTGGCGAGGGTGTCTTTGATCCAACTGCGGATTTTTTGGACAAGTTGAACCGGGTGTAGTCCGGTCATCAGGAATAGACTGGCAAAGTACAGTGCCATCAAAAAGATGCCGGAGCCGATCTGACCGAATATTGGTTCGAGTAATTTTCTGCCAATAAAGTAGCCGACCCAGCCGCCGGCACCATGGATATTGAAGTCCTTCTCCCAAGTGTTGAGCATAAACTCCTGCATTTCCAGCAAGCATGCACCGGATACTATGAATAAGCTGATCCAGAGGGTTTTATTGGCGATTTTAGCATGCATGACCAGGAGTTTGATCACGCCGTAACCGAGCAATGTAGTCGCCAGTAAATAGGAGGCAGCCCCGAGCAAAAAGTATGAGACCCCCGCTCCGATTGCACCAATAATGCCGATAAAGTTATGGATCGGATCATTTTGTGGAGCAATATGACTAAACCAAATCCAGCCGGGTAGATCTTTAGGATCATAGGAGACCAGGGCAAGAAAGTAGAGCGTACCCAATCCAAGCAGGGATATCCCCAGCGCCTCACTGATTGGGGCAGTTTGCCTTTTTTTCTGACTTTTTCTTGCTGGCATGATGAGCCTGAAAGCTTAAACACTGAACATCATGATTCAACATGAAACAACCCAAGAGCTCAAACATAACCAAAATAAGAGCAATAGATGTCTGGTGATTTTTGCAAAAGAGCCGTCTCCAGGCAAGGTAAAGACGCGCCTCGGGCAGGAAATAGGCATGGCAAACGCAGCACAGGCTTACCGGGATATTGTTGAGGCGCTGATTGCAAACATCTCTAACCTGCAATGTCAAGTGGTCGTTGCCTGCTCACCCCCTGAGTCAGTTCCAGCCATGCAAAGCTGGCTGGATGGGCTGTTTTCTTATGCGGTGGAATATAGTGTCCAAGGAGATGGGGACTTGGGGGATCGAATTAATTCCGCTGTAGAAGATCAGTTACGGCAAGGTTCCAAGAAGGTAATTGTTGTCGGTAGCGACTGCCCATGGGTAGATACAGCGATTATCGAGGAAGCATTCCAGAAACTTGATACTTACGAGATAGTATTGGGCCCTGCGGAAGATGGCGGATATTATCTCATCGGATTAACGGTCCTACCTGACAGCTTTTTTGATGGTATACCATGGAGTACAGACGAAGCTTTATCAGCAACAGTTCAAAAGGCACAAAATAATGGGCTTGCTTGTCATGTTTTGAAGACAAAACTGACCGATATCGACCATGCACGTGAATTAAAATTATTCAGGCCATCATTGCCTCGTTAAGGAGATAAAATTAATCTGCAAAAATGAAATTTTCAGAGCCAATTACTTTCTGCCCGTTGTTTTATGAGCGTATCTGGGGTGGGCGCATGCTTGAAAAGCTCTATGCCAAGGCCTTACCAGCTAATGTACCAATCGGTGAGTCTTGGGAGTTTGTCGATCGTGAGGAGGCACAAAGTCTGGTAGCTACAGGTCAGTTCGCCGAGAGGACGCTGAATGACCTTTGGAACCACTTGCGAGGAGAAGTTTTTGGGCGTAACTATGACGATTATCCATCCAGAAGATTTCCACTACTGATCAAACTACTGGACGCCAGGGAGAAGTTATCGGTGCAAGTACACCCTCCTGCAGCTGTCGCGGAAGAGCTTGGCGGAGAGCCGAAAACCGAAATGTGGCATGTGTTGGATGCTGATCCTGGAGCAGACATTTTTGCCGGATTATGTGAGGGAGTTACCAGAGAAACTTTCAAGGAAGGCCTGAAGTCAGGTGCCACAGCCGACTTGATCCATAGAATCCCTACCAAAACCGGTGATACAGTCTTTATACCAAGTGGCAGGATCCATGCGATTGGGGCAGGGAATGTAATTTTAGAAGTTCAACAGAATAGTGATACAACATACCGCGTGTTTGACTGGAACCGTACCGGTTTGGATGGTCAACCGAGGGAACTGCATATTGAACAGTCGCTGCGGAGTATTGACTTCGAGGATTATGAGCCTGACTTGCAGCAAGTGTCCGGTAATATTCTGGTCGAAGATCTATTGTTCAAGATCGAAAAATTGCGGCTGGATTCCTCTACAGAGGATAAAGTGGATGATCGTTTTGCTATCTATTTCTGTATCTCGGGGAGCGTTTGCTGTGGCCAAAGTACGTTTCAAGCGGGCGATTTCTTCTTACTTCCTGCAGCATCAGAAGCCGCTGTTGTGGCTAACAGCGGGGGGGCAAGTGTGGCAAAGGTTACATTGCCGTGAATGGTGCTGCACCCGGTAGCCGCCGTGTCCATGATATAACGAACACCTTTTGAGATAAGGTATTAGGGCCGCCCCGTTGGGGCTCACGTTTTGTTCGCCATGCATCCCGGGGTTTCCACCCCGGGCTGTAATAGGACTACCCCTGCGGGGTGTT
>CAYUDZ010000094.1:946-7433 GCA_964443575.1 uncultured Chthoniobacteraceae bacterium | reverse complement strand
CACCCCGGGCTGTAATAGGACTACCCCTGCGGGGTGTTATACTGTTTCTGCAGAGCTTTGAGTAAGTATCCTTTTCATAATCATGATCATAATCGTAAGGTCCTGGTTTCCGGTTGATGCGGGTCAAAATCTTACAGTGCAGATAAACAAAACGCCGCCCCGGGTGGAGGCGGCGTTCTGCTTGATGTTCTAAGTATTTTTTTGGGTAACTATTTCCCCTGGCCTGGCCGGTATTCTTCTTGCGCGGCTTGGAATGCTTGCTCGAGCCCCACCAGATCTTCACCTGGTTTCAGTGACTCAAATGCTTCCGCTTCGCGTTTGATATCCTCTTCGGAATATCCGGCAGCCTTGATGGATAGCCCAATACGGCGTTCGCCCGGATCGATCTTAATCACCCTGGCTTCAACATCGTCACCAACTTTCAACACGTCCTTAACCTTGGCGATGTGGTCTTCACTGATCTGTGAAATATGCACCAGTCCATCGATGTCATCCTGCAACTGCACGAACGCACCAAAGCTGGCGAGCTTAGTCACCTTGCCGGTAACCAGATCACCAATCTTGTATTTGCGGTCGATTGACTTCCATGGATCTTCATCCAATTGCTTGATACCCAAGCTGATGCGCTGGTTGACCTTATCGATATCGATGACGACAGCCTCTATGCTGTCACTTTTCTTAAGGATTTCACTAGGATGATTGATTTTACGAGTCCAGCTCAGATCAGACACGTGGATCATTCCGTCGATTCCTTCTTCGAGTTCGACGAATGCGCCATAGGCGGTCATGTTGCGGATCTCACCAGTGACCTGCTGGCCGATCTGGAAGCGTGCCTCGATTTCATCCCACGGATTAGGTTCAAGCTGCCGCACACCTAACGAAATCTTCTGCTCTTCCTTATTAACTCCCAGGACGACAGCCTCAACATCCTGATTGACCTTGAGAACATCGGACGGGCGCGCAATCCGTTTAGTCCAGGAAAGCTCTGAGACATGGATGAGACCTTCGACGCCTTCTTCTATTTCAACAAATGCGCCATACGGTACCAGATTGGTAATCTTGCCTTTCACGCGTTGTCCGACCGGGAAGCGGTCCTCAATATTTTCCCAAGGGTTGGTCTGGGTCTGCTTGAGGCCGAGAGAAACACGCTCTTTGTCGCGATTGATATCGAGAACAACTACTTCGAGCTCCTGTCCAACGGTTAGGATTTCACTTGGATGCGCCAGTCGAGTCCAGCTCATATCCGTGATGTGTAATAATCCATCCATACCATCGAGATCGATGAAAGCACCGAAGTCAGTCAAATTCTTGACGGTACCGGTTACCTTGTCGCCGGTAGTAACTTTTTCGAGGAATTGAGCACGTTTTTCTGCTCGCTCCTGCTCGATAATCTCGCGTCTGCTGAGGACTACATTTTTGCGGTCATGGTTGACCTTAACAATTTTAAATTCGTAAGTATTGCCGACGAATTCCTGCAAGTCCCGAGGTGGGATGATATCTACCTGCGAACCGGGTAAGAATGCCTCGACCCCGATATTCACGGTGAGTCCGCCCTTAACCATCGAGCGCACTTTGCCCATGATTAACTCGCCATCTTCGTAAACCTTGACGATTTTGTCCCAGTTTTGTTTGTGGGCGGCTTTTTCCTTTGAGAGGACGACCATACCCTCATCATTCTCGAGCCGTTCGAGGAGGACTTCTACCTCATCCCCAACTTGCAATTCTTCCTCGTCCTCATCAAATTCCGAGCGTGAGATAGCTCCTTCTGATTTATAACCGATATCGACCAGGACTTCGCGTGGTCGAATTTCGAGGATATTGCCTTTAACGATACTACCCTCAGTGAAATCGCGCATCGATTGCGCGATAAGTTCCTGCATTTCTGTCATGATATAATTTTCCCTTAAGCCCTTGTTTGTTTTTATCCGGAGGCTGCTTCATGCGGCCTCAACAACGGAGGGCGCATAATCTACTGCTTTGAAAATTTTAAAGCAAGTAAAATAATTAAGCCGGTGTTGGCACTACCGATGTGCTATACTCTGCTAGCGAGCGCTGATGGTTTCGGCGCCGAAGTAAGTATGCAGCGGTTGTGGCAGCGAAATGGTGCCATCTTGCTGAAAGTAGGTTTCGATCAAGGCAATAAATAATCTTGGCAGCGCGGTGCCCGAGCCGTTGAGGGTATGGCAGAAAACATTTTTACCTGAGGCGCTATCCTTGAATCGCAAGTTCATGCGGCGTGCCTGGTAATCCTCAAAGTTGGAGCAACTGGAAACCTCGAGAAAATCATTCTGTCCAGGCGACCACACCTCGATATCATAGGTTTTAGCGGCACTGAACCCCAAGTCCCCAGTGCACAATTCGATGACCCGGTAGTGAAGGCCGAGCGCTTGCAGGACAGCCTCTGCGTTTGCTGTAAGCGCTTCCAACTCCTTGTAGGAGTTTTCCGGTTTGACCAGCTTGACCAACTCGACTTTATCGAACTGGTGGAGGCGGATCATACCGCGTGACTCACGGCCCGCAGCACCGGCCTCACGCCTGAAACACGGAGTGTAAGCAACCAGATTTCGGGGAAGATCAGTCTCATTGAGAATTTCCTCACGGGCTAAATTAGTTACCGGAACTTCGGCCGTGGGTGCTAGAAACATAGTGCCCTCGTCGATGCCGTACATATCATCCTCAAACTTGGGTAACTGGCCGGTGCCGACCATACAGTCGCGTCTGATCAGGAAAGGCGGACTGACTTCGTGATAACCATGGTTCCGGGTATGTAAGTCGAGCATGAATTGGATCAGGGCACGTTGCAGTCGCGCGCCATCACCGGTGAAAAGCATGTATCCGCTGCCGCTGATTTTAGTAGCCAACTCGGGGTCAAAGAGACCCAGCTGTTCACCGATTTCCAGGTGATTGGCCGGGCTGGCTGCCAGCTCTGGTTTATCGCCCCAACTGCGAATGACCGGATTACTTGCAGCATCATTGCCAGGAGGGCAGTCAGGGTGGGGCAAATTAGGTAAGCCTAGCAGCAGGTTACGCTGCTCCTCATTCAGTCCAGTTACTTCCTCTGCCAACTTGTTAAGCTCAACTCCCAGGCCTTTGACCTGTTGCTCGATTGCCGAAGTATCTTCACCTTTGGACTTCAGTATGCCAATTTGCTTCGATGTGCTCTTGCGTTCAGCATTCAACTCCTGCTGGCGCGTCTCGGCGGCACGGCGTTTGGTATCACACTCCAATATACTGTTGATGGTATCTGAGTAGTTAGTTCCACGACTCAACAATCGAGTTGCAATCGATTCGGCATTTTCACGGATATATCGGATATCTAGCATGGTTGATTACCTTGTTGGTGGGAGGAAGATGGCCAGGGATACCACCTGACATCAAGGCAAAAAAATCCCCCTCCAACCATCAGGCTGGAGGGGGATAATGAATCTATGATCTAAGCGATCTTAGAATGAGAAGCTGATAGCAGCGCCACCCCAGAATTCATCTTCCTGGAAGTCATCGATGGCGGCCATCGCCCAGGAGTAAGCAACATAACCGCTCAGGGTGATGTTCTCGCTCAGAGCGATAGGAATTTCAACACCGACCTGGACGTTGTTGAATTCGCTAGTGCTTGAGTTGTACTCGAAGTCGTAGCTGATCGCAGCGAATGGATCGATGCTGATCACGTCTTCTACGATCGGGATGCTGGAGCTCAGCGAGAACTCAAGCCAGCCACCTTCGAACTGATCGAAGTCATAGTAGAACGCCAAGCCAGGTGTGACAAATGGGATTTCGTCGGTACTAACCGAAACGAAGAACTCCCAAGTGTCAGCACCGCCGCCGCGCGGGAATGTATAGTAGATGAAGCCACCTTCACCATCAACCGGGCCGAGGCTCCAAGCGTAGCTGGCATAGATGTCAAGCTCGCTGAAGTCGTCGTTCACACCGTGTGCATACCATGCACCCAGGGTGAAGCCATAGGTTGAGAAGCTCAGGTCGGTCCAGAACAGGTTGCCACCGTCGAGGATATCAACCCCGCGGAACATGTAGAGGCTATCCCAACCAGTTGAGAGCTCGGCGCTCCACCAGTTTTCTTCCTCTTCAATTACAACCTCTTCCACGATCTTCGTGTCTTCCATTGTTTCACCGGCGATCACAGGAGCTGTAGCAAATGCTACAAATGCTGCGCCAGCCAGCAGACTGAATGTCAAGGTTTTCAGTTTCATATTTTGTTTTCCTTCCTTGGTTTTTTTGTTGTTTAGCATCCATGCGTCATAACGCATTTCTGCCGATTGCCCGGCAGGTTAAAACCGGACTACAACATAAACGGCGGACCGCTAGTTGTTACTAGATATTCTGAATATGATGAAGCATTGGTCAAGTTTTTTTATACATTTATGACATTTTTTTGAACGTGAAGCCGAGAGTATTGTCTGCTGCGGCAGGGTTTGTATTTTGCTATGATTGATGCATAATCAGGAAATGAGTTACCCGCCGAAATTACAAGAGATAATCCAACTGTTCGAGAGCTTGCCGGACATAGAAAAGCGGGAGTTACTGATTTCTTACGCGGAACAAGCAGTGAAATACCGGCCTGCAGAAGGCGAGGAATTTGTATTAGAGGATATTCGCAAGGATGAGGAATGCACGGATGAGGTAGGGGTCTACCTACAGGTCGAAGAATCGGGTGCGGCACGATTTCGAATTGCGCTGGGGCCGCAGGTGCAGACATTAACCAAGGCATTAACTTCGATTTTGTGTAATGGGCTGGAGAATACGAAGGTTAAGGATGTTCTGGCCTTGCCTGCAGATTTTGTTCCGGCGATTATTGGGGCGCAATTAGTGAGGGCTAGGAGTCAGACTGTTTATTATGTGCTGACCCGCATTAAATCGATCTGCAAAGTCTACCATGACCGCCAGCGGGCGGCAGCCTCGAGCTGAGCATACAGGAGAAATAAGTATGAATGAATTAGAATCAGTAGTAATCAACGAAACTGGGCCGCCCGATCAAGTGGCGCAAGTGGAGCGGCGTGCAATTCCGGAACCGGCAGCTGGCGAAGTACTTCTGCGTATGCATTATGCCCCGATAAATCCTGCGGATCTCAACTTCATCGAAGGCACCTATGGCAAAAAGCCTGAATTGCCGAGCGTGCCGGGAACTGAAGGAGTTGGGGAGGTAGTCGCGCTTGGAGCGGAGGTCGATATGCTGGCGGTCGGAGATATTGTGATTTTGCCGGCTGGGGCAGGTAGCTGGCGCAGCCATCTGAGCATCGCTGCCGCCAGTTTGATCAAGGTGCCGGCAGCAGCTGATCTCAAACAGCTGTCAATGTTACGGGTCAACCCGGCTACCGCTTATCGGATGTTGCACGACTTTGTGCAGTTACAGGAGGGTGATTGGGTGATCCAGAACGCAGCGAACTCAGGGGTGGGTACCGCAGTGGTCAAGATAGCACGTCGCCTCGGTTGGCACACAGTGAATGTGGTGCGACGTGAGGAGTTGGCGGAGCCACTACTCGCAACGGGAGCTGATGTGGTGATATTAGACAACCGAGAAGATTTTAAAACTGTTAGTGATAAGACCGGGGGTGCGGCAATCCGGCTTGGCCTCAATGCGGTAGGCGGGGACAATGCATTGGGTGTGGCTTCCTGCCTGGCCCCAGGCGGGGTGCACGTCACCTACGGTGCGATGGGCCGCGAGGCGTTGAAGATTCCCAACAGCTTTTTAATCTTCCGCGATTACCAGTTTCGCGGGTTTTGGGTCACCCGCTGGTTTGAACAAGCGCCAGCAGATGAGGTGCGAGCAATGTTTGAAGTACTGGGGGATATGGTGCTCAATGGAGAGTTAGATGTGGAGATTGCGGCAGAGTACACACTGTCTGAAGTGGCAGAGGCATTACAGCATGCCCAGCAAGAGCAGCGAGGTGGCAAGGTTTTATTAAAGCTGAGTTAGTCGTTCGATGTCCCAGGAAGAGCTTGATTTATTTGCGCAGCCTGCGGCTCCGCGAACCGTGAAGAAAGTGCCGGTACGCGCTGCCCTGCTGTCGGTGAGTGACCTGACGCTGGCAATTCGTGAGTTACTGGAAGCTGAAGTCGGTGAAGTTTTTGTTGAAGGCGAAATTTCGAACTACCGGCGCCAATCCTCAGGCCATCAGTATTTCACCCTCAAAGATGCGAAAGCCCAGTTAAGCTGTGTGCTTTTTCGAGGCACAGCGGCACGCAGTGGCACGACTGTGCTGGCAGACGGCAAGCAGGTGGCATTGCGCGGCGACATCACGGTTTACGAGCAACGCGGGCAGTACCAATTAGTCGTGCGTCAGGTAGAGCAGCGGGGGCGAGGCGCATTACATGAAAAATTTGAAGCACTGAAGCAGAAGCTGGAGTCAGAGGGGCTATTTGGCAGTGAGCGCAAGAAGAAACTACCTGAATTTCCGCGGCACGTGGCACTGGTTACTTCAGCGAGTGGTGCTGCGCTGCGCGATATGCTCAATGTGCTGCGCCGGCGGGCACC
>CAYUDZ010000094.1:0-936 GCA_964443575.1 uncultured Chthoniobacteraceae bacterium | reverse complement strand
CCCTGGTTGCAGATCTACCTCTATCCGGTCCGGGTACAGGGTGATGGGGCTGCATCCGAGGTGGCCGCCGCCTTGTCAATGATTGATAACTGGGCATGTTCCGGTCTGCTTCCCGTGGACGTGATTATAGTTGGTCGTGGTGGCGGCAGTATCGAGGACTTGTGGGCATTCAACGAGGAACAGCTAGCCAGGGCCATTGCCTGCTGCAGGGTGTCAGTTGTTTCTGCGGTCGGGCATGAGACAGACTTCACTATTTGTGATTTTGCGGCCGACGTCAGGGCAGCTACACCCAGTGCCGCTGCGGAGTTGATAGCTCCAGATCGGGAAGAGTTACTTGCCTACATAAGTCGCTTACAACGTTCCCTGCAGGCACGGACGAGCGGCAGGCTAGAGCTTGGCAGGTTGCGCCTGGATTCCTTACGGCGTGGTGGTCTAAGGCGTGAGTTAGAGCGGCGACTAAGTGACGCAGCCCAACGCATAGATGGCTTGGAAGAACAGCTGGCGGAGCGCCTTGGAGATGTACTTGAAGGCACGGCACACAGGATCCGCTATCTGGCTATCCAAGTTGCCCATTTTCGTCCTAACCAGGTACTTGAACGTGGTTACAGCGCATTAACCAGTCTGTCGGGAAGGCTAAGGGTGAGCTGTGCCCATGAACTCAAGTCCCGCAGGGAAACCCTGGCAGAACGGATGGCACGATTACGCTTACTGGGACCACAATCGGTCCTTGAACGGGGATACACAGTGACCCTAGATGACGAAGGAAAGCTGCTGACTTCAGCCGCAGGGTTGACCTCCGGTAAGCGGCTCGAAACTCGATTTCGTGATGGTAGTGTGCGATCGACTGTCGATTAAAAAATTTTTCCATTCAATGCGGGCAGGATTGAATTGAATTTAGCCCGAATCAATCACAAGCCATCTGCTGTGACTGGCGGG
>CAYUDZ010000093.1:5853-10973 GCA_964443575.1 uncultured Chthoniobacteraceae bacterium | reverse complement strand
TCCAAGCACCTCACGCTGCGTCTCGCTACGAAGTTTGTGATTGATCCGGGCTAAGATCTTGTCAGCCAGGCAGGATGCTCTGCAACCCTGTTACCAGTTGCGGTGCCGGTTACGCTAAATGATGGCAAAAAATTGTTTTCGATTGAATCGATGACAATTTACTGATTGAGTATGTATAGCAGGTAAAGCGCAGGCCTTTGCGCGATATATTAATTAGGAAAATCAACAGAAAGTAACTATTATGAGCGAGGAAACCAATAATCCAGCAGAGGATAAATTTGCCAGCGGCAAAACACATGCCATGCAGGCAGCAGATGAAATCCGTCAGGCTGCTGTTGCCAAGGCGGAAGAACTTAAAAGCGTAGCCAGCACTAAAGCTGAGGAGTTTCGTAAAGCTGCGAATGTGAGAGCCAACGAGTATCGTGCTAAAGCAGAAAGTGCCGTTGCCGATGCCAGGGTTCGAGCCAAATCGTTTCAGGATGAAAGCGAGAAATACATTCGAGATAATCCGTTGCGGGCCGTTGGTAGTGCATTTGCCGTAGGGCTGATATTTGGTCTGCTGATTCGCCGTTAGCAACTGGCGTAATGTCCACTCATGCCAAAGATAGCGGTCGTCAGGAAAACCCTGCCGGCTACCCCAGCCTTGTTGCTAATTTAAGGTCTCTGACAGCTTCTTTAATTGACCATGCACGGTTGCGGTTTCAGGTCATGGAACTTGAGGGCCGCGAGGCGGCTGCTCATTACCTTAGACTGGCAGTATTGATAGTGATTGCTGTAGTATTACTTTTGTTTTCTTATTTGTTGCTACTGGTAGGGGGTATTTTTCTATTGGCGGAACGGCTGGAGTGGCCGTGGGCCACGCTAACAACTGTTGCCGGAGGAGTGCATCTGGTACTGGCTTTGGTATTTTTGCTGATTGGCAAAAGTATGTTGGGTAAACCGGTACTGGAAGGTACCATCAACGAATTCAAAACTGACACTGAATGGCTGCGCGAACAGAAACAAAGCAAAAACCCGACAGAGAAGAGCTTGTCAGACAACTGACAGCATCCCGTGTCCGTCTAGGCCGGGATCTTGAGGGCATGCTGTATGAGCTTGATGTGAAGTCAAAGCTCAAACGCAGTGTGGCACGCAACTCTGGCACCTGGGTAGCTGGCGCTGCAGCTTCCGGGTTAATCCTAGCGCTACTTCCTGGTAAAAGAAAAGAACGTAAAAAGCAGTCACGCTCAAAGCATTCCAAGACTGAAATCGCTTCAGAACAGGTATCGCCCGGCAAGCGCCAGAAGCTGACCGAAAGTTTATTGATTGATGTATTCAAGACCATCTTCCCGGTTATGAAACCATTACTCATCGCGCTGGCCACCAGAAAAGTTGGTGCTATGGCTGCGAATCTTGAAAAGAGTAATTAGCTCGGTTATGACTCCATGAGCGACAGCAATCCCCAGCTACAAAATTTGGCCGATGCCTCCAGCGGCAGAGAGCACATTCTTGAGCATGTTGATAATTATCTGCGAATTGGCCAGGAATCGGGCTGCTCAGATGTCCACCTGAGCGTCAATGCACCACCTATGTGGCGGCGGCATGGTATCTTCGAGCCAATCTGGCTGCAGGCCAAAAAATTAACAGCCGAGGACACCGAGCGTCTGGCAGAGGGCTTCCTTTCGCCAACCCAAATCGAGCAGCTTCACAAACGTGGTGATGTTGACTTCGCTTACGCAAATAGCCTTGGGCGTTTCCGGACCAGTGTAGTCCGGCACCGTACCGGTATTGATCTGGTCTTCCGAATCATTAATACCCAGGTGCGCTCGATGGATGAGCTCGGTTTACCGGAGTCGCTAAAAGTACTGACGCAATACCACAACGGCCTGGTTTTAGTCACCGGGTCGGTAGGTTCAGGAAAATCGACCACCCTGGCTGCCTTAGTCGACCACATTAACCAACAGCGACGGGAGCATATCATTACACTGGAGGATCCCATCGAATACGTTTTTCACTCGAAGGGTTGCCAGATTACCCAGCGTGAAGTGCATACCCATACCCGCTCGTTTGCAGCGGCTTTGCGCGCATCGCTGCGTGAGGACCCGGATGTAATTATGGTGGGAGAAATGCGCGACTTGGAGACGATCTCACTGGCTATCACGGCATCGGAAACCGGCCATCTGGTTCTAGGGACATTACATACCGGTAATGCCGCCCGTACCTTGGATCGGGTACTGGATGTGTTTCCGGTTGACCAGCGGGAGCAGATCAGGGTGATGGTTAGTGAGTCGTTACGCGGGGTTATTTCCCAGCAGCTTATTCCGCGTATGGATGGCAAAGGTCGGGTGCTTGGTATCGAAATTCTGATGAATACACCTGCTGTGGCGAATACCATTAGGGAGGGCAAGACCTACATGTTGCCGGGCATTATGCAAACCGGCGGTAAACTGGGTATGCAACTAATGGACGACTCCCTGCAGCACCTGTACAGTCATCAAATTATTTCACGTGAAGAGGCTATGGCCAGGGCCACTGACAAAGCAGGGATGCGGCAGTTTCTTGGCATTCGAAAATAAACGCAGCTACCGATAATGAGTGATTCTCAAGACAGCCCTTATATCAATCAGTTTTTTGAAGTACTGGTCAACGCTGGAGCTTCCGACTTACATGTAGCCGAAGGTGAGCCGCCCAAGATCAGGGTCTCCGGAGAACTCACTGAGATCAGGGAAGAACCCCTCAGTCGCGAAGAGATGGCTTACATGCTGAGTGAAATCAGCGGTGAAGATCGCTGGCAGCGTTTCGAGCAAAGCGGTGACCTCGACTTTGCGTATTCGATGGATGAGGATTCAAGGTTCCGATGTAACTTTTTAAAGCAAACGAATGGTTATGGGGCCGTGTTCCGGCTCATCCCGACCAGAATAGCGACCCTCGAGGAACTTGGCATACCTACCGTGGTCAAAGAATTCGGCGAAATGCGTTCGGGTTTGGTGCTGGTGACCGGGCCGACCGGCTCCGGTAAGTCAACTACCCTGGCTGCGTTAATCGATTACATTAATACCAATCAAGCCCGCCATGTCATTACAGTCGAAGAGCCGATCGAGTTTGTGCACCAAAACAAGAAGAGCGTCATTACCCAGCGGGAAGTACCTGATAACACACCATCCTTTCCCGTCGGCTTAAAGGCTGCGCTGCGTGAAGATGCTGATATTGTGCTGGTCGGTGAGATGCGCGACCTGGAGACGATATCATTAGCATTGACTGCCGCGGAAACCGGCTTGCTGGTTTTTGGTACCCTGCATACCAACAATGCGCGCAAGACGGTTGACCGAATGATCGACGCTTTTCCCGCCGACCAGCAAGCCCAGGTGCGCACCATGCTGGCGGCATCTTTGCGTGGTGTGGTCGCTCAGTTACTACTGAAAAAAACCAAAGAGGCAGGTGGTGGTCGCCTGGCAGTCAATGAGATTCTGGTAGCCAACAGTGCGGTTGGTGCAATCATCCGTGAGGGCGCCACGCAGAAATTGCAGGACGTGATTGTTGGTGGCAAGGGCGAGGGTATGCAATTTATGGATGATGCTATCTGGGAGGAGTTGAAGAATGGCAAGGTTTCGCCCCACGAAGCATATATGAAAGCGATCGATAAAAACCGCTTTAAGCCATATCTGCCAGCGGATGAGGCAGCCCTTGCTAATGCAGCCGGTGCATTGGCCGAATGATGGATCGTATTTGCCGCAGAGATTCGAATAGAATTCTAAGCCAGTGCAAGAGTCCAGGACCAGTCCAGCAGGCACCGCCGACAAGCAGCGGCTGATCCGCAAATACGCCACCGATGATCGTGCAGATATCCGGCGGATATGCTGCGATACCGGCCTGCTTGGCACGCCGATCGATCAGGTCTTCGAGGATCGTGAAATTTTTGCCGATGTCCTGACCAGTTATTTTACGGACTGTGAGCCGCAGTCATCATTCGTGCTCGAACAGGATGGTATGATTGCGGGCTATCTTCTGGGTACACGGTACACCCGCCAACAGCGAAAGTACGAAAGACAGTTGGTGCCCGGTTTGCTGTGGCGGGTCCTCAGGCGTCTCGGAGGATATTCACCCGCCAGCCGTCGCTATTTGCTGTGGGTTCTGTTCAACAGTTGGCGCGAAGTACCGGAAGCGCCAGGAGATTACCCTCATTTTCACATTAACCTGCTGGCGGAGGCACGCAGTGTCGCTTCGACAAGATTGCTGGTGGATGCCTTTCTGGCTTACTTGCATGAGTGCGGAGAACAGCAGGTCTACGGCCAAGTGGTTTCAGTTGGTAACCGCCGTGCCGGGCGCACATTTGAGCGTTACGGCTTTAAGATCCTAAATAAGTCGGAAATTACCAAGTACCGCAAGGTCTGCCAGGCACCGGTATTTCTGACGACCATCCTGAAGGATCTGCAGGAGAATTCCAAGCTCTACAGCTGAGCCGGTGCCTCAGGTCGCTTGTTGTAAAGCGGTCAGTACCTTGACCGTCTGGTAAGCGGCAGCAACATTGTGCACCCGAAAGATCGAAGCGCCGAGAGCCATCCCATGCTCGACCAATGCCTGGGTGCCGGCATCTCTGGCAGCAGGTACTGCCAGTCCCAGGACATCACCGATAAACCCTTTGCGTGAAACCGGCAGCAGGATCGGCCGATGAAACTGGTGCAGCGTATCGAGCTGGCGCAGCAATTGCAGGTTGTCACTGCGTTGTTTGGCAAAATCAAGTCCAGGATCCAATATTGTAGCAGTCTCCGGTAAGCCTGCGGATTTACAAAGGGCCAGACGGTTGGCAAAAAATTCCTCCAATGTCCGCATGATATTTACATAGCTGGTCGTGCTGTGGTCGACCTTAGGCGAGCCAACGCTATGCATAATCAGCAGCGCGGCTCGATACTTGGCAGCCAGCTCAGCATTGTCGGCCACCGGCAGCGCACTCATATCATTCAGTATATCTACCGGCAATGGCAGCAATTGCCTGATTACCTCGGTTCGCCAGGAATTGAGCGAAACTAATGGTGGAAAGATTTGCGTAGTATCTCTGGCTTGGCAGCCGCAAGCTGCGAGGTGGGCTGGCAGATGCTCAATGAATGGAGTAACCCTGGCAACTTCCTCCTCGGCACTGATAG
>CAYUDZ010000093.1:0-5843 GCA_964443575.1 uncultured Chthoniobacteraceae bacterium | reverse complement strand
TAGGCTCACGGTTGGTCCGAGCACTTTCACCGCCGACATCAATGATATCGGCGCCGGCTGCTACCTGGCGGACTGCAATTTCCAGTGCCTGATCGAGCGCCAGGGTCCCGTCGCCACTGAATGAGTCGTCGTTGATATTGACAATCCCCATCAGTAATGGGCGACGGGGGAAACTGATTTTTAGTTCGCGTAATGCCAGCTGCATGCTATCAACTTATATTATCTGGCGAGTCTGCCGATTTATTATTTTGTGTGTACTGGACAATCTAGGAGATTCGCTGTTGGCTACAACTAGTATTGCCAATATTTTATAATGGAATTCATCGAGACTGTTTTCGAAAAGCTACGGAGGCATCCTAAACGGATTGTTTTTCCAGAAGGAAATGAGCCGCGTGTCCTGCAGGCTACCGCCGCATTTGTTAAGCAGGAGCTGGGTACTCCGATACTGCTTGGCAACAAATCAGAGATCCAGGCTAAAGCTAAAGAACTCGGGATCAGCCTCGAGTTCATCATGATCATTAATCCGGAAACAGCGTCTGATTTGCCGCTGTTCTGTGGCTACCTGGAAAAACTCGACCGTTACCGCAAACTTGGCATGCAGGATGCGCGGGACTTCCTGCTCAAGCCGAATTACTTTGCCGCCATGATGCTGCAGTATGGCCACGCGGATGCGCTGGTCGGTGGTGCCAGTGGCTTTGCCGGTACTCTGCTGCGACCGCTGATCCAGCTGATCAAGCCGATGCCTGGAATTAAGACGATTACCAGTTGCCAGATTCTGGTGCTTGAGGATGCGAGGAATTTTGGTGAGGATGGTGTGTTGTTTATGGCTGACTGCGGGGTGGTGCCAAACCCGAATGTTGAACAGTTGGGCAGTATTGCCTATCGGACCGGACTGTTCGCGCGGCAGGTGCTGGGGCTGGTGCCACGAGTGGCGCTGCTCAGTTATTCGACCAAGGGCAGTTCCAAAACAACTGATGCTGAAAAAGTGGCAACTGCTACCGAAATTGCACGCGAACTCGCCCGGGAAAATGGCATTATAATGGACATTGACGGTGAGTTGCAAGCCGATGCCGCCATCGTGCCGGAGCTGGCAAAGGTTAAGATCCCGGACAGCCGGGTTGCCGGTAAGGCCAACGTGCTGATTTTTCCGGATCTCAATAGCGGCAATATTGCCAGCAAGCTGGTCATACATCTCGCTGGTGCCAGGGCATTTGGTCAGGTATTGCTCGGCTTGTCACGGCCGGCGGTTGACCTGTCGCGAGCTTCTACGGTGGATGAAATTGTTGCTTTGGCAGCGATTGCCGGCTTACAGGCTATCGAATACCGCAAGCTCTATCCGGAAGAGTCCGGACTGGCTGGTAATGCGCTGTAATGAACGATACCACCCCCAGATTGTTTGTTGCTGCTACCCAGCAGAACGATGGTAAAACGACCACATCGCTGGGCCTGTTCAATGCCCTTAAGCCACGACTTGGGCGAATCGGTTTTATCAAACCGGTCGGGCAGCGGTTCGTCGAGGTCGAGGGGAAAAAAATCGATGAAGATACCTTCCTGATCGAGGAAACATACCGCGTCGAAACTCCAATCGAAGATATGAGCCCGATTGCGGTTGAGCCTGATTTTACCCGGCGCTACATCGAAAATGCCAACAGCGAGTTCCTGATTCGACGGATCCAAAATTCGTTTGATCGTGCGTGTTGGGAAAAGGATTTTGCGATCATCGAGGGTACCGGCCATGCCGGTGTTGGCTCGGTCTTTGATTTATCCAATGCAACCGTGGCTAAAATCCTCGATAGCAAAGTACTGCTGGTGACCGAGGGAGGGATCGGGCGTCCGATTGATGAAATTGTCTTGAATAAGGCACTCTTCGATAAAGAGGGGGTGGAGGTAGTTGGTGTCATTCTCAATAAAGTGATGCGAAAAAAAATGGACTACATCGAGGACTTTGCCCGCCGCGGCTTTGCCCGCTTTGGTATCGAGTTGCTCGGTGTTATCCCTGTCGAACCGATGCTGGCCAAACCAACGCTTTCCCAGATTGGCAAGGAAGTTAAGGGCGAGGTTATCAATGCAAAATCAAAAATGCGGCGGCGTGTCGAGCGCATCATCATTGGTGCCATGAGCTCGCCCAATGTCATCGACCACTTCCAGCGTGGTACACTCATTATCACCCCGGGCGACCGTGAAGATGTCATTCTGGCTGCCATCTCGACGACCTCGCTGCAAAATGCCCATGGCCATGACCTGGCCGGACTGGTGCTCTCCGGCGATCTGCGCCCGCACGCCTCGATCATGGAGCTGATCCATGCCTCCGAACTGCCAGTCATCGCGTCGCCGCTGGATAGCTACTCGGTAGCCAGTAAAGTTCACTCGATGACCATCAAGACGTTGCCGGGTGACGCAGAAAAAATTTCCAAGATCCAGGCAATGATCGAACAACATGTCGACATCGAGCGCCTGCTCGAAAAACTCATCGAATAACGCTTGACGAATCTGTCCTGAGCAACGATAAGTTCACTTTAAATTTCGCCAACATAGCTCAGTTGGTAGAGCAGCTGATTTGTAATCAGCCGGTCGTCGGTTCGAGTCCGACTGTTGGCTCACTTTTAATATCTTATTACCAATAACTTACGGTTACTTAGTTTAACAGTATATCGAGTAAGAATCGATGACCTTGGACACTTTTTTGACACTTTTTCAGAGCAAAGCTTCATGTTGTTTGAGTCTATTTCACTGTCATTTATCTCTATTGGAGCAAAAAAAAGTTTGAAGGCGGGATTTCAGGCAAACTTTTTCACCTTCAATTTCCGGTAATTTTCTGGCGAATGGAGGAGCTACTCCCCCGAAATTTGCTGCTGTACGAGAGCAGGTTATACGGATATTGAGTGAAGTGGATGCAAAATGTGAACTGGAGAGGTATTCCGGCACAGACGTCGCCCATTATGAGTATGACGCCTTCGGCAAAACGGTAGCCTCCACTGGCTCCTATAAAGATGCCAACCCATTCCGCTTCAGCACAAAATTCCTAGATACCGAGACCGACATGCATTACTACGGCTTCCGCTATTGTGCGCCAAGCGAAGCTCGGCGCTTCTTTCAGGATGAAAGTTCCTGACGAGCAAGGATTAGCCATCCACTCGTACCGAGTGTTGGCGTTATGAAGGAAGGAGACTGAACGACATAACGTAAGCGTACACAGGGAATCACACAGGCCGCAGGGGGGAAGCACCCTCCCGAAGTGAATCAGCCTCGTGACAAGGACAAGTGAGTGGCGACGCAGTAGTAACTGCGGAAGCCGAAAAGAAGGATGCGTAAGATAAGGCGAGCATCTGGAGAACTCATCGGGGTCTCAAGCACGTGGCATGTGTGAAGAGAAGCGCACGGGAACTTGGGAGACCCGGAGGTATCCTCGGTGCGGGAACGCACGGGAGGTAAGGACGGCCAAGCAAAAGCGAGGCCCCCTGAAGTATCCTCGGGAGTCAGACCGCTGCATAGTACTCAGAGACGGGAGAGCCGGTCACAGGGGGAAGGCGGCGGCGGAGAAACGAAGCCCGCAAAGGAAACATGGTAATGAAAGGAAAGCTCAACAAATACCTGCCAACCTCACTGCGGGGAATAGCGAACAGAGCGCGGCGCGAGCCGAAAGCACGGATGCGCAACCTCTACGGGTTGCTCGATGAAGGAAACCTCAGGCTCTGCTTTGAGGAGTTGCGCAAAAGCGCAGCCCCCGGAGTGGATCGAGTGACGGTGGGAAGCTACCGGGAAAATCTCGATGAAAACCTCAGTAACCTTGTCGAACGACTCAAGAGCAAGAGCTACCGAGCCAAGCTGGTGCGACGCAAACACATCCCGAAAGGGGACGGCAAGACCCGACCCCTGGGGATACCGGCGGTGGAAGACAAGTTACTGCAACTGTGCGTAACGAAGATTCTCACCGCAATCTACGAAACGGAGTTTCTCGACCTGAGCTGGGGATACCGGCCGGGGCGGGGAGCGCAACAAGCCAGTGGGATACTGGCCGGTCGCCTCGCGAGCGGACGGTATCACTGGGTGCTCGATGCGGACTTGAAGTCCTACTTCGACACCATCGACCACGACTGGTTGATCCGGATGCTGGAACTAAGAATCGCCGACCGGGCACTGATACAGTTGATCCGCAGGTGGCTCAAAGCCGGCATACTGGAGGAAGACGGCACGGTCATTGATCCGCAGACAGGCACCCCGCAGGGCGGGATACTCTCGCCCTTGCTCGCCAATGTCTACCTGCACCACGCGCTCGACCTGTGGTTCGAGAAGCGGGTGCGCCGCAGAACCAAGGGACAAGCCATGCTCCTGCGCTATGCCGATGACTTTGTCTGTGCCTTCGAGCACGAAGACGAAGCCCGGCAGTTCCGCAGGGAATTGGAAACGCGAATGAAAAAGTTCGGGCTGACACTCTCCCAAGAGAAGACGCACCTGATCCGCTTCAGTCGCAACGACCCGGATGGTCTCAACGGCGGCTTTGAGTTCCTGAGCTTTCGCTACCATTGGGAAACGACACGCAAAGGAAATCGCAAAGTGCAACGGATGACCTCGCCGAAAAGACGCCAACGATCCGAGGCCGCCATGCGCGACTGGATCAAGGCAAACCGACATGAGAAACTACCCCGGCTGCTGGGCAGACTCAAATGGAAGTTGACCGGGTACTGGAACTACTATGGAATTAGTGGAAACATGAAATCCCTGAACAAGTTCTGGCGAGAGGTTCAGCGCAGCCTCTATCAATGGCTCAACCGCCGCAGTCAACGCCGCAGCTACCGGTGGGATCAACTGTTGTCTCTTCTCAAACGGCATGGCCTCGATGGGCCGCAACTTCGCCCCAATCAACAACAGCTATGGTTGCCTTCAATGTAGATGCTAAATGCTCTGGTGCAAAGCGAGCTTCTCCGAGGAGCCCGGTGCAGGAAAACTGCACGCCGGGATCTGTGAGGGGGCTCCCGGGCAACCGGGAGTTCCTACCTCGATATGATCCCATAACAGGGAGGTGGTTGAACAGGGATCCGATAGGGGAAGATGGTGGGCTGAATCTGTATGGGTTTGTGAAGAACTCTCCTTCAGATTATTACGACTTAATAGGCCTAAAGTGGATTGAAGATGATACTACAATTAAGTTGCGGAAGAACTGGGAGAATACTGAAATTATGCTGAATATAAAAGATCAAGCCTTTGGCACTGGAGGCTACGCAGCTGTTCTTGAAGAGCAACAAATCAAAGCTAGATTCGAGGCAGTAGCAACTGTAATATGCATATGTGAAACTACTGATCAAAAAGCTGCTGCCGTAGGGACACGCTATAAGGATGTTAATGCTTCTGTTGTGGGTATGGACAGATTTTTTGGCACAAATGTAACAAGGATTGGCAGTGCTTTTGGTGCTGCAAGAGAACTAATTAGTGAACTGGCTGATGAGCTAGGCGAGGATAATTCTAATACTCTGGGGAAACGTATTGAAGATGCTATAAGACAAGTCAAACCAAATAAAAGTGATATCGGAGAAAGATGGAAACTGAATACCTCCCCTTGTGATCAATATAATGAAAATAGTTAAAATATTTGTTTTAATAACACTTCCATTAATTTGCTATTATATAGGACATCTAAATGGCAGACTGGAAACCAAACTATTCAATCTACATACAATTAGTATGATTATGGAAGATTACGATGATGTTAGCCAAAACAAAGCAACATCAGACGCTCAAGCTCGTACTATAGAATTATTATCAGATAAGATTAAATGGGATTACATTAATCGGTTCTTCGCTAAAACGAGTGGGTTTTTAGGGGTGGCAGGTTGAGCTGCAGGTTG
>CAYUDZ010000092.1:0-10999 GCA_964443575.1 uncultured Chthoniobacteraceae bacterium | reverse complement strand
GCCGAACCGATGCCGGAGTGCATGCCTACCGCCAGGTCGCCCATGCCGACCTGCCTCGCCTGCCAATGGATAGCCGCCGCTGGTGCCTCGCTCTTAATAGCAGCTTGCCTCCCAGCATACGCATCCTCTCAGTCAGCCGTTGCCGATCAGACTTCCACGCACGTTACTCCGCAACCGGCAAACATTATCGCTACCTCATCCGCCAAGCTGAAATTCTACCACCCCATGAGGCGGCCCGGGCATGGCTGGTACCCAGGCGACTTGATATCGAATATATGCGGGCGCTACGATTTTCGCCGGTTCTCCGCGATCCGCAAGTCCGACCGTGAAGACTCCGTACGCACCATCACCAGGTGCATTATCAAACAGCAAGGCAGCAAGGTGACCCTCGATATCGAAGGTGACGGGTTTCTCTATAAAATGGTTCGTATTATCACCGCCCTGATTGTCAGAGTCGGCAGTCAACAGCTAGCCCTCGATGATTATAAAGAGTTGCTCAGCAACCCAACGGGTCGTCGCGCGACTTACACCGCGCCGCCAGATGGCCTGTTCCTGGTTCGTGTAAAATATAATCCGGGCGCAACAGTTGCCCGTCACTGATTCCTGATCTAATTATTATATTGTCAGCACCTCCCGTAATCAACCCAACCGTAAGCACCTGCCGATGAATACCGTACTAATCGTGGAAGATAATGCCAGCATGCTGCGCGGCCTCAAGGACAGCTTCACCAATGCCGGTTATAAAGTGCTTACTGCAACTGACGGCGAGCTGGGCCTGGAGTTGGCGCTCGAAGCAAATGCCGACCTCATCATTCTCGATGTGATGGTACCGAAAATCAACGGCTACGAACTCTGCCAATTTTTGCGCAAGGAAAATTGCACCATGCCGATCATCATGCTCACCGCCAAGGATGAAGAGTCCGACGTCATACTGGGGTTAAAACTGGGTGCCGACGACTACGTTACCAAACCTTTCAGTGTGCGTGAACTGCTCGCCCGCTGCGAGGCGATGCTGCGCCGCCAATCATCAGCACAGCAAACCAACTACCAGTTTGGCCAGTACGAGCTCGACATCGATGCCCGGGTCTTGAGTTGCGATGGTCAACAGGTTGATCTCAGCCCGCGCGAGTTTGCGCTGCTCAACTACTTTCTGGAAAATGACGGTCGTGCTCTCAGCCGCGACTCCATTATGAATGCAGTATGGGGGTATGATAGCGCTGTCACCCCACGTAGTATCGACCGCTTCGTTAATTCCCTGCGATCAAAGATTGAAGAAAATCCCAAATCACCACAATATATCCAAACAGTTCGCGAGTTCGGCTATAAATTCCAATCGCGGCTCGGTGCAACCACTAGCCCATGAATACTTCCGAAAACAACTCTAACTGGACACTATCGGGCAGGCTGCTCGAGGAGTCGGTACTCGCCCGCCGACGCGTCTATGACCACGGCAGCCACACCCCACTGGATGTCCTGCCATTTCCGTCAGGGGCCAGGCTGCTGCTTAAACGCGAAGATATTTCGCCGATGCATGCCTACAAATGGCGTGGCGCTTTCAACAAGATTGCCAAACTGATTGACACCACAACCGTCAATGAACTAGTCGCCGCATCTGCCGGCAACCACGCCCAGGGGATTGCGCTGGGTGCCTCACGCTTCAGCCTGCATGCAACCGTCTTCATGCCGCGGCCAACACCAAAGATGAAAGTCGATGCGGTGCGCAAACTCGGCGGTACATTTGTTGAAACCCGCCTCGTTGGCGATACCTTCGATGATGCCCTGGAAGAGGCTAAACGCTATGTCGAAGCAGCCGATGGCCATTTTATCCACCCCTTTGACGACCTTGATGTGATGGCGGGCCAGGCAACTATCGCCGATGAAATTATCATGTCAGGAGCAGGTGATATCGACACGGTATTCCTGCAGATCGGTGGTGGCGGCATGGCAGCCGGGGTAGCCAATTGGCTGCGGCGCTTTTTCCCCGGCCTGCGTATCGTTGGCGTCGAGGGGCAGGACCAGGACAGCATGCGCACCGCAGTCCAGCAAGGACACCCGGTACGACTCGATGATATCGATGTCTTCTGCGATGGTACTGCAGTGCGTTGCGTCGGCGACCTGACCTGGCAGCTTTGCCGTGACTTGATCGACGACTTTGTGACAGTCACTAACTCCGAGGTTTGCGCGGCAATGCAATTCCTATGGGAGCAAAATCGCATCATCCCGGAACCATCAGGGGCCATGGGGGTGGCAGCATGGCTGGCTGCCGGCGGTGAACGTCGCCTGGACTCATCTCTGGCCATCATCTGTGGGGCCAATATGGACTTTGCCCAATTGTCGCAAGTCGTCCGTAAGGCTGCGATTGGCAGCAGAACCCGGCGCTATGTCAGGTTTCGGATCAAGGAAACTCCCGGTGCGCTGCACGAGTTAGTTCGTGCCCTGCGCCGCTCGGTAAACATAATTGAGTTCCAATACGGCCAGGTCGCCGACGATTATGCCTATCCGGTGATTGGCTTTGATACCGACATCATTTCCTGGGAACAGCTGAAGACTGGCTGGCTACGTTCCAATCAGCGCTTTGAGGATGTGACCGGCAAGCCTGAAGTGGTCTCGCGCTTTATTCCCTGTGACCCGCAAATGATGCGTGATGCCCTTTTCCTTGAAGTCGAATTTCCAGAACGCGCCGGCGCGCTGTCTGATTTCCTCGGACGCGCCGGTGACCTCGCATCAATTTGCTATTTCACCTACACTTTTACCGGTGAGCGGGTCGGGCGCGCATTGCTGGGATTCCGTTTTGAACAACCGGAAAAACGCGCACAGCTGTTGGCTTTACTTAATGAAGACTGCCGACCACTACGCTCGTTCCGCCAGGCGGAATTATTTGTCCCCGACAGCAATTGGCGCGCGGACACGGTTCCCCCACTCCGTCCATGAGCCATCGTAGTTACGAACTTCCTCGTACCCCAACAGGTAGGTGAGTACAAACCAGGTATGGCTCGAGCGTTCGCCGATCCGGCAGTAGGCGATAATCGGTTCGCCAGGATGCAATTTGCAGCCATCGGTATAAATTTTCTTCAGTTCTTCCGAAGACTTAAACGTCGAGTCTTCATTGACTGCTGATTTCCAAGGTACACTGCTGGCCCCTGGGATATGCCCACCACGCAGCACACCTTCCTGCGGGTACTCCGGCATGTGCGTGATCTCACCACGGTACTCGCCGGGCGAGCGTACATCGATTAACGGTGTACCGGATTCACTCGCCTTTAACGCATCCTCATAGAATGCACGGATTTCATCATCACGTCGGCGATGTGGCACCGGATACTCAACCGGCTCCACTGCGGGCTTATCCTTAGTCAGCTCACGGCCTTCGGCGATCCACTTATCACGGCCACCATTAAGGATTTTGACGTTTTCATGCCCAAACAGGCGAAACGTCCACAGCGCATAGCATGCCCACCAGTTAGATTTGTCACCGTAAAAGATGACTGTCGTGTCCGGACCGATCCCATTGCGCATGCATACCCCAGCAAATCTTGCCGGGTCGATATAGTCACGTTCGGTCTGGTCCTGCAAATCTTCACGCCAATCAACGTGTACCGCGCCCGGTATGTGGCCAGTGTCGTACAAGAGGATATCCTCGTTGCTTTCAACAATCCGCAGATTGTCATCGTTCAAATGTTCTGCCAGCCAGTCGGTCGTAACCAGTACCTCCGGGTGGGCATATTGCTCGCTTGTGCTATCACTCATGGCGACAACCTACAATATATCCCGTCCAAACGCAATGCTGGTGACAACCTACACCCCGAACACCAGCTGCGGAACTGTATCCTTCAGTTGGAACTTGAAAACAGTCCGCCTTACAAGGCAACATTGCTCGCTACGATATGCCAACACCACCGCCACTACCGCAGCGTTCAGGAATTCAATATGCTCACTTTGAGGCTAGTAAAGTCGGCCTGCACACGGCCAGCTTTGATCGCGAGCGCATGGAAGAAGCCCGCCGCCAGGCTATCGAGTGGATCAACCAGCACCCGGAAGTCGAAGTCATCTCGATAGATTCATGCTTTGGTAATCTGCTGGCAATTGTGACCGTCTGGTATCAGGGGTGTTACCGCAGAAATACAAATTAAGTATTTGCATCCGGTCCTGCTTACCAAGCCGATAGAAGTATGCGGCTCATGCGCTACCAGTCGCCTGCAACTCCATTACTGTAATGCCTACATCTATCAAGAACTACAACTGGTCGTGCGAGCAGCAGCTAAGTTCATAGCTTTCTGAAAACTGAGTTCGGTCCACGGCCCGAGATTCAGTTACCGACCAGGATAACAGTCAGCTGCTTCGGGCCATGGGCACCAAGCACCAGAATGCGTTCGATGTCGCCAGTTCTGCTGGGTCCGGTGATGAATGAAAGAAAGCTGGGGTAGCCATCGGGGTAAAGTTCCGCCAGGCGCTCGAAGGCTTTCGGCATATCTGCTACCAGTTGCGAGCTGTGGGCCAGCACCACGTGATGCGGCGGCAACACCGAGAGGGCTCTGCCGCCGGCACTGATGCTACTGACTACCACACTGCCGGTTTGAGCTACCAGCATATCGCAGGCAGAGATACCGGCATCCGCTGCTTCCAGGTCGTCAACCTGCGGATCGTCATCGACCCACTCCGTAGGCAAATCCAATTTAGCAATCGCCGGATCCACTGCTTCGCTGTGGTGGGCGGCAAGTTTGTTCCAACCTTCACGCTTGCTAATCTGCTGCAATGCGTGGTGGGCATCGGCTGCATTGGACACTGTAATAAACTCCGTCTTCAAAGCTGCGGAGTTCTCTGCAAACAAGCTGATTTGCCCATCCCTGGATTCCGGCACTTCGGGCAACCAAGCCCGGAAGTCATCGTCGTGTTGAGTCCGGTCGCCCGCTTTATCCGGCAGCGGTTCATGCGCCCCCGGAACCGGCGCAGTCAGCGTCAGCGCCTCACGGATTCTGCCAAGTATTTTATCTTTTTCGCTCATGGTAGGGTCGGCTAATTGTTCTTGCGGTTGCGCCAGTAGTCATGGAAGCTCTGCTTAGCGATCTCTGGCAGCTCGCGCGATTCAGTCCAGGCACGCGCCGGATCCAGTGGACCGGAGTTCACCAATTTATGCAGACCCTGAAAGGTTGCTCCGAGGCGATGGCTCAATTTCCACAGCAGTGGTGAGTTTGCCAATACGGCAAAGCCGTTAAATGCGAGCCGCTCCCACCAGACCGGTTTACCTTCGATGGCATTGCGCCGGTTTTGCAGCAGGTGATGGTGCAAATCAATTTTAACCGGACAAGTCTCGGTGCAGGCCCCGCACAGTGAACTGGCCGATGAGAGATGCTTCCAGCTTTGCAGTCCGCGCAGGTGTGGCGTAATCACCGAACCGATCGGTCCTGAGTAAGTAGTGCCGTAGCTGTGGCCACCTATATTTTTGAAAATCGGGCAAACATTCAGGCACGCTCCACAGCGGATACAATGGAGGGCGTCACGCTGCTCGGGGTCGGCCAGCAACTGGGTACGCCCGTTGTCCAATAAGACCACATGAAATTCCTCGGGGCCGTCCGCTTCGCCCGGTTGCCTTGGTCCACCATACATCGAGTTGTATCCGGTCAGCGCCTGGCCGGCACCAGCGGTAGCCAGCATCGGCAGAAACAAGGCTAGGTCGGAGAGTCTTGGTACAATTTTTTCGATCCCCATCAGGGCAATATGGACTTTGGGCAAGGCACAGGTGAGGCGCGCATTGCCTTCATTCTCTGTAATCGAGATCATTCCGGTTTCGGCGACTGCGAAATTTGCCCCGCTGATTCCAACGTCCGCTTCACAGTATTTTTTGCGCAGCGCCCGCCGCGCTATCATGGTCAACTCTTCAGGATCCCTGGTCTCCGCACTGCCCAGTTCCCGATGGAAAAGATCACTGATTTCATCGCGTGTCAGATGCATCGCCGGAAAAACAATATGGTAAGGGGCCTCCTTGCGCAGCTGGACAATAAACTCGCCCAAATCTGACTCAACCACTTCGTAACCATCTTCTTCTAGCGCTTCATTTAGATGGATCTCTTCGGCAGTCATTGCCTTCGACTTGACGATCGACTTCGCCCCGCGCTGGCGGCACACATCCATAATGTAATCGCGTGCCTGCTTGGCGGTACTCGCCCAATGGACTTTGGTGCCACGTGCTTCCAGCGCAGTAGTTAGCTGTTCCAGGTGCTGGTCGAGGTTATTGACGGCTTCGTATTTGACCTCTGCCGCAGCCTGGCGCGCCTGCTGCCAATCGCGAAACTTATCCTTGTTGCTATCGCGCTTCACATAATAGCCACCCAGTGCTTTCTGGATTAACCCGCGATGGCGCAAATCCTTGCTTAGCTGTCGCGATTGCTGCTTGAATTTCTTGGCTTCTTTGATCATCTGTTCATCCTTTGCTGTTTAAGATTTTGGCCAGGTGAATTGTTTTCATCTTCTTTTGGTTACGATCTAGCAAACCTTGCACATGCATCAGGCAACTGGAATCATTGGAAACGATATACTCTGCTCCGGTGTCGGCCGCCGAGTCGCACTTCACTTCTCCCATCGCTGTCGAAATCATCGGGAATTTTGCCGCAAAGGTGCCGCCGAAACCACAGCATTCCTCAGATTTATCCATTTCGATCAACTCGATACCTTCAACGGCTGCCAGTAGCTTGCGCGGTTGCTCGCGCACCCCCATCTCACGCAAGCCATGACATCCATCATGCATGGTGACTTTGGCTTGAAACTTTGCCCCCAGGTCCGTTACCCCAAGTTTATCGACCAGGAATTGTGAAAACTCGTACACTCTGGGCGCCAATTCATCGACTGCCGATTCCATCCGGCTGCCGGCAAAGAGCTCGCGGTAGAAAACTTTGAGCATCGCACCGCATGAACCGGAAGCAACTACCACGACCTCCGCATCAGCCAGCTCAGTCACTACCGGCGCAGCTACCTTGCGGGCCTCATCCCAGTAGCCACTGTTGAATGCCGGCTGCCCACAACATGCAATCTTTTCCTTGAAATCAACTTCGTGCCCCAGCCGCTCCAGGATTTCCACCATCGCAATGCCGACGTCTGGGTAGCACTGGTCAATAAAACAGGGAATAAATAACGTAACTTTCATAGTTCTTTGAATAGTTTGCTAAAAAAAAATTTACTCACGGCTTGCGTGCCTCCCCGGCTAATACTTGCAGTTCGCCCGGGGCCGTCACTTGATACCCCGCCGGATCGATACCTATTGCGCTGAAATCCTGTTCACAGGCATCGGTTATCAATTCCGGCATCTCATCCCATGACAGCAGTTTTGCCGGCGCCCGATGCCCGAATTTACTGCGGTCAACACATAATATCACCCGCCGGGCACACTTTATTGCCCGTTGCTGGAAGGTCACAATTTCTGTCGTGCTGTTCCAGGCCCCGACGGCATCAATCCCCTCGGTGCCTAAAAATAGCAGGTCAAAACTCCAATCCGCCACTGCGTGCAACGCCCGCGACCCCAATAATACCGACTGCCGCGCTAAAAATTGCCCACCCAGTAAATGCACTTCACAATGCTTCGCCGCAGACATCCTCTCCGCTACCGGCAGATTGTTGGTCACCACCATCAACTGCCGACTGCCACGCCCACGCGCCAGTTCCAGCGCAATCGCATGCACCGTCGTGCCACTGTCCATAAATACCGTCATCCCATCAGCTACCATGCCGGCTGCCACTTGCCCGATCCAACGCTTGCCCTCGACCGCCTGCCCACGGCGCTCAGTAAATGAGGAAAACTGACTGTTGAACTCAGATAACGCACCACCGTATGTGCGCACCACCAACTGCTCACGCTCCAGCGCCGCCAAATCACGGCGCGCCGTCGCCTCAGAGACATTCAGCCGCTCACAAATCCCCTGCACCGGTAGATACGACTGCTCGCGCAGCAACTCCGCCAGTTGCCGGCGCCGCTTCTCCACTATATGCCTGGGTACTTTCAATAGCTATACGTTAGCAAGTTTATGAGCAACTTCAATCATATAATTTTTGGACGCGACCCAGTACGGCCATCCCAATGGGGCCAATACTAGAGCAAATTGCTTGGTCTTGCCTGCATTGAGTGTCTAAATTCGGCAGGTGGGCGAAAATCCGGCAAGCGAACAATCAGTTAACTCACCGTTATTACAGAGCGGCCTGAGTGCACGTCTTGACTGGCTGAGCGTGCTGCGTGGGATATGCAGCCTGTGGATTGTGTATTTTCATACCTACTCTTCCTATGTGGAATCGCTGCCCGCAACCAACAACGCTTTTTTCAGTAACCTGGTGAGTCGTTACATTGCCATGGGGATCTCGGATTTCGAGGTAGGGGCGGGAGTAGTTCACGACACCTTTGCCATGATGAGCCTGCACGCCGTAGGCATCTTCATTGTGATGAGCGGCTTTGGGATTACCCGTTCGCTGCTGCGTGCAGGCAAGTTGGAGAGCGTGGACTGGCGCCGGTGGCTGCTCTCTCGATTTTGGCGGCTGTACCCGTTTCTGTGGTTGGCCCATCTGGTTTTTTTGTTAGCACCGTTTATTTGGCAGCCGGAACCCATCGACTGGCGTTTTCTGGTTAGCCTGACCGGGGTGCGTGCCTACCCGATGGAGTTGATGCTTTTTTATGCCAACCCTGCATGGTGGTTTTTCTGGCTGATCTTGCAATTATACCTGGTATTTCCGCTGCTGTTCTACTTGTACCGCAAGCTACGTCTGCCATTATTTTTGGCGCTCACGATTATGCTATCCATCTATGCGCGTTACCTCGTCCTGTTTGAATGGCAGGACTGGCGCGGCATGATCATCGGTGGATTTTTTGCCACTCGCCTCGCCGAGTTTGTCCTCGGTATGGCTTTGGCCGACCTGTGGTACCGGGCACCCGATCGCTTCACCGCAAGGATGACGAATTGGAAATCACTGCTGGCCGGCGTGTTGATCTACCCGTTGGGAGTTCTGTGCTACGCCTCGCTGGAAAGTTACCTGTTGGTCGATATGCTGTGTGCTGCCGGGCTCTTTCTGATAATGGCACCCTTGGCAAAGCAACTGGTCAAGCTGCCGCTGGTACATATTTCACTCGCTTTTGCAGGCAGCGTTTCACTGAGCACCTTCCTGCTCCACCAGCCGTGGACGATTGAGGCCGGTCTGGCATTACGCGGCCAGCCATGGTGGCAATTTGCCTTGGCATGCCTGATACTGCTGCCGCTGATGGTCACAATCGCCTGGGCCAGCGAAACCTGCCTGCGCCGATTACTGTCACGACTGCCTGCCAGTTGGGGTTGCCCAAGGAAATAAAAAATTGCTGACGGCATAGGATTGACGAAAGGACAAGATGCCACTAGGATCTCCCGCTTAATCAAATTTAGAAACGCGAATCTATGGGCAAGCAGCATAACAAAGTCGAAAAACGAGTACGTAGAAAAAGATACCTCATGCGAAAGAAAATGAGGGAGCGCGAACAATTATCACGCGAGGCCGCACTACCAAAAGCTGCTACTAAAAAAGCTCCGGCTAAATCAACTAGTGAGTCCACAACCGGCAGCGCCACTGTAACAGAGGATACGACCACAACGGCTCCAGCGAAAAAGGCTGCTACGAAAAAAGCTGCCACTAAAAAGGCCGCTGCAAAAAAGACTGCTAAAAAATCGACTGCTAAAAAAGCTGCTGCTAAAAAGGCGGCCGCCAAAGACAAGTCCTAGCGGCGTGACTTATGCCGGTCTAGTGGCGCAGCAACCAAGCGTGCAACATGGCTAGCTGGCAAGATTTTTTTAAGCGCAACACCGGTTTGGGAACGACTGGTGCGGCCGCATCTCAGGAGAACTGGCCGCTACCCGCCGATCTCGTTTGGTATCCCTGGTTGGGGCTGCTGTGCGGGCTGCTGACTGCCGGCTTCTTTATGCCGCTGGCAATCATTGCCCTGCCTCTGGATGTCGCCCTGCTATTAGCGCTGCTCTGGCAAATGACATTGGTCGGTTTCCGCGCAGAATCGGCAATCTTCAGCTCCAAGCCCCAACCAGCAAACCTATCCGCGCGCCAGGTTGCTTTGCTGGTCATACTACTTCTCATCAAGTTCATGCTGATGCGCCAGTTTTTTATCGATGAAGTTGGTCGCCTTTTGATCTATTCGGGCATCACTATTTTCTGTGTCCCGGTCATGATTGCACCATCAGTAGAATCCGCCTCGCCCGACAGCGAGCAGCGTATACCCCTGTCGGTTTGGATCCAAGCGGCAGTTATCTGGCTGGCTGCAATATTCTGGCTCTGCAACCCGGATCCGTTTGCAGTCATACTTTCACCGGCTGCCTATCGCTCGGTGATCATCGTCCTATTGGCCGGAACTTTTTCCTGGCTGTTGATGCTGGATGGCAAGCGTCGCTTCAATACTACTGACGGCCCTTGGGGAATGGAAATTTTTGCCGGGTCACTGGCTGCCGAATGCGGAGCCCTGCTTGCATTGTTGGCATCGCGCCATGTCTTCATTTAAGGTAAAACGATGCGTTACCTGATAGTTGATGGCCACAGCATGATCTTTGCGTGGCCCGACTTAACACGCTTGCACGCGCATAATAACGAGGCGGCACGCAACGAGTTGGTGCGCCGTATGGCCAGGTTTCAGGATGCCGGTGATGAACGGGTTGTGGTCGTCTTTGATGGCCAGGGCAGCAAGGTAGAATCGCAATTGGTGGATGAAGGGATTCAGGTCGTTTACTCGAAGTCGGGACAAACCGCCGACTCGGTAATCGAACGCTTAACGGCAAACTATGCGGCCAGCAATGAAATCCGCGTGGCAACCTCCGACCGCATGGAACAAATGACCGTCTCTACATTCGGAGCCACAACCATATCAGCCGAAAGTCTCGCGGACGAGATGGCAGCCGCCGAGAACAGCCTTGCCGAGCGAATCCGCAAACACAATTCCCGGCGCTAGCCCGGATCAATCACAAACTTCGTAGCGAGACGCAGCGTGAGGTGCTTG
>CAYUDZ010000091.1:0-11058 GCA_964443575.1 uncultured Chthoniobacteraceae bacterium | reverse complement strand
ACCATAGCCTCTTCGAGCGCAGCAACTGATGAGCCCGGGCCGCAGATCACCCGCACATCCAGTTTTTCGTTAAGCTCGGCAGCCAGGCTGGCCGACTTATCGATGACAAAGATATTATGCGACTCGGCAGATAAGTGTTCGGCCAGATGACTCCCTACTTCTCCTGCACCAACAACAATAATGTTCATGGGATCCAGTTAATAAGTTTCAATTTTCATTTACCAACTGCCAACTACCAGGTGACCAATGGCCATTGAAAACTGACAAATGGTTACTCACAACCCCGGGGTGGCAGCACTGCGTGATTCCCAGCGGTTGAGCAGGTAGAGCGTGATATTGGTGCCAAACTTGAGCGAATCGGCGACCGCTTCAGGCTCAAGGTTGCGGAAGTAAATATCACGCAGGTTGTACATTTCAATATTTATAGCGACATAGTTGTCATCCATGTCCCTGCCAAACTCATAACTTCCGTCGGCAGCCAAACCGATTTGCCACATATCACAGTAATTATTAGGCGTGTAGAGGACAGCAATCCCACCCATCACGCGCAGCACTTCAATCGGTTCATTGGTGAAATTCATTCCCGGCACCACCTCGGTCACGTCAAGCCAGTAGCCACCGGTGAAAATCGCGTGGGAGGCAGGCAGCGCCTCAAAGTCGGCCGCATCATCGGCAACTACTCTGCGCATTTCTCGACGGAAGGCGACATCGAAGGCCGAGCCACGTCCGGCAAGCTGGCTATCACCCCAGATAACTCCACCCAGCCGGATATAGCGCTGCAATGTCCGCACCTCATCCTCTTTCAGAATGAAATTCCGTTGTCCATTGAAGAAGATGAATGGCGGCTTGGCTGCGAGGATGGCAGTTTCGTCGCTCAGGTCAATGACCTGCGGCTGCAAGTTGGCATTGATTTGATCGCCCGACCACTGCTGTACCGTATAGACAAAATTGGTCAGGCTACCTTTGATAATCCGGTCGTCGCGCTGGACAACAGTCGCATCCCAATTACCATCGGCATACTTACCCAAGTAGGCAGTGAAATCGAAGCTGCGCTTACGCTGCAGGATGATGGCGCTCTCGGAGTCCGGTTTTTCAGTATCCTCCGGTTTGATACCGGAACCACCACCCTGGCCACCCCCGACGAGTTGCTCGGCTTCCTCCGGCACCGGCTGGTTGACCCGCGGTACGTCGACCGGCAGGGACAGTCGTGAATCCAGCTTGTTGACAGTCGTCAGCACGTCCAGATCAGATTCCAATTGCTCACTCAGGTTCAGCTGCACTCCGGGCAGGATCGCGGTCGCACCACTGCCCTCGGCACTTTTAGCCACCTCGATCCGCTCGAAAACAATCGTACCGCCGAGTGCTGCTATCAAAACAATATGCAAAAACAGGGAAATACTGAGGAAGCTTGCCTTGCTCAGGGTCCGCAGAATCCTCTTGATGACATTTTCATTCGCCGGTGAGGCCATGATGCTATGCTAACCGATTCCCTGCTGCGGGCAATCGCAAAGGCACCCGAATACGTCCTATTCACCATCAAACTTGAGATAAGTAAATCCGGTCAGGCCATCCTCGAATTGCTTGAGCAATCGCATAGCCTGCTTCGGCTTCAGGCGGTCGTTGCGGATCGCGGTATCGATCTGTTGTTTGAATGAACGGACCAGGAAGCGCCGGTCCCATTGGGTCATAGCGAGGACATCCTCAATCCGTGAACCTTCGATGACTTCTTCTACATAGTACCCGGAGTCCTCGTCTTCATCCAGGAACACATGGACTTCGGTATTGCGCCCGAACAGGTTGTGGAAATCCCCCATGATATCCTGGTAGGCGCCGATCATAAATATCCCGATGTCGCGGCGTGAACCATCAGCCGGCATACTGAGCGGGATGGTTTCCAACCAGTCAGAGTCGCCGACAAACTTGTCGATCTTACCGTCGGAATCGCAGGTAATATCAACCAGTGTTGAGCCCACCTCGTCGTCCTCCAGCAGGCCAGCCAGCGGCACGATCGGGAACATCTGGTCGAGCGCCCAATGGTCAAGCAGCGATTGAAAGACGGAAAAGTTACACAGGATCTTGTCGGCAAAGGCCACCCGCAGGTCATAAATCTCCTCAGGCAGGTTGTCACTCTGGCTGAACAAGGCAATCGTGCTTCGGCAAATTTGCCAGAAGATTGCTTCGGCCTTCGCTTTTTCCTCCAGCTCGAGCATGCCATACGAAAACAAATCTTCCGCCTGTTCACGTAAATGGATAGCATCATGCAAATTTTCGCGGCGCTGCGCATGGCTAAGCGACTCGAGTATCTCGTGCAGCTCACGGACGATCTGCGGATCCTCTGCGGTGACCTGGTAGTCGGCCTGCGCCCGCCGACTGATCTTGCCAAAGGCTTCGACGACCAGCACGGAGTGGTGGGAAACAATGGCCCGCCCGCTCTCCGAGACGATTACCGGTGGCGCCACCTCCTCGTCGTTACAAACTTGTTGGATATTGTACACGACATCGCGCGCATACTCATCCTGGGTGTAATTCATCGAACTCTCTGATGTACTACGGCTGCCAAGGTAATCAACCCCGAGACCGCCACCAACATCGAGGTAGCGGATATCATGCCCTGATTTCACCAGCTTGGCATAATACCTGGTGGCTTCGCTAACAGCGCGTTTGAGTGTAGCAATATCTGAGATCTGTGAGCCGATGTGGAAATGCACCAACTGTAAACAGTGCGCCATCCCTTTGCTATGCAGGTCACGGCTGATCTGGACGATTTCCGAGGTCGTCAACCCAAACTTGGCATTGGGTCCCGAGCTGGTCGCCCAGCGACCGGCGCCCTTGGCACGCAAGCGCAGGCGCACGCCGAAGAGCGGCTCGACGCCCATCTCATGAGCAATGTGCATGGCGTTAAAATATTCTTCGACCTTCTCGAGAACGATCACCACCTGCTTATCCAAATTGCGCCCGAGCAGGGCATGCCGGATGAACGTGCTGTCTTTGAAGCCATTGCATAGCAATAAGCTTTGCGGGTCATCATGGATCGCCAGTGCCGCCAGCAGTTCAGGCTTACTGCCAACTTCAAGGCCAAAGTGATACGGGCGACCGGCATCGATAATTTCCTCTACCACTTCGCGTAACTGGTTCACCTTGATCGGGAAGACCCCACGGTATGGCTGCGGGTAATGATATTCGTCGATTGCTGCCTGGAACGAAGCATTCAGCTTTTGCACCCGGTGGCGTAGCAAATCCTGAAATCGGATGACCAAAGGAAACTGCAAATTGCGCTCACGGGCTTCCGCAGCAACATCCGCCAGTGGAATTGCCGGACCCTCCGGCAATGGACGGACTGCCATCAGGCCGTTTTCATCCACTTCAAAGTGTCCTTCACCCCAGCCTGTGATATTGTATTTGGCGGCGATGGATTCGAGGTTGGGACGGGTGGACATAAGCAAATTGGTTAATTGGTAACGATATGTTCGATACGTGGAATTTCCAGCGCCAGTGCCTGCTCAATTACTTCGAGGAAGGAATCCGGCCGGTCAGTCAACCCAACCCGTAAGCTGCCAGTGACAGTGCTACCTGACTCGAGGTTTTTTTCCTGTAGCAAATCGGCGACTGCCGCGGCGCAATTGTAGGCACTGTCAACCAGAGTGACATGTTCCCCAGCCACTTGCTGTAAGCAAGGTTTCAGCAGTGGATAGTGGGTGCAGCCGAGCACCAGGGTGTCGATGCCACCATCCAGCAATTGGCGCAGGTAGCGTTCAGCTATCTGCAATGTTTCCGGCTCATTGAACCAGCCTTCTTCGATCAATGGCACCAGCAGCGGACAAGCCAAGGCACTCACTCGCAACTTGGCGGGGGAATGCTTGTCGATCGCCGTCTCATAGGCGCGGCTGGCAATCGTTGCGCGGGTACCGATCACTCCAATGCAGCCGTTGCGGGTGGCTGCGATTGCTGCACTAGCCCCGGGCTCGACCACGCCAATGATAGGTTCGGAAAATTCACCTGAGAGTTTTTCGACGGCCAGGGCCGATGCGGTGTTGCAGGCGGCTACGACCATCTTGCAATCTGCCTCAAGCAGGAGAGTGCTGATCTCACGGCTGTAGCGCAGCACGGTATCAACACTCTTGCCGCCATAGGGAACACGTGCCGTGTCACCGATGTAGTAGAGGTTTTCGTGTGGCAGCAGGCGCTGGATTTCACGTAAAACGGTCATCCCGCCGATGCCCGAATCAAAAATGCCGATCGGCCTGTCGTCGCCACCACTCATCCACGTGCTTCCAGTTTACGGGCTTCGATCCGCTGCAGCAACTCGGCATGCTTTTGCTTGGTAATCGGATATAGCCAGCAGGCGACCAATCCCAGCAACAACGAGATCATCGGCAGTGGACCAATCGACATGCGAATAGCTAGCAGTGCACTTTCCGGTTGCTCGATTACTTCAACCCCTTGCTGGGCTTCCTGGTAACCGGCAACGGAAAGCACCACTCCAACAATAAACTGTCCCAGTGCCAACGCCGACTTCTGCAGGAAGACAAAGAACCCGAAAAATACTCCCTCGCGGCGCTCGCCGGTCTCCAATTCATCCAGTTCAATCACATCCGGCAGCATCGCATTGGGGATCAAGTAGCCGACCGAGACCCCGAAGCCGGCAATAAATGCCAAGGTAAACATCAAGGTGACTTGGCCCGGCTGCAGAAATAACAAACCAAATTGTGCGGCAATCCAGAACGTCATGCCGAGAAAGTAGACCATCCGCTTGCCCACCTTGACACTGATCCAACTCCACAACCCGATCACCATGAAAGCTGTGCCCTGCACTGTGATCGCGACAATGTAAAAGTCGGTATCCTCGAGGCCCATCCAGCTTCTGACATACATTGGCAGGATTGCAGCAGTAAATTGCAACGCCAGCCACGAACATAAATAAATGACGCAGACCAGCAGGTACGGCTTGTTGGAGAAGACGATGGCCAGTTGCTTGCGAATACTGAGCTTATCATCGCGCGGTCGTGCTTGCTGTAACGCAGTGACTTCCTGCAAGCGCACCTGATCAGCCGCTATCGATGCCTTCCAGATTCCAGTCAGGCAGACAGCGACACTGACCAGCCCGACAATGGCAATCAGTACGCCATAATATAAAAATTGCTGCTGTGGCGTGGCATTGTCGAAGGCCGTGAAGACGACCAGGCCGAGTAGCAGGCCGCCGACGCTGCCAGCCAATGAAGCGCCCATACGAAACCCAGCCAGTCGACTGCGCTCGTCGTAATCGTGGGAAAGCTCTGGCAGCAATGCGCAGTACGGCAGGGTAAGCGCGGTGTATGCCGTGTTGAAGAAAATGCTGATGGCTACGTAATGCCAAAACAATACCCATTGGCTTTCGGTGCCGTAGGGTGGCACCCACCAGTGTAACGCAAACAGCAATGCAAACGGAAATGAACTCCACAGGATCCATGGCAAGCGCCGCCCCCATCGCGATCGGGTCCGGTCGGCCAGCCAACCAATGATCGGGTCGTTGACCGCATCCCAGATCTTACCGATCAGCAGCACGCTACCGGCAAATGCCGGATCGAGGCCGGCCACGTCGATCAGGAAGATCAACAAAAAGAAGATCATCGTGCTGCCCGCCATGGCTGGCCCCAACTCCCCCATACCAAACGCTAGCTTGGTACGTACTTTGAGCGGTGGTAATAGCGCGGGCATCGTGCGCTATTGTTCAAATTTCCTGCTCTTTGGCGAGAGGATTTATCCACGCCAAGTGGCGCCTCGCCTACCGCAGACTTAGCCCGAAAAAATCACAAGCCATCTACTGCGACCAGCGTGAGGCGCTTGTTTACAGCGTTGGGCTTGAATTTCGCTATTTACAGTATGTACTCATACAGCTCATAGCGAAATCCATCGCCCGCCTTGTACCCAAGCACCCCACGCTGCGTCTCGCTACGAAGTTTGTGATTTTTCCGGGTTAGAGATGGTATCACAACTGATGGATCCTCTCTTTTTTCGACTGAAAGCAGCAACAGCCCGTAAGCTAGTGAGAAGGAATACTCCTCACTTACCTCGGGCTGCTATTGCCGACTAAACTGTGACCTGGAGGGTTATTTCACCACTTACGTGATCTAATACCATTGTCTTCTCGGCCAAGTTGACTGAGATAATGTGCCCACGATACTTTTGTACCTTGGCATGAACTGTGGCTGTACCGAGGGAAACCAGCAACGCAACTAACACCACCTGAAGGATGGTCCGCCGTGTGTGTTAGAGAATTCATCATAGTAATACTAATATATATTAATCCTTACAGTAGTCAATAGTTTTCGCACCGAGGCAAAGCGGATCGAACCTGACGGTAATAAGATTCGGGAGCATCCATCAGCGAGGCTGTCGGCATGAATCCAGCACATCGAGCGTGCATTCGGTGGCACCGGAATGAATCATGAGTGCGCGGTTGGCAGCTGTGACCAACTGGCGGCAACGCTGCGGATCTGCCAGCAGCTCAGCCAGAGCGGTTGCCAATTGCTCGCCATCGGCCACCTGCACGACCGCCTGCTCCCGGTTTAGCGATTTCATCAGCGCGCGAAAGTTTTCCATATGTGGTCCGCAAACGACCGGGCAACCGGCGTGGATAGCCTCAACCGGATTTTGACCTCCTTTGGCGGTAAGGCTTTTGCCGATGAATGCCACAGTGGCCAGGCCATACCAGGCAGCCAGTTCACCGGTGACATCGACCAGCAGGCAGTCAGGTGGCGAGTCCTGCGGGGTCTCGATTGCCGACTTTCTGACGACGGTGAGTCCTGCCTGTTGGAGTTCATCCCGCACCTCGCTGGCACGCTCGACGTGGCGTGGCACGACAACCAGAAAAGCCGCTGGCACATGCTTGTGGATGCTGTGCAACGCGCTTGCCAGAATGCGTTCTTCGCCGGCATGGGTGCTGCCCGCTACAATAATTGGAGCATCTTTCGGTACTGCCAGCAGTGCCAGGGCCTGGTGTAATTTCTCAACCTGCAGCAGCGCCCCGTTACCTGCTGCTGCATCATACTTGATGCCGCCGCAGTGATGGATCCGCTCGCCATCGATACCTATCCTTTGCCAGATTGCCACATCATCTTCATCCTGGACACAAATCGCGTCGAGCATTCTGAAAATTGGTGCCACCAACCAGCCCAGCGCCACGAAGCGTGCCTCGGAGCGTGGTGACATGCGGGCATTGACCAGCACCACAGGCGCACCGGACCGCTTCACGCGCGCCACCAGATTCGGCCACACCTCAGCTTCCACCAACACCAGCATCTGCGGACGTATGAGCTGTACTGCCTTGGAGGCTATCGGCCAAAAATCCACCGGGTTGTAGATGATTTCACAGTTTTGCGGTGCTTCGCGTTCGGCCAAGGCAAACCCGGTCGAAGTAGTTGTCGAGAGGACAAAGCTGGCCGGGCAGGTGTTGCGGGCTTGCCAGCGTGCGATCAGACGCAATGCCACCCGCACTTCGCCGACGCTCACCGCGTGGATCCAGCACGCTTGCCGGTGAGCCAACTTGTCCCGCACCCGCTGCGAATAGATGGCCAGTCGCTGGCCAAACTTATGCCGGTATTTTCCCCGGCGTAGCATGCGTACCAAGAAGCGCGGCAGCATGCACAGGAAAACAAATGGAAAAAGTACGTTGTAAAGAATTCTGGCCAAGGCAGTGAGCGCTTAGTTAATCCTTCCCCTGCCATCATTCAGCGCTGCATATCCACCCCAACGGGATTTGCTGATCCCCCAACGCATCAGGCGCTCGGCATCTGAGAATATAAATTTTGTTTTGCTGCCCAGCTGGACCAGGATGAGGTCGGAACCGCTGGCCGAGACCGATGAGACCAGGCACCGCCCGCTGGCATTGGTATAGCCGGTTTTCATGCCATTGAATGCGCTCGAGCGGGTAAGTAACTTGTTGGTCGCTTTGAGTCGTTTGACCCGACCATTGTTAAATTGAAAAGTATAAGAAGGCAGCAGCATCATACGGCGTAAGGTGCGGTTGCGGTACGCCCGATAGGCAATGCGTGCTACATCCCTGGCGGTCGAGTACTGGCCGGATTCGGTCAAGCCGTGCGGGTTGAGGAAGTTGGAATTGGTTGCGCCCAGCTGCCGCGCCCGCCGGTTCATGAGTGCGGCAAATTGCGCGCTGGAGCCGGCATGGTCGCGGGCCAGAGCCTCCGCAGCATCGTTCGAGCTTTTGACCATCATTGCCGTGAGCAGATCGATCCGGCGGTAGGACTCACCGGCTCCAAACCCAAGCTTAGACGGCTCAACCCAGGTATCCGAGGAGGCCGTGGTCAGCCTGCCGCTGATACCGCCGCCCTCGGCGATGATCAATGCGGTGAGCAGTTTCTGGGTACTGGCTACGGCGCGCACCTTATCGGCATTCTTTTCGTAAATAGTACGCCCATTCGAAGCATCGATCATGATTGCGGAGTCGGCGTAAATTGCCGGGGCCGAACCAGGCCAGGGCGCTGCGCTACTGGCACGCGCTGCGGCGATGCTATATTGCGGTTGGGGGGGCGGCGCAGTAGGCGCCTGGCGGATTCCGGTTTCCCGCTCGTAGCGGTAGAGGGTCTCACGGTCACCGGAGCTGGTTGAGCAGCCGACCGCAACGACCAGCACCAGTAATGAGAGGGCAAGCTTAGCTGGACTGATTAATTTCATTGCTTGGTACTGCCACGTTTTTGCTGGTCATCATCATTGAGGAGTTTACCGGACTTTGCATCATGCACGGTGAAGTGCTCTTCCGGTAGCGTTGGATCAGACACAAACAGGAGCCGCCCGGCGTAAGTTCTCTCGATTTGGATCAGTAGCTCTTCATCTTCGGTGCGTAACCGTTCGAGCACGCTTGGGTGAATGGTTACCTTGAACTCATGGATGGTATCCTGATGTTTGCGCATCAGCGAGTGCAAGGTACGCTGCACTTCCACGCTCATACTCATCGGGGTCTTGATCATGCCGCGCCCGTTACAGTGCGGACATGGCATGTAAAGCGTGTCTACCAGGCTTTCCTGAGCCCGCTGGCGGGTCATTTCCATTAAGCCGAGCTGTGAAATTGGCAGCACGTGGGTCTTGGATTTATCGCGCTTGAGCCGTTGTTTAATCCGGCTGTAAACCTGCTGCTGGTCGCGGCGATGCTTCATGTCGATGAAGTCACCGATGATTAAGCCGCCGATATTGCGCAAACGCAACTGGCGGGCAATCTCGTCTGCCGCTTCGAGGTTGGTCTGGAGGATCGTCTTATCCATGTCCTTCTGGCCCTTATTGCGACCGGTGTTGACATCGATCGCAATCAACGCTTCGGTCTCATCGATAACGATGTAACCGCCGCACGGCAGCCATACCTGGCGGTGGAAGGCGTCGTCAATCTGGCGCTGGAGATCAAACTTTTCAAAGATATGCTCGCTGTCCTGGTACAGGTGGATCCGCTTGCGTGCGCGCCGTGAAATCTGACCAACCAGCTCGCTCATGGTATCGATGGCCTCCTGGCTGTCGCAAATAACGCGGTCGACATCCTCGGTCAGGAAGTCGCGCACTGTGCGCTTAATCAGATCAGGCTCTTCGAGCAGTAATGCCGGCGACCTTTTGTTTTCCATCCCATCTTCGATGTCGTCCCATTGGTCGAGCAGGATGCCCAGATCACGGATAAAGTGCCGCAACCGCTGGCCCTCGCCTACTGTGCGGATAATTACACCCATGCCGTCCGGGATGGTCAGCTTTTGCAGGATCTCTCGCAACCGCTGCCGCTCCTGCGGGTCATCGATTTTGCGTGACACCCCACTCTGGTCACTATACGGCATCAGCACCAGATAGCGCCCGGCAAGGCTCAGGTTGGTAGTAATACGTGGACCCTTGGTGCCGATTGGCCCTTTGGTAACCTGGACGATCACATCCGATCCGACCGGATAGATCTCGGGGATATCTTTGGAGGTGATTTTGCGCCGCTGTTTGCCTTTGGATTTGCGGCTGACTCTTTCGATGCCATTGTCCAGGGCGGCAGGAATTGCGTCCCAAAAGTGCAGGAAGGCATTCTTCTCGAAACCGATATCGACGAACATCGCCTTCAATCCCTGCTCGATATTTTTAACCTTTCCCTTGTAGATATTGCCGACGATCTGGCGATCGGTCTGCCGCTCAACGGCATACTCCTCGATCTTGCCGTCCTCGAGCAATGCCACCCGGGTCTCCAGCTTTTCCTTATTGATCACCAGAATGGATTTGGTTTTGTCCTTATCCAATCCGATAAACTTTTTAATTTGGTCTATCATTTTTTGTACCATTTGATTGTTCCTATTGTTATTGCCGAACCCAGCTCAAGGTATCCGGTGCGGTGGGCCAATTACTCATTGGACCCTCCGCTACCGCCAAAGATGCGCTGAAAGATATTCGGCTTGTTTCTAACTGGTTTAGCCCGTGGGATGGCATGTCCACTCCCATCCGCTTGCGGCCTGATATTCGGGGCAGCCGATGCCGCTTGCTCCTGTGGCGAGGCGCCTGTAACCGGCCCCGCCGTAGAACCCGCTGACCCGTAGGCGGCCGGAATCGCCCGGCCAAAGTCGATTTGTGAAATGAACTGGAAACTCCCCGGAGCAGGCTCCAGCGCTGCCATCTTGGGCTTTTTTCCCTCTTCCAGTGCAAACGATTCCTCGAGGACCTTGGCGGCGATCGGCGCAGCCACCTGGCCACCGGCTTTGGCACCCTGGACGAAGACGCACACTGCGTACTTTGGCTCGTCGTAAGGCGCAAAACAAATAAACCAGGCATGATTATCCTTTTGCCCACTGCGCCAGAACTGGGCGGTGCCGGTCTTGCCGGCCACTTCGATGCCGGCCAGGCGTGCCCGCGAAGCGGTGCCGCCTGCTTCGTTGACTACCTTCCACATGCCACGCCTGACCTGCTCAATTTGTTCGGCACTCATGCCTTTATCCTTGAGGTCGCCACGCCGGGCTGGCGGGCGCTGCATGGTTACGGTGCCATCAAAGCCAACCACCCGGTCGATCAAGCGCGGCAGGTAAGAAATTCCTCCATTGGCGACAGTGGCGGTGACCATTG
>CAYUDZ010000090.1:6455-11097 GCA_964443575.1 uncultured Chthoniobacteraceae bacterium | reverse complement strand
ACAAAGACGGGACCATGAAACTTGCAAAAATCGGGTTTTTCGACAGACTCGTTAGACCAGATAACAACCGGGTGTGGATTGGTTTTCGGTAAGTTCTTTTAAAGTCTGGTCAAATTCTTCGATGATGTCGGCGTAGCGGTCGTTGAGCGTTTGCTGTACCGACTCCGGCATCGGGGTGGTGCCTGTGGTATTTACCGGTTGACTGGCTTTTTCTGGCGAGCTGGCCAGGACATGCTGCTGGCAGTCCAGGAATTTCACTACCGTCTCCAGCACGCTGGTCGGTTGGCTTTTGATTGCTTCAAATTCGATTGCCAGCAGGTGGCGTGGTTGTAAGCGGGCAGTCCAATTTTCGATGATGCTGGCATAGCGGTTGTACTGCATTTGTCCGGAGGCGCGGAAAAAACGATCGAATGCCTGCAGGTCGACCTCCTCAGGACTGCGGCTATGGCGTTCGAGGATGTCTTTTTTTGCGTGCGACCAGGCGCGCTCGAGCGGGTCACGCAAAACGATGATCACTTTGAGCCCAGGGTTCAGCAGAAGCAGGTCATTAATCACAGATTGTTCGATTGTCGAATTAGACGCCGTGGCATCGCCAAATAGAGTTGGCTTGTACATCCTGCGGGTGCGCAGGAAGCAGATGTAAAGTTTGGCCAGACGAACCGCTAAGGGATCTTGGAATGCGCCGAGATACGACTGCAATGAATCGAAGCTTGAGGCGCGCGGGTTTTCGAGGGTCAGCGTATTAAAAAAATAGGTTTCCTTCTGCTTGGGCAGCAGGATATCCGGATGGTAGTACAGGTTGCTGAATAGCCAAGTGCTACCGGTGCGCGGCGGACCGGCCAGCAAAAAGTCGGGGAACCGCGAAAGATCGGTGCCGACTGGAGCGTCGATGTGCGTGAGTTGGCGTTGGATCTCTGCGGTTAGGGTTGGAGGTTTGGTCATGGTTGGTTTGTTGCCAGTGCACGCGCCGCCTCCAGCAAGTTTGCGAGCTTATCGCGTTGCGGTGCGGCGCCACGTGCCATATCCGGTTTGCCGCCACCCTTGCCGCCGGCAGTGGGTGCCACTTGCTGCAGGAACTTCCCTGCAGGGTTCGCGTCGCGTGAATTTTCGCCGGAATAGACACCGAGGTGCAATCGCTCGTTGTCATCCACAACCAGCATGGCCAATCCGGGGAAGCTGCGCTTCTTGAGCGCGTTGAGCATCTCTTGCAGCACGGCAGCGGACGATTGGGTGCTATGGACGATCGGACCTTGCGGGAATTTGGTAATCAGCTCTGCGATTTCGGCATCGGCATTTTGCTGTTGTAACCGGGTTAACGACTTTTCCAGTTGCTGCCTTTCGGCCAGTAAGTTGTCCAGCTTACGGGTGAGTTCCGGCAGCGGGGATTTCAATTTACCTGCAACTTCGGAGAGCAGTTGTTCGCGCTGGCGGGCGTAGTCCAGGGCGGGGACACCGGCTACTGCTTCGATGCGGCGTACTCCAGCCGCGATGGCTGATTCTGACAGGATGCGAAAGGTGCCGGCTTCACCGGTATGCCTCAGGTGCGTACCACCGCACAACTCCATCGAGTAACCGTCGAGTCGCTCGGCCTGACCACCAATCTGTACGACACGAACTACATCCGGGTACCGCTCACCGAAGAGTTGCATAATTTCCGGGTTTGCCTGTACGTCCTGATACGGCATCTCCTGCCAGCTGACTGGAGAATTCTCGAGGATGCGTTCGTTGACCAGCCGTTCGATGGTTGTCAGCTGATCGGGAGTCAGGGCTTCGCAGTTGAAGTCAAATGTCAGCTTATCCGGTCCGACGAAAGAGCCTTTCTGGGCAGCATCCTTGCTGACTGCCTCGTGCAGCGCCCAATGTAACAGGTGGGTGGTGGTATGGTGGCGCTCAATGGCTCGGCGTCTAGGGGCATCCACCGCGACTTCTACCGTGCTGCCTTGCTGCGGCAGCTTGCCAGCTTCAACAATATGCAGGATAGCATCCCCTGATCTACGAGTATCAAGGATACTTACCGAAATAGATTCTCCCTTAAGCGCACCGTGGTCACCGACCTGACCGCCCATTTCGGCATAACAAACCGAGCGGTCGAGAATCACTGCGCGGGTGCCATCCTGCTCGATGCTGTCAAGGACTTGTGCGGTGGTGCTGTCAGCGTGATAGCCCAGAAATTCAGTGCTGTGCTCCGAGGTATTACCAGCGACGCGTATGACTTCACTTTTGCGGGCGCTGCGGGCACGGGCGCGCTGTTCTTGCATTAACTCCTCGAAGCGCTCCTTATCGATTTGCAGGCCTCGTTCAGCAGCCATAATTTCCGTCAGGTCGAGTGGGAACCCTTGCTCATCGTAGAGCCTGAAGGCAAATTCACCGGAGATTTCAGCACCCTTTTTGATGCTCGAAGTTTCTTCCTCGAAGAGGAGTATCCCTTTTTCGATCGTGCGGTGGAATGCTTCCTCCTCACGTTTGATCACCGACTCCACGTGAGTTGCCCGCTTAGTCAACTCCGGGAATGTATCGCCCATCGTTTCGACCAGAACTGCAACCAGTTGATGGAGGAATGGCTCACGGAACCCCAGATCGCGCGAATAGAGCGCTGCCCGGCGCAAAATCCGGCGTAAGACATAGTTGCGGTCGTTATTGCCGGGTTCGATACCATCAGCGATTGAGAATGTCAGAGCGCGTGCGTGATCGGCGATTACGCGGAAGGCAATATCTGCCTTTTCTTTGGCTGTGGGCTTCTTGCCTGGCTTAGGCAATGTGCCTTGATATTTTTTACCGGATTTGCCGGCGATGGCCGCAAAGAGAGGTGCAAATACATCTGTCTCATAGTTAGAAACCAGGCTTGAGAAATCCTTGAATCCGTTTGTGCACTGCATGATGGCGGCCACGCGTTCAAACCCCATGCCGGTATCAACGTGGCGGGCAGGTAATTCCGAGTACGTTCCGTCCGGCTCGGCATTGAACTGGATAAATACCAAATTCCAGATCTCGATACAGCGTGGGTCGTCCTTATTGACCAAGGCACCCTTGGTGTCACCTTTTTGGGTTAAGTCAAAATGCAATTCGGAGCACGGCCCGCACGGACCGGTGTCGCCCATCATCCAGAAATTGTCTTTGCGATTGCCGTCGACGATGTGCACGTCCGGGTCGAGTCCCGCCTGCTGGAAAAGCTGCTTCCAGCAGGCGTAAGCCTCGCTATCAAACTTGGCAGGGTCATTCGGACCGGGGCGGTAAACAGTTGCATACAGCCTGTTGGCGGGAAACCCCCAGTTGTCGACGACCAGTTCCCAGGCCCAGCTGATCGCTTCCTGTTTGAAGTAATCACCAAAGCTCCAGTTACCAAGCATTTCAAAAAATGTGTGGTGATAAGTGTCATAGCCGACATCATCTAGGTCGTTATGCTTGCCACCCGCGCGGATGCATTTCTGGGTGTCGGCAGCACGTGCCGGTTTATACGGTGCCACCTCACTGCCAAGGAAGTACGGCACAAACTGGTTCATCCCGGCATTGGTGAACAACAGGTTGGGTGCCGTAGGCATCAGGCTGGCCGATGGCACTATGGTATGTTGTTTGCTACGGAAAAAATCCAGAAAGCTCTGTCTTAGCTCTGCTGATGTCATGCTAGGCGTGTACAGTTATGCGGTTTATTGATCCAGCTAATTCACAGTAAAATTGGCCTTGCAGTCAATGCTGACTGTCAATTGATCGGAGCGCAGACTGCTGCGGAAGTTCGCTTGCTGATATACTGGAAGTTAGCGCGAGCTAATAAATCTTAGGGCTGAACCACAGCGCATACACCCAGTTGAGCATCAGCAATAGCAGCAAGGTCCACGGCAGAAAACGCCTGGTCAAGCCGCCGAACCCGGCAATCCGCAGTCGCGGCAGGCGAAAGGTTACAACCGCAGCGCAGTAGAGCAAGGCCACTGCGGCGACCATCGCGGCAGCAAAAACTATCGGATTCCAGATAAAGGCATCGAGGAAATTACCATGGCTGATTTGGATTATACAGCGGGTGGCACCGCAGGTGGCGCAGGGTAAGCCGGTCAAGTCATGAAACCGGCATCCTGGGAAAGGCAATTGAAACCGCAACCAGAGATAGCCGAGGGCGATCGAGGCACTGCCGACTCCCAGCCACAGCAATTCGTGGTCCAGGCTGCGTGGGGCTTTTGGCTGCCAGAATAATCGCATACCACTTGGCTACATACCTTCTTCGGCAACCAGTGTTGCAATGCTGCCAAAGGCCACGACGGCAATACCAATAGCCAACGCACAGCAAACCACGATGGGCAATAACACTACGAGTGCCGACTTACCCATGCCGATGTTGTGCGCGCGGGCAAATCCGATGATAACAACCACGATTCCCCAGACGCTGCAAATTAGGCCGCCGCAGGCAGGGATCAACTGCAATGCACTGGCAGCACCATAGCCGTAGGCACTAACCCGGAAGGTTGTTTCAAAAGAGCGCGGCTCCGCGCCAAATAGCATCAACAGCAGGTGGCTGATCCCCGCGCTAATAAAAATTCCGATGATGATAAATATCGGCAGCAACACGGCTCCCATGCCAAGCCCAAGGCCGCTGCTGAATGCGGCAAGTGCAGGATCCATATCCTCACCGGCAGCCATACCGGCGGAAGCCCCC
>CAYUDZ010000090.1:0-6445 GCA_964443575.1 uncultured Chthoniobacteraceae bacterium | reverse complement strand
CGATCAACCACTGGTATAAAAGTGCTACCAGCCCGGTGAAAATTCCCATGATTCCATAATAGAGCAGAGGATTACCGAGGCCTCCGGTATGTTTCATGTTTGAAAATACTTCAGATGGTTGCATCAGCACCTGCTTGGTCGTTTCAACCAGTGACGAGAAAAAGCCAATTTCCTCCCGTCGCTCCCAAGCTGGTTCACTGCCATCTACACCGGACAATTCTGCTCCAGGTACCGGCATCGTCGCGGGCGCATTCCGCTGATTTTCCGGTCGCGCATCCAAGTCCGGGAACTGGTTGAGTGGTTTCCATTCAGACATTCCTGCGCGCCACGCCAGATCGGTGGGCTGGAAACGTCCCGATGCCAGACCCGACATCACTTCCTGTAAATCAAACTGGCCGAGGTTTTCGCCATTACGGTTGATGTGAATGTTTTTCATGTGGCTTTTATTTGTAGCCGCAGAGCGGACGTACGGTCAACGCAGGATTGCGAACACGTGCAAGTTAGTCAAGCCCGCAAGTAGAAATCGTGCCTTGACAAGACAAATCCGATCAGCGAATCTTCGCAGTTCTAAATTATCTAAAACCATAGAGGAATAAAGCATGGCTAATATTAAATCTGTAGAAAAGCGCGCCCGGCAGGCAGATGTCCGCACGGAACGCAATAAGTCGGTGCGCTCAGCCTGCAAGACGCGGGTCAGAAACACGCGCAGGGCAATCGAGGCAGGCGACAAAGAAGCAGCGATCGACACGTTCAGTAAAATGGCATCCGAGTTGGATCGTGCCGTCAAGAAAGGCGTGATCCATAAAAATTCAGCCAAGCGGCGCAAGAGTGATTTACAGAAACAGCTTAACCAACTGAGCGCTTAATCTATCAGTTGCAGCAGCACTTTTTTACGTCAGCGGATCACGAATTTTTCAGCTAGTTGTTTAGTACCCGAAATGCCTGAAGAGAAAAGTGCCAGTAATGATGATGCGACTCTGGCCGAGGAGTCATTCGAGCAGTCACTAGCCAGGCTGGAAAGTATTGTCGAAGAAATGGAGGACGGTGAAATGCCTCTCGACCAACTCGTCCAGCAATACGAGCACGGTGTCAAGTTGGTGAAGAAATGCACCGCAACTCTCAAAGCAGCCGAAGAGCGGGTCAAAGTGCTGAGTGCAGATGATGATGGTTCGCTGCAGACCGAAGAACTTGCAGATCATGTTGATCAAGAGCCGACAGAGTCCACCCCGAAGAAATCATGAGTAAGACACCTGAGGAAACCCAGCTGACACCGCCGGCCCCTTTATTGGATAAGATCAATTGCCCGGCTGATTTAAAACAGTTGGAAGACGAGCAGTTGCCGCAACTGGCACAGGAAATACGTACCAGGCTGATTGAGGTCTTATCAGAGACTGGGGGGCATCTTGGGCCGAACCTGGGGGTGGTCGAACTGACACTTGCGCTGCACCGTGTATTTGACACACCCAAAGACAAATTTGTTTTTGACGTCAGCCACCAGGGCTACGTCCACAAGATGCTTACTGGCCGCCTGGATCGCATCCATACCATGCGTCAGTACGAAGGACTGAACGGTTTCCTCCTGCGTACAGAAAGCGATCACGATTGTTATGGTGCCGGCCATGCAGGGACGGCGCTCTCGGCAGCGCTTGGTATGGCGGTTGCGCGCGACCGCAAAGGAACTGATGAAAATGTCGTCTGTGTCGCCGGTGATGCGGCATTTACTTGCGGGGTCAGCTATGAGGCGTTGAATAATATTGCCGAGTCCACCAAACGCCTGATTGTTGTACTGAACGACAACGAGTGGTCGATCGACCGCAACGTGGGTGCGATTGCCAACTATTTCAACCGCATTACAACCAGCCCGACCTTTGCTCACCTGCACGAACAGGCGGGGCGTTTTGTCGAGCGTATCGGCGGCAAGATGGTGCGCAGTTTCGCCGCAAAGGTTGAAGAGGGCGTGAAGGGATTGCTGCTGCCAAGCGTGATTTTTGAGGAGTTGGGGTTGCGCTACTTTGGTCCGATCGATGGCCATGATGTGGACCTCCTGATCCGTACTTTCGAATTTCTAAAGACCCAGGATGAGCCAGTCATCCTGCATATCCTGACTACTAAAGGCAAAGGCTATGAACCGGCGTTGGCCAAGCCTGATAAATTCCATGGATTAGGCAGTTTCAAGCGAGAGACGGGTGAAACCAAGCCGGCTGGTACATTGACTTACAGTCAGATCATCGGGCGTAAGCTGTCGGATTTTGCCGAGCAGGATGAACGTGTGTGTGCCATCACCGGAGCCATGCCAGGGGGTACCGGCCTGGCTGAATTCCAGAAGCGAGTACCGGATCGCTATTTTGATGTTGGTATCGCTGAAGAGCATGCAGCGCTGTTTGCCTGTGGACTTGCCACCCAGGGAATGAAGCCGTTTTTGACTATCTACAGCACATTCATGCAGCGGGCGTATGATATGATTATCCATGATATCGCACTGCAGAACCTGAATGTTGCGCTGTGCATGGACCGCGCGGGGTTATCCGGTGACGACGGGCCTACCCACCACGGTTTATTTGATATCGGCTACCTGCGCCACGTCCCCGGCTTTGTCCACATGCAACCGAAAGATGAAGCCGAGTTTGTCAATATGCTGTGGACGATGAAGAATTATGATGATGGCCCGATTGCCATTCGCTATCCGCGTGGTACCGGTCCGGGTGCAGTATTACCAGAGAAGCCCGAACTTCTCGAGATCGGTAATGCCGAGGTTGTACGCCACGGTGACCGGGTGGCGTTATTCGGGTTGGGCAATATGTTTGAGATGGCCGAGACAGTGGCCGACCAGCTGGCTGAGCGGGGTGTGTCCACTGCACTAATCAACCCCCGGTGGATCAAGCCGCTGGACACAGCAACAATTGAATTCTTTGCCAAGAAGTGTGAAGTCATTTGTACTTTTGAGGATCATGTACTGCATAATGGCTTCGGCTGCGCCATTATCGAGCACCTCAAGGATGCGGGTATCGATGTGCCGGTGGTGCGGATCGGCTGGCCGGACGAATTTATCGAGCACGGTAAGATCCCGATCCTGCGTGAGAAACACGGGCTGACTGCCGAGGCGGCACTGAAAGGGATCGAGGCGGTCCTGAATAAGACAAGCAGCCAACCGAAGGCGTCATCAGTAAGCGCAGCATAGAGGCAAGATGCTTACCCTGCTGTGGATTGGTCTAGGAAGTGCGCTGGGCGGAGTGGCCAGGCATGTGGTCGCACTCGAAATGGAATCACGCCTTGGCCATGCCATCTGGGGAACTTTGACAGTCAATGTTGTTGGATCATTCCTGATCGGGTTGCTTGCCGGGCTGGCGGAACCCTCATCGCGTGTCATCTTACCTGAACCAACACGGCATTTCTTTATGATTGGGATTATGGGCGGGTTTACCACCTTTTCGACATTCAGCCTGCAGACGGTCCATTTGTTGCGAGACGGGGAGTTGTTTACGGCCGGTACCAACATCCTGCTTTCGGTGGTGATTTGTGTAATTGGCGCATGGCTAGGTTTCGCGGTGGCCCACCGCTTGGCGGCATAACCACTACGACGGTTGTGATTTATCCCGTCTGATTACCAGCAGTAGTATCAGCAAAATGCAGGAAAAGAGTAGCCAGGGAAATTCAATATAAGAATAGTCAAAGTCGTCGTCACCCAGCCCCAAATCAAATCGTGCAAGCGCCAGTGGATCCTGCCGCTTTTCAGTAAATAGATCGACCGGGCCGGCTTTGAATATTGGCTGATAGTCGATTTCCTCGATTGGCAGGAACTCAGCCAGGTTGAGGCTAGTGTGATGGGTTTCGGTATTCTCTGTAGTCAGTGCGCAGTGGCAGAGTCCATGGGACGCGGCTACGATGATGGTTTTTTTGTTGCTAGTGAGGTTAAGGAAAATATTTTTTCCGGCAATGTTGAAAGCGAATGGTACCAGTGACAGTACCAGCGCAATCATTGCAGCAATGCGGATAGATTTCATCAGCTGGGGTACTTAGTTCAGTGTGCAAAGAAGGTGTTCAGCCCGCCTTCCAGGTGGCGGACATTGGCGAATCCTGCTTTGGTTAGTAGCCCGAGTGCAGCCTCGCTTCGCAGGCCGTTGTTGCAGACCAGCACAATATCAGCAGCGGGGTCAAGTTGGTGCAGGCTGGCCGGTAAATCACTGGCAGGGAGCGCACGCGCCTGAGCAATTTTGTGCTCTCGATTCTCGGAATATTCCCTGACATCGATTATCTGCAGTGTTGCTGATTGCTTTATTGCCAACTGCAAGTCTTCTGCGCTCAGTGTGGAGTTCTTATTCCGCACCCGCGAATCGTTACAGTAGGCGTCAGCAGACAGGTCGGTAATTGTTGGCTTATTGCCGCATAGCGGGCATTCGGGATCTTGCCGTAGTTCAATCTCAGAGATCCGCATGCCCAGGGCATCGATGCGTAGCAGGCGTCCGGCAAGCGTGTTGCCGATACCGAGGAGCAGCTTAACTGCCTCAGTGGCTTGGATCGTGCCGACCAGACCGGGCAGGACGCCAAGCACGCCCCCTTCAGCACAGCTCGGCACGGCGTTTACTGGTGGTGGTTGTGGCATCATGCAGCGGTAGCAGCCACCAGCCAGTTGCGGTGCAAAGACGCTGGCCTGGCCGTCAAACCGGTAAATCGACCCGTAGACATATGGTTTGCCTAGCAGGAAGGCGACATCGTTGGCCAGGTAGCGGGTGGCAAAATTATCTGAGCCATCGAGCAGGATGTCGTAAGCTTCTGCAGTCTCCATGGCATTCTCTACTGTCAGCATGCCGGGGTGTGGAGCGATGTGGATGTCGGGGTTGAGGGCCTGGAGTGACTCACGCGCCGAGTTGAGCTTTTTGCGGCCGACATCTTTGGTGCTATGCAGGATTTGACGTTGCAGGTTGGAGTAATCAACGACGTCCGCATCAATCAGGCCGATGCGTCCCACACCGGCAGCTGCCAGGTACATGGCGGCCGGTGACCCCAGTCCGCCTAACCCAACACACAGCACTGATCCCGCCTTGAGTCTGCGTTGACCATCCAACCCGACTTCCGGCATGACCAGGTGCCGGGCATAGCGAGAGAGTTCGTTGCGTAACAGGGTGACCTGCTGCCACGTTTGATTGTCATCTAATCTTCCCACTTGTGACGTCGTTTGAGACTGCTGGGGTTGGCATATTCCGCGATTTGCTTGTCCCCGGCATAGACCCGACACCAGACACCTACGATTCGGTCGCGGGATTTACCGCTGGCTCCTGAGTCGTAGGACCATCCAGCGTCCAGTTGTTCCTTGGTCAATTTTACCGGTGCGGTAACCAATTCAACGCTACGGTGAGCGGGAATACTTGCTACATGCTCCTCGCCATCAACGTATTGTTCTACGGCATCGGTGGTTTTCCCTAGTATTTGGTCTTTATAGAAGATTTTATACTTTACCGCGAGGTTAGCCATGTCATCGAACGTTTTATTTTCCAACTCGATTTCATAGACAATATCAGTCTCGGTGATGGTGACGTTGGAGTCTTCCCGTTGCTGTTGCTCAAGCTGTTTGCGGCTGAACGAAATTTTGATATCATCGGCAGCTGATAATCTTGATCCGGGCAGCAACGATCCGGAGAAAACCATGGCTAGCGCAAGTAATACTGTGAGTGGGTGCATTGTTGGTTCAGATTAACAGAATCATGTGGCCCTCGCAATCAACGAGTTGCTCGCGTTACTTCGCACAGCTGCGCATACGGTAACTGTTGACATATCGCACAATCTGAAGCTCATCACGAATTTGACTGGGAACTTTTCATTGTAATAGTAGACCCATCATTAAAATGAGAAGGTTATCCCGATCTACTATGCAGAAAAGCAAATTTGTGTACCAGCCAAGGCGTGTCCGGCTGGCTCTTATTGTCGTCTTTCTCGCTGTTGCAGCACTTGCCTGGTGGACCTTAAACTGGACGTCGAAGGGTCCGATTTCTACCTCTGGAGGACTATATTTTCCTCAAGCGCTTGTTTTGAATGTTCCTCATTATTCTCAGGGAGATCCGGCATGGGGAAGTGATCACCTCGGGCCTACGGATGCCTCACTGGCAGCAGAGGGGTGTGCTGTTGCCAGCGCGGCAATGGCACTTTCTGCTCGGGGTGTGGATGTGGATCCGGGGCGGTTGAATTCTTTTCTCACCGCAAGTCCCGGCGGCTACACTGAGCGAGGCTGGATTTATTGGGAGGAAGCCGCACAGTATAACCAACAACTATCGTCTTCCTTGCTACCACACTATGAAGACAGCCCATCTCACTTCCTTATCGACTGGAATCTTTTGCAGGGAAATCCGGTTATCGTCCGCTTGCGCTATCCCTCTGGGATAACCCACTTCGTTGTCATTGCGGGAAAAAAGGGATTTGAATACTACATTCGTGACCCGGCTTTAAAGCCATC
>CAYUDZ010000089.1:0-11207 GCA_964443575.1 uncultured Chthoniobacteraceae bacterium | reverse complement strand
AATATCACTCCCGGTTTGCTGGAAATTCAAGGTGTAGTCGCCCGCGCCGAGGGGGTAGGAGAGGGTAGGAGAGGGGTCAGTCCTCGCATTCACGCAGAGCCTGAAGAATCTGTGCTGGCGGATTCAGGTCAATGCTTTTTCAGCCGGATATCTTTATACTCGACCCACATCGGTACACCGGAGTGAATCTGCAAGGCGATAACGCCCTCGCTAAGTGCTTTGGGACTATTGTCGGTGTAATCGACAACCAGTCGCCCGTTGAGGAAATGCTGGATGTGATTACCTTTGGCAATGATGATGACATCGTTCCAGTCGTCTAACTTAAAGAGCTGTTGAAACTCCTCCTCAGTGATCAGCGTTTCGACTACCTCCTTGTTGCCCTCGGCATCCCGCACGGCTTTCTCGCCAGTCAGGCAAAGACGACCTTTGCCGGCCAGTCCACCCTCGGAGAAGATGAAGCAGGAGACATTGGGAAATTTCAGCTCGTTGCGAATCTCATGCTGGTAGCCGCGTACGACCCAGTCATTCTTGGCATTCTCAATTCGCTGCGAACGGTATTGGATGCCGGAGTTATTGGTAGCATTCAAGCGGTAGCTTAGCCGCAGCTCGAAGTCACTGATGGGCGCTTCCTCATAGATCAGGAAGGTATTGCCATTGGCTTTATTCTCTGGGGTGGTTTCGCCGCGGATTGCTCCGTCTTTGACACTCCACAGTTTCTGGTCACCATCCCAACCTGACAGGTCCTGGCCGTTAAAGATTGTCTCCATACCTTCCTCGGCAGGTGGCTCCTGGGCATTACACGCACTACACACCGCTAAAAGCATCAGGCAAACAGTTAGGTTATTATTCAATTTTTTGATTTTCATAATTTAGTTTCTGTTGGGGTTATTTATTTGGGGGCTTCATTGACAAAATCGATTAACGTAAAATCTACACCTGGGTAGATTGAGATCAGCTCACGCAGCCAACACAATTAAGGTTAGAGTAACGTAAATGCATGACGTTCCAAGGCCAAAATATCATACAGTATCTAAGCACGTTGTCTAATTGAGAGGATTTGTATTCGAGCAGTCGCCCGGTCGCTATTAAAATTCTTTCTCGCTCAGATACTGGGTCATCCGGTCAATATATTTCGGCAGGTTTTTACCCTGTTTAAGCTGTTCGACTGCAGGAATCAGCTGTTCGCCAACAGGCCCCATCCAGTCAATTATGTTGAGGACAGTCAATAGCGCGTACGAGTCCTGCTCAATCAGTTTCTTCAAGCAGGCAAGCCCATGCTGTTCATTGCCCGTATTGATTGCCAGCCATGCGGCCATTGCCCGTACCTCGTGTGAGTCATCCTGCATGCCCTGCTCCGCAACCTCACCATGGTCAGAATTGTAGATAACGATGGTATTCTCCGCTAACCCGTGCTGCTCCAGCTTGCGCAGGGTAGCTCCGATCCCGGCATCCATCTTTGCGACCGCATCATGATACTTGGCATAGTTATTACGGATACCCGGGATGTCCGGGTGGTATGCCTGCAGGGTAACGTTGCGTGGATCATACTTGGTGTTATTGATCTCGCCAAATGCGGAGCTTTCATGGGCTCCATGATTGATAACTTGAAAAAACGGCTGGTTTTGCTTCAGCGCCTGCCAGTCGACTTTTTTGGAATTATCCCAGCAGTCGCTGTCGTCGCGCCCGCCAATATTGTAATCTGTCTTCTTGTCGTTGCCGACATAATAGCCATTTTTCTTAAGCAGGTCCGGGTAATATTTAATCTTATCGTGCGGAATTTCGTTACGACTGCGCATCGGGAACGTGCCATTCGAAATCGCCAGCATCCCGGTGATCCAGGTGCTACGTGATGGCGCACATACCGGCGCGTTGGCAAAACAATGCAGGTACTGAAATCCATCTGCTGCAAGCTGATCGAGGTTCGGTGTGCTGGCATACTCATTGCCATAGCAGCCCAGCCAGCGCGAACCGGTATCCTCGTTGGTCAGCCACAGGATATTCGGTTTCTCTGCAAGCGCCTGCAGCGAGATGCAGGAGAGCAATGCCGTGGAAAGCACGATTGCTTTGAGGATATATGGCACCGATATGATCCGGGTCTTGGCAATCAAAATTTTTCTATTGTGCGTGTTGTGACTTCGCAATATTTAATTACGCATTCATGGAGTTAAGGCAATCAACCCCACCGAGTCAAGGTCTAGCGATCGTTATGGGAGTTTTGGTTATCGTGGCACACGCTTTTGCTACTACCAGTGAGCAACCAAAAACCAACATTATATACATCCTGGCAGATGACCTTGGTTATGGCGACCTCGGCTGTTACGGCCAGCAAAATATCCGCACACCGGAACTGGATCAGATGGCTGCCCAGGGAATGCGCTTCACTCAGCATTATTCGGGCAGTACGGTTTGTGCTCCATCCCGCTCGGTACTGATGACCGGCTTACATACCGGACATACCCGAGTACGCGGTAATGCCCGGGTCCCGCTCCGCCCGCAAGATATCACTGTAGCTGAATTATTGAGTGATGCCGGTTACGCGACCGGACTGATCGGTAAGTGGGGGCTCGGAGAGGCAGGTACCACCGGCCACCCAAACAGCAAGGGCTTCGATACCTTCTTCGGTTACCTGAACCAGCGTCATGCCCACAACTACTATCCGGAATTTCTCTGGCGCAACCGGGAGAAGGTCCAACTGCGCAACGAGGTCGATCCAGGCAGTGCCAGTGGCCTGGGCGGTGTCTCAACCAACAAGCTGGATTACAGCCATGATTTGTTTACTGATGAGGCTCTCAGCTTTATCAAACGCAACCGGGACCAACCCTTTTTCCTCTATCTGGCGTACACGATTCCGCATGCCAATAATGAAGCCCGCAACAAAGGCATGGAAGTTCCCGACTTTGGTATCTACAGTGATGAAGACTGGCCGGACCCGCAAAAAGGCCACGCTGCAATGATTACCCGAATGGATCGTGATATCGGTAACATTCTCGATATGCTTGGCGAGCTGGGAATCGACCACAAGACACTCGTTCTTTTCAGCAGCGACAACGGCCCGCACCAGGAAGGCGGTAACGACCCGGCATTCAACGACAGCAATGGACCACTCAGGGGAATCAAGCGCTCGCTTCACGAAGGAGGAATTCGCGTACCAATGCTAGCTTGGTGGCCGGGGACTATAGAAGCCGGCCATACTTCCGATCATATCAGCGCATTCTGGGACCTGTTGCCGACCGCTTGTGAGTTGGCCGGTATCAAGCCACCTGCGCCAGTTGACGGTATCAGCTTCCTGCCTGAATTGCTGGCAAGTCCGCAAAAAGAGCATGATTATCTCTACTGGGAATTCACCGAGCGTGGTGGTTCCCAGGCAATCCGTCAGGGAAATTGGAAAGCCGTCCGTAAACAAGTTAACAACAACCCGGATGCGCCCGTTGAATTGTATGACCTGAGCCGTGATTTGAGTGAGAGTGATAACATTGCAGAATCCCATCCCGAAGTTGTCGCCGAAATGCGTGAGCTGTTTAGCAGTGCCCGCTCACCTTCCTCCGAATTTCCCCTCTTGTATCATGAAGTAAAGAACTGACTTTGCTCCCGAGCGCTGAGCTGAGATCTACAGCGGAGACAGGTGGTGGTCGGCAACATCCAAATGAAATATAGTTGCCGCAATGACCAATTCCTTCTTTACTACATGTCACTCAAACGCGATTTGGAAGATGAAAACTACACCCCTCAGAATACTCAAGCTCACAGGCTTGTTAGTGTCGCTAATTCTAGCGTCATACAATTTGCACGCCAATGAACAGCAAGTGTTCGACGACTTCTGGGAGCAGGAAACCCAGGAGCAGAAAGACGCGCGCATGCAATGGTGGCGGGATGCCCGCTTCGGCCTGTTCATCCACTGGGGACTGTATGCCATCCCGGCCGGCGAGTGGGAGGGCAAAACCAAATATGCCGAGTGGATCCGCAAACGTGCCGAAATTCCAATCGACACCTATCACGAGTTTGTCGGCCAATTCAACCCGGTCGAATTCGACGCCGATAAGTGGGTTCGCATGGCCAGGGACGCCGGCATGAAATATATTGTCATCACCTCCAAACACCATGATGGCTTCTGCCTATACCCTAGCGAGCACACCGAATTTGACATTGCCTCGACACCGTTCAAGCGCGACATCCTCGGCGAGCTGACTGAAGCCTGCAAGGAACACGGCATCAAAATGTGTTTCTACTATTCCATTATGGATTGGAACCACCCGGGATGGCCGGCAATGGAGTGGGAAACGGAACGCTCCAAAGATGCCGCCAACATGGATCAGTACACTGCATACATGAAAGCCCAGCTTAAGGAGCTGATCGAGCGTTATGACCCGGCGGTTCTATGGTTCGACGGTGAATGGGAAAAACCCTGGACCCATGAACGCGGCAAAGACCTCTACCAGTACGTGCGCGAATTAAAGCCCGATATCATTATCAATAACCGGGTGGATAAGGGTCGCAAGGGCATGCAGGGTTTCACCAAGGAGGGTGAGTTCCGAGGTGACTTTGGTACTCCTGAGCAGGAGATTCCGGATGAGGGACTACCGGGCGTTGATTGGGAGTCCTGTATGACCATGAATAAACATTGGGGCTGGAACAAAAACGACAATAACTGGAAAAGCACTGCCGATCTCATCCACAAATTGGTCGACATCGCATCAAAAGGAGGCAACTACCTGCTCAATGTCGGGCCAAAAGCCGATGGCACAATCCCCCAGCCCAGTATTGAACGCCTCGCCGGTATCGGCGACTGGATGGATGTCAATGGCGAGTCGATTTATGGCACGACCGCCAGCCCTTACCAAGCCCCGGAATGGGGACGCTACACCCAAAAAGGTGAAGTCATCTTTGCCCATGTATTTAACTGGCCTGATGGTGGCTCTCTTACGATCAATGACCCGGAACTCCAGATCAGCAAAGCGTACCTGCTTGCAGATCCGGAGAAGTCAGCACTCGAAATAAAACAAACCACAGGCGGTCAACTCATCGCGCTGCCCGCTGATGCACCGGACCCAATCGCTTCGGTCATCGTCATCGAAACTCAATAGAAACTGCATATGAAACGAACCCTTACTACCTGTCTAGCTGCCGCCCTGATCGTGGCCAGTTCAATGTCGGCGGATTTTGGTATGCCGTCGGTGTTTAGTGACGGCATGGTCCTGCAACGCAACATCCCGGTGCCCGTTTGGGGATGGGGCGAAAACGGAGAGCAGGTAACCGTGTCCTTCTCAGGCCAAACCAAAACAACGAAAGTCGAAGATGAGCAGTGGATGGTCTACCTCGAACCACTTGCTGCTTCTGCAGCATCCGCCGAGATGCTAGTGAAAGCAGGCGACAAGGAAATCACCATTGGCGACGTGCTGGTTGGTGAAGTCTGGGTTTGCGGCGGTCAATCCAACATGGATTGGATCCTGAATAGTGTCTCCTCCGATACCAAAGATCCAAAACACCAGCCGATTGCGGACTACAACAAACAGAAAGTCAACAATGCCAACGACCCATTATTGCGGCAAATTAAAGTCCCACGAGCAACCTCGGTAAACGAAGAACTGCATGACTTTGATGCTGCCTGGGTCAAGGCCACGCCAGACGATATCGGGAATTTCACGGCAACCGGCTATTATTTTGCGCGAGAACTGCGACAGTATCTCGATGTGCCGGTAGGCTTACTCAACTGTAATTGGGGTGGAACCCGCGTCGAACCATGGATCCCGGTTGCTGCCTACAAGAAAAACCCGAAGTTAGCCGCGTACTATGACAAGGAAATGGCGGCAATGGAAAAGGCCCTCAAACCATGGAACGACGGCACTGCGATGGCCGAGTACGAGAAAAAATTGGCAGCTTGGAAAGTAGAATCCGAGAAGCTCAAGGCCGCTGGTGAAAAACCACCACGCAAACCACGCGCCCCACGAGAGCCAAAAAATAACCAGCAGTTCCCATCCACCCTGTTCAATGCGATGCTGCACCCATTAATCCCCTACGCGGTCAAAGGGGCGATCTGGTATCAGGGAGAATCCAATGCCGGGTATTTTCCGCAAGAGTATGAAGAACGATTCTCGACGCTGATCCAATCCTGGCGCGAACAGTGGGGACAGGATAAATTTTACTTTTACTGGTGCCAACTGGCTGCTTTTAAACAACCGAACGAGCAACCGATTGAAAAGGACGGCTGGACTACTGTCACCGATAACCAACGCCGGACTCTCAAGTTAGAGGATACCGGCATGGCGGTACTCAATGATATCGGTGAAGCTGAAGACATCCACCCGCGGAATAAAATTGATGCCGGCAAACGACTTTCGCGATGGGCGCTACAACAAGCGTACGGTAAAGACCTCGTCGCCAGTGGCCCGCTCTATAAGAGTTCGGAGGTCAAAGGTGATAAAGTCATCATTTCATTCGATCATGCAGGCTCCGGTCTGATGGTCGGTAAAAAGCACCTGCTCGACCCGGTAGTACAAGTCGATGAGCCACTCCAGCGCTTCCAAATTCGCGGCGAAGATACCCCCTGGAAATGGGCTCAAGCAGAAATCTCCGGCCCTGATCAAGTCACCGTATGGCACCAGGAAATCCCAAACCCAACCGCCGTCCGCTACGCTTGGTCGCAAAACCCCGCTGGCGCCAACCTTTATAATAAGGAAGGGTTGCCGGCCTCAATCTTTAAAACCGACTGATCATGGTTTGAAAAGCAGTCATGATGTCAGTTGTAAGTATTTGTAAGCAACTTATCATAAATAATATAAAGTGTTTTTTTACGTATTTTAACAGACCTTTCATAGGATTAAATAATCATAACTTTCAGCAAGCTGAAAATTTGCTTTTTCTACTACAGCCAGCATAATAATAACCATGTCCAATACTAATACTTCACGTTTAAGCCGCCGCACGTTTCTAAAAACTTCCGCCGCATTTGGTGCTTTTGCCATATTGCCCGGCTATCGCAGTTTTGGCCAGCAATCACCTAACGAGCGCTTACGCCTGGCGGCAATCGGCATCGGTAACCAGGGCGCCGCCAATATTAATTCGCTAATGAAGTCGGGGCTTGGTGAAATGGTAGCGCTGTGTGATGTCGACCTGAAAGGTAAGCAATGCGCGAAGGTATTGGAGAAATATTCGCAGGCGGCTACTTTCACCGACTTTCGCAAGATGTTCGACCAGATGGCCGACCAGATCGATGCGGTTCTGATAGCCACCCCCGACCATTCCCATTTCTGTGCTTCAATGTTGGCGATGTCGCTAGGCAAGCCGATCTACGTGCAGAAACCACTGGCGCACACCTACGGGCAATGTCAGCGCCTTATTGATATGGCAGAAAGGTCCGGTGTAGTCACCCAAATGGGCAATCAGGGCCATAGCGGTGCCAACTATTTTCAATTCAAGGCCTGGACAGAGGCCGGAATCATCAAGGATGTCACCCGGATCAGTGCCCACATGAACAATGCCCGCCGCTGGCATGGCTGGGGGACATCGGTCACGGAATACCCATCCGAGTCACTGCCTGATGGCTTGGATTGGGATCAGTGGATCGACCAGGCCCCGGTACATCCCTACAGCAAAAAACTGCACCCGCAGGAATGGCGCTCATGGTTTGATTATGGCTGCGGTGCATTTGGTGACTGGGGACCACACATCCTCGATACCTGCCACCGCTTCCTCAAGCTCGGTCTGCCCGAGAAAATTATCCCGGTAAAGCTCGACGGAACTAACGATTTTGTTTACCCGCAAGCATCGACAATCCAGTTTAGTTTTCCGGCTCGGGATGGAATGCCGGCATGCGTAGTGACCTGGTATGATGGCCGTGGTAACTACCCAGAAGTGGAAAAAGAACTCGGCCATGAAGAAGTAGATAAAAAAACCGGGGAAAAGGTCTTTAAAGCGGTCAACGTACGCAAACCCGGAAAAATTATTTACAGCAAGGATCTGGTCTTCCAGGGCGGCTCACACAGTTCACCCCTGCAAATCCTGCCACGCGACAAATTCATGGAGATGCGAAAATCACTACCGCGTGTCACCGGCAAAAACTCCGATCATTTCGAAAACTTCCTGCTGGCGTGCAAAGGCGAAGAGGAGGCCCGGTCACCATTTTCTGTCTCCGGTCCGCTGACCCAGGTATTTAACCTTGGCATTGTTGCACAGCGTCTGCGGCAGGAGATCGAGTTTGACCGCCAGACCAAACAAGTCGTCAACAACCCGCAAGCACAAGCATTGCTGGATCCGCCACCACGCCAGGGCTGGGAAGAATTCTACAAGCTGTAACACCTGAGCTGAAATAGTACCATGCGTTTGTCGTTGGCACTCATCACAAGCTGCTGCCTGGCCAGCCTCAGCCACTTAGCGGCTGTGGAAGCTGATTGGACTGATTTATTCGCTGATAACGATTTCTCGCAATGGCAGCAGGTTGGTGGGGGTGATGTCGGCGGCGGCTGGAAAATTAATGATGGTGTCGTTGAAAGGGATAGAATTCTGGCCGGTAATATCTGCACCCGGGAATCATTCAGCGATTTTGAGCTGGTCTTTGAATGGAAAATTTCCGAGGGGGGAAATAGCGGAGTCAAATACCGCACCCGCAAGTCGCTGGGGCTCGAGTACCAGGTGCTCGACGATCAGAAACATAGCGATGGCAAGAAGCCCTCACATCGTGCTGCGTCGCTTTACAACCTGCTAGCAGCTCCAGACAGCAAACCGATCAATCCACCCGGCGAGTGGAACAAAGGCCGGATCATTGCCCGCGGCAATACAATAGAGCATTGGCTTAATGACGAACTGGTCGTGGCAACCACCATCGGTACGGAAGATTGGCAAGAGCGTTTTAAAAAGAGTAAATACAAAAATCATGATGGATTCGGCACCTGGAATGGTCCTATCCTGCTGCAGGACCACGGCGACAGGGTATGGTATCGCAACCTGAAAATACGCAGACTGGAGAAAGAATAAGACTATGGAAGACCAACAAAGGGACGAACTACTTCAACAGGCACAAGCTGCCGGTGGCATCAAAAAATACCTGTTATTCGCCAAACTCTCGGGTCCGGGCTGGCTGCAGGGTGCGATCACCCTCGGCGGTGGCTCGTTGGCCGGTGCCCTGTACCTCGGTGTGGTTGCCGGTTTCGGCCTGATGTGGCTGCAGCCGCTGGCAATGATTTGCGGCATTATCATGCTCAGCGCGATTGCTTATGTCACACTGACTACCGGCAAGCGTCCTTTTGGACTGATCAACAGACATCTGTCACCGGTGCTCGGTTGGGCATGGTTGCTGGCAACGGTCTTAGCAAATATCGTCTGGTGCATGCCACAATACAACCTGGCCCGCGCGGCTATCCAGCAAAACCTGTTACCTGCCGTCGGTGACTCCGACCTGTGCACCGCGATCATCTGTGCCATCCTTTTTGCCATCGCATTATACATCAATCATCTTTACCAATCGGAGGGCCGTGGACCGCGCGCTTTTGACTGGTTAATCAAAGGGATGGTTGGGCTGATCGTTCTTTCATTCTTTGCCGTGGTCGTTACCTTGACCGTCAGTGGCGGTATCCAGTGGGGAACGATCTTCCAGGGGCTGGTACCCGACCCATCGCTGCTCTTCCGTCCTGCGGAAGGCTATACCGAGTTCATTGCGAAATCCTCCGCCGCAGAGTGGTGGACCCAAAAAATCATCGATGACCAGCGCGACATCATTATTGCTGCTTTTGGCACCGCGGTTGGCATCAATATGACCTGGCTTTTGCCCTACTCACTGTTGAAAAAGCGCTGGGGACGGAGCCACCGTGAACTATCGATCTTTGATCTTTCTATTGGTTTGCTCATACCATTCTTCCTGGCTACCAGCTGCGTAGTCATCGCCTCGGCATCGCAGTTTCATGTGCAAACGGCAGATGTACCACCGGAGGCTGCTGTGCCTACCATCGAGAAGCTCGAAACATTCACTGGCGGACAGGCAAATGATGCCGACCAGGAGCTGGCGCGGATGCTGGTCAAGCGCGATAACTTCCAGTTGGCCGAGTCACTGACCCCGCTGGCCGGCTCGTTTGTTTCGCAAAAGATATTTGGGCTTGGCGTCCTCGGCATGGCCATCTCCACTATTATTATCCTGATGCTGATGAACGGCATGGCCTTCCAAGAGCTGTTCAATCGTCCTGACCATAAACCTACCCACATGATCGGGTGCGTGGTAGCCGGGCTAGCCGGATCCGCCGGACCGTTCATCTGGACCGGTGCTGCCGCAGCCGCACTGGCCATACCCACTTCGGTCATCGGTGGCTCATTGATCCCAATTGCCTACCTGACATTTTTCCTGATGATGAACTCTAAGGCCATCATGGGTAGCGATATCCCTGGAGGCAAAGGACGGGTCCTGTGGAATACACTGATGCTCTTCGCCACCAGCGTAGCAACCTTCGGCTCGATCTGGGTGCTTTCTAACAAGGCCGGATTGACCAGCTTGAGTGACTTGGTCAACGATTGGCAGCTGATCCTGGCTGACTGGCATAAACTGATCCCGGCGGTTGGCCTGATCTTGCTGCTCGTCCTGTTTATTGTAGGTATCCTCAGCTTTTTCAGGAAGCACAACACTGCTGCCACGGAATCACCCGAGTAATATGCATTAAACACAGTGCGCCCGGTGACTGCTTAGCCCGGATCAATCACACGCACACTAAAATCGATTTATGGCAACCTTACCAAATTCACTGATGCTCATCTATGATGCCGATACCCCCGCCCCGCCCGACCGTGATAGCATCCACCACGTCGAGTTCGGGCGCATCCTGAAAGAAAAATGCGATCCCTTAGGCTTGGATTGCACCATTGCCTTTCATGGCAGGAAAGAGCGGCAGGATGCCTTGGATCAATTTATGCTGAGGCTGTTTCAAAAATGATACCTCCCGGTTCGGGTGGGGTTGCCTTTGGTTACAAGACATGGACCGCTGCGGAGAGCGATCCCTACCTCGGTTGACACGGCTGACCCTTCTACGCCACGCCAGCCCATTGGACCCAAACTGCACTCGGGTATAAAGCTACGTAGGGTAAAGACAGAAATCGAAATCGTAATCCTGCTCGTAATCATAATCAATTACAGCGGGTCGTAGATCCAGGTTCTGGTATCGATCATGAGTACCACTACGGCTAGCCCGGAAAAATCACAAGCCATCTACTGCGACAAGCGTGAGGCGCTTGTT
>CAYUDZ010000088.1:0-11241 GCA_964443575.1 uncultured Chthoniobacteraceae bacterium | reverse complement strand
GGGCAATGACCTCATGGAGGAGACTGTCAACCGGCGGTTGCCCGCCAAACACGATCCATGGAACTGATCGCGGACACGACTTTCCTGGTCGGGCTTTGGCGGAAGCAGCCTTGGGCGGTTGATTTTGCCAGAAATAACCGCCAGCGCATCCTAGGCATTCCCTGGGTCGTGCTCGGTGAGTTTTGGCATGGTGCGAAACGCGCGGGCCACAATGCAGAGATGGTTCAAAGATTCCTGGGTACGGGCATGCCGATCTGCGATACCTCTTCAGTCGTGCCCTATTACGCCTCAGTTTCCTGTCAGGCCCAAGGTGACGGATTCTACGATTTGGTAGGACAGAACGATCTCTGGATCGCGGCCGCCGCCCTCTCGCAGAAATTGCCTCTGGTGACGCGCAACCGCCGCCACTTTGACAAAATGAGCGGTCTACGCATCGAGGTTTTGTCCGACCCTGGATAGTTTAAAACCAGCCCCTATCCCATTCTTCGTCCTCCGCACTGGGTTTGTTCTTTTCGATAAGGGCGGCCAGCGGGTCTGGCGCGGACAGAATTTCCTCGGGAAGCCCCCAAAGCCTTTTCAAGGCGCTGCGCTGTTGTGTTTGTTCGGGAGTTTCCCCCTCTGGAAGCGGCTCGGGATGTTTTTGTTCCTTGAGATGTTCGTGCCAGCGCTGCAAGTCGTTCATGAGTTGGTTAAAATTTCTTTGCCAGCGATCCTGCTTGCGCTGTGCTTCATCGAGCCAGCCGATTAAATCAAGCCGGTCTACGGTAGCCAGCCGGGCCTCCGCACGCGCAAGGTCCTGCTCAACTCCAACAAGAACCGAATGCCAGACTACCAGATAGACCGGTGATATGGCTTCCTTGTCCGCCTTGTGGCAGTCGGAACACCAGAAAGTCTCGTGAATGATCCCGGAGAGCACGCCGCCGCGCACCACCGATCCAACCTGATAATGAGCCATTACATCGTCGAAGGCATGGGTCTGAAGCGAATTCTCCTTACGTCCGCAGACCGGGCAAACCAGCGGAATGGCCAAATGTACAGTGTCAAACATTCCCATGCCACGAACTATAAGCTTTCAGGGGGCAAAAATAAAAACTTCATTTTAAAGTTTCAGAGGGACAATCTTTGTGGTCATTCACGCAACGAGATTGACTGTCAGGAAATCGCTATTTTCATGGTGCTGACTGCTCCTTGCGCCCCTGGTTGGTGGGGGGTATTATCCTGATCTCAACTTTCCTTCACATTCAAAGGTTGCACTGGCTACAGCCGTAGGAGATGCTCGACTAGCCGCTGCATGAAGATCCTCATCACCAACCACAACCTTGAACGTCGGGGCGGGGCGCAGGTTTACGTCCGGGATCTGGCTCGCGGACTTCAGTCGCGCGGCCACTCCGTCATGGTCTTCAGTAGTGACCTTGAAGAAAAGCGGCGGCTCATGGACATCGACACCATCCCGCTGACCACCGACATCGAAAAACTGGAGTTTGTTCCCGACATCATCCACGGAAAGCATCACCTCGACACCATGGTCGCGGTCTCCTCCCTTCCCGAAACGCCGGCCGTCTATCATGTGCACGGTGCCATGCCGCGCCATGCAGTGCCGTTGCATCCGCGGATCTATCGTTACTTTGCCATGTCGCGAACCCTGGCCGAACGCATCCAGATCGAGGCCAACATTCCCTCCGAGAAGATCGACGTCATCCTCAACGGGGTGGATCTCCAGCGCTTTCACAGAGTCAGGGAGCCGCCCAACAAACCGCTACGCGCCCTCGTCTACCACCGGCTCGTGCGCGAAAACGGCGACATCTTCCGGGAGATCCAATCGGCCTGCACCCGGCAGCGCATCGACCTGCAACTCATCGGGTACGGTGCCGGAACCTTCATCGACCACCCCGAGCGGATCCTTCCCCAATTCGATCTCGTTTTCGCCTCCGGCATGTCCGCCATCGAAGCGATGGCTTGCGGATGCGCCGTCGTCGTCCTCGGTCGCACGAGCTGCGGCGCGCTCGTTACACCAAGGAACTACGACTTTCTGCGCCAGGTCAACTTCTCCATCCCCGTCAATTCGCCTCCCCCCGACCGCGAGGAAATCTCGAAACAGATCGGCGCCTATGCACCGGAGGATTGCCGGGAAGTCACCGCCCGCTTGCGGGCCGAGGCGGGATTCGATCCCATCGTGGAACGTCTGTTGACCCATTACACGGAAGTTGTTCAGGAACATCGCATCAAAGGCGATCGCGAGTACCGCGACGATGTTCTTGCCCTCGCTCGCTATCTGCGCACCACGGTGCCCCTGATCAAGCAACTCGATCGCAATCTTTCCCGTGAACCTGCCCCTCCGCCAACAATGGAAAACGCGATTGCCGATCTGCAATGTCAATTGGGACGGCTTCAGCAGGAACTCCGTACCCACGCGCACAACCATCGTCCCAGCCCCCCACCGACCCCGCCGCAGTGACTCCCTCGTACCGTACGCCCGTACATCTGTGGTTCAACTGCTAACGGCCTGCCAGGGAAATTGCTTCCTTGGCTTATGGCTCTAATTGATCCAAGCCGTAAGCGTGCTAGCCCGGAAAAATCACAAGCCATCTACTGCGACAAGCGTGAGGCGCTTGTTTACAGCGTTGGGCTTGGATTTCGCTATTTACAGTATGTACTCATACAGCTCATAGCGAAATCCATCGCCCGCCTTGTACCCAAGCACCCCACGCTTCGTCTCGCTACGAAGTTTGTGATTTATCCAGGCTAGAGGTACGGCATGATGGCATTTTTTGGTGGTGCAACTTACCTTGAGTTTGGGCGCTAGCGGCCCTATTTTTTTAGGGTGAGTTTAGCGACGGAGGAGGAGCAGGATAGCCGCAGGGTGTGCATTCATTGCGGTACGCAATTCCGTGCTGGGCATGGTCGTGGAGAGTTTTGTTGTAGCGGCTGCGAGTATGTTTATGGCTTGATCCAGGGCGAAGATCTGGGGCGTTTTTATGATTTAAAAGGAACGAGTAAGTTGAGTCCTGCCGGCAGTAGTGTCTTACGGCCGGGATCATTTCCGTGGCTGGCGCCATTGGTGCACGCTGTAGAAAAAGGTGACAGTGCCAGGCTGCAACTGTCATTGCAGGGGATTTCATGTATCGGGTGTGTCTGGCTGATCGAGCGTTTGTTCTCGGAGTGGCCCGGTGCTATCGAGGCAAAGGTGCGGGCGACTGCAGGTGAGATAGAATTCCGCTGGCAACCGGGGGCGTGTGACCTAGTGGGATTTGCTGTCCAGTTGCAGAAATTTGGTTACACTGTCGGCCCGCCGAGGAGCGGCGAGAATGGCGCGGCTGAGACCCCGGAGAGCCGTGTCCTGGTATGGCGTATCGGGTTGTGCGCAGCATTCGCTATGAACGCGATGCTATTTACCCTGCCATCCTATCTGGGTATGGAGCCGGGCGGCCGCTATGAAGGCTTGTTTGATCAGTTGACACTGCTTTTTGCCAGCGGAGCGATGGTTGTCGGTGGCAGCTATTTCATCCAGCGTGCCTGGCAGGCACTGAGCCGTGGTTCGTTGCATATCGACTTGCCGATTGCGCTTGGCCTGATCCTGGCCTATGCGGCGTCATTGGGAGGCTGGTTGCTCGGTGAGCGGACGATCCTCTATTTTGATTTTGTTGCGATCTTTGCGTTTTTGATGCTGGGCGGGCGCTGGCTGCAACAGCGTGCCATCGAGCGCAATCGGGCGCGGTTGCTGGAATCGGATGTGCAACTCGATGGGATTTACCGTTTAGGCGGGGATGGTCAGCGCAATTTCATCAACGTCCGGCAAGTAGTGGCTGGCGACCGATTGGTGATCCCGCAGGGTGCCCATGTGCCTACCACCTGCCGACTGCTGTCGCAGCAGGCCACGCTGGGCCTTGCCTGGATTAATGGCGAACCTGAGCCGCGGGACTTTACCTGTGGGCGCACCGTACCATCCGGGGCGCACAACTTAAGTGCCGAGGAAATAGAATGTGAGGCACAGGAGTCGTGGTCCAGTAGTTTGCTGGCCGCGTTACTCGATGTCACCGAGACCGAAAACCCGCGCAACCTGGCACGCGAAAAAGCAATCGGGGTCTATCTTGCCGCGGTCATAGTAATTGCTGCTGCCGGCGGGGCATTCTGGCTGGCGCAGGGGTCGTGGTTTGCGGCGCTGCAAGTGGCGGTATCGGTGCTGGTCGTTTCCTGTCCATGCTCGCTGGGAGTCGCCTTGCCATTAGCCGAGGAAATTGCTGTCAGTAAACTGCGGCGGGCCGGAGTCTTTGTTCGTCGCCAGGATTTGTTGGTACGGCTGGCCTCAGTTGATTGCCTGATGCTGGATAAGACCGGGACGATTACGGTCGATGAGATGCAGCTGGAGGATCCGGAAGTGCTGGAAAGCCTGGATCCCCATCAGACGGCAGTGTTGTGGCGGCTATCAGGATCCAGCCTGCACCCGGTCAGCTTGGCGGTACACGACGCGCTCGTAGCAGCGCAAGTCGGCAGTCAGAGAATGTCTGTCGAGAGTTCACAGGAAGGCACGCCCCGCGAATTGACCGGGCAGGGGATCGAATTGATTGATCATGGCTCGATCTGGCGGCTGGGGCGACCCAGTTGGGTGGATGAAATTGCTGGCGGACTAAGCCGTGCGACTGCGCTGTTCAGCTGCGACGGAAAGGTACTGGCCGAGTTTCACTTCCGGGAAGTCGTGCGTGACGAGGCCAGCGAACAAGTGAAGCGTCTGACGGCTGACCACTACGACGTTTGGATCCTGAGCGGCGACCGGCAGGCAAAAGTCGATGCGATGGCCACAGTACTTGGCGTACCACCAGCCAATGCCCATGGCGAACTGAGTCCGGAAGATAAGGAGAGAATCGTCAATGAGTACGGCCCGCAACGCGTGTGCCTGCTAGGTGACGGGGCTAATGACAGCCTCGCCTTTCGCGCCGCCGGTTGTACCGGCACGCCGGCGATAGATCGTGGACTGCTGGAGAACCGCAGCGATTTTTATTTCTCCGGACGGTCACTGGCCGGTCTTGGTGAACTGATCAGGGTCGCCGCGCAACATCGTCTGGCGATCAGGGTCGCGTTGGCATTTGCTATCATTTACAACCTGGTAGCCATCACGATCTGCCTGCTAGGTCTTATGAACCCGCTGCTGGCCGCGATCCTAATGCCGATCAGCTCGGTGGTGACGCTCTATATCGTATGGCTGGCTTTGAAGTAAGGGCCAGTGACGGCAGGAAATTGAGTGCTTTGGAGCAGGCGTAATCGGAGCGATTGATCAAATTTTTAACAATCATGATTTGCCAGTCAGCCAGTGGCCGAACACTGAGCCATTGGGCGAGGAAAGCAGGCAGGAATTTGTGCCATGCCTGCCGCAGGAGTTTGATTTGATCTTGGCTAATGCGTTGTTGGTTAACCATGTGGCGAAATGCCGCGATTGCCTGAGTTTTTAATCCGGCTTCGTGGTACCAGAAGATCACGTTGACCGGCACGGTATCGCCACTGAGTTCCTGGAATTTTTCGGCAGCCTCCGACGCTTCATCGGGGCGGTTTTGCAGGGCAAGGTTGGCTGCCAGCCTGGCGAAGACGAGCGGGTCGACTCCCCACACCTGGTGCCGGATATGGTCGCGCAGGATTGTTTCCGCAGTAGGGTATTGTGATTTTTGGTGGAGTAAGCTTACGTGCAGGTCGATGTCGGTGGATGGGGCCAACGGGTCAGCTATCAGGCGGGTCGAGTAACTGAGCGCTTTTTGGAAATTTCCTTTGTGTTGGTGCAGGCGGGCTTTCAGGCGGATGGCATGCTGGTAGTCATCGTCCAGGGTTAGTGCGCGGGCGACCAGCGGTTCCGCCTCGGCAAGGTTGCCGCAATCGAGGAGGTAGTCAGCCAGAAAGCATAATTCCACCGGTGTGTCACTGATACAGTTGCGGGCGCGCGATAGGGTGTATTCAAATGACTCAGTATCACCGCTTGCAGTATAGCACTCGGCCAGCAGGGTGTAGCCAACGAGCGGAATATGTTCGCGTTGGATCGATCCCTGCAACGCATCGACCGCCTCGCTCAAGTTACCCTTTTGCAGTTGGGCTTGCGCCAGGTTACGGTAGGCCCAGTACGGCTGGTCACTAAATGTCAGAGCTTGCCCGTAGTGGGCGATTTCGGCGTTGAGGTCACCTTCTTTGGCAGCTTGGCGCGCTTTGTCGAGGGCTGTGACTGCTGCTTGCCGCTGGTGTTGGTCCCGCTGCTGGCGCAAGCGCTGGATCCGCTGGCTGTCTGCACGGTGGGATTGCCAGAGTTCGCAGGCGTCGGCGATGCGGTCCTCCAGCAGGATCGCCCAGCTTTCCAGCCGTGCCTTACTCATCACGCTATTGTGATCACCGAGCACCTTGAAGAGCTCCAACTGGCCGATGACCAGATCCGACCAGCCCAAGGTTGGATCGGCCAAAATTTCACGTGAGCAATTGCCGCGGGCTTGAAAATAATCGACCGAGCCCGGGTAAGCGGTCGGCACGTAACCATGCAGCATCAACTTACAGTGGTCGAGGATTGTGGTTGGTGGTGTAGTCGGGTGGCGTGCCGCAAACCGGCGCTGGTACAGATCAGCTTCGTCGTCAATGATTGCCAGATAGGCGGGTTCGACACCGCGGGCCAGTAACTGCTGCGCGATCTCGTAACACATTTGGGCACCGAACGAATGCCCCACCAGGGATATTGGCTGGCCGTCTGCCAGCGTAATGATTTCGTCGATAAATAGAGCAACGTAGTCCTCCATGCTCTGATGGCGACTCGACCCTGGCCGCGGATCCTGCCAGTTGAGCGAGTACACTGTCTGGCTTGGTTCGAAACACTCGGCCAGGCTGCGGGCATACCAGGCAAAGCCGTGCGGCGAGTGCGCGATGAAAATTGGTTGCTTGCCATCACCCTGCTGGACGGCATGCACCGGTGGGGCAGCTGAGCCGGCGTCCTGTTTTTGTAAAAAAGCCGCGAGCTCGCGTACACTGCCATGTTGGATAAACTGCGCGGGCGTCAGCAGCACACCAAAGACCTGCTCGATTTCCATAATCAATGAAGCTGCCAAAAAGGAATCGCCACCCAGATCCATGAAGCTCTTGGTCGGATCGATAATATCCTGCTTAAGTGTGCCTAAAAACAGGGCCAGCAAGCGTGCTTCTATTGAATTCTGTGGCGTGGAATACCAGGTGTTATTGGTTGTCTTTTCGGTATCGTCTTGCGTGTCGAGATCAAGCTGCGTTGCCAGTGACCGGCGCTCTACCTTACCGGCGGAATTTTGCGGGATAGTGTCAACGGGAATAACACATTCCGGGGCCATGTACTCGGGCAGATGGGCGGCGACCAGTGCCCGCAATTCCACGCCGTCGAGGTCGTTACCATCTTTTGCAACAACGGCCGCAGCGACACGCTCACCGAGTAGCGGGTCAGGAATCGGGAATACTGCGACGTTTTGTACTTGTTGGTGGTTTCTGATGAGGGTCTCGACTGTATACGGGGCAATTTTTTGGCCGCCCCGGTTGATGCAATCGTCGACCCTGCCGCTGAGGTGCAGCAGCCCGTCTTCATCCAGCCACCCCAGGTCACCGGTCCTGAACCAGCCTTCTGACTGGTCGCTGGAGTCAGTTTCCAACTCTTTTAAGGTTGGATTGATCAGTCCACCGCGAACCGCAATTTCGCCCTCATAGCCTTGGGCTAGTTGCGCGTTGTACTCATCGAGGCAGGCAATACGCCATTGGGGGAAAGGCTTGCCAATGGCACCATTCTGCTGGGCCTGTGAATCCTGCGCGGTCGCGGCAATCATCGGCGAGACTTCGGTCAAGCCGTAAAACTCCCTGATGTCGACCGCAAAGAATTCATGCAGTTCGGCAACAGTTTGCTGGTCGATACTATCTGAACCGCTGGCCAGAAAGCGAAGCTTGGACTGAGCGGGCGACCATTGCTTTTCGACTGCCTGACCCAAGAGCATACGCAGGATCCCGGGAACGGCGGTCAGGAATGTCACCTGCTCTGCGGATATCCAGCCTAGGACATTATGGCGATCGAATCCCGGCGGAAAAAATACCGATCCGCCCTGCAGAATCGCAGGCAGCGATGATCGTACGAGGCTGTGGAGATGTGAGAATGGCATGACACACAGCGCTCGATCGGACGGCTTGAGTTGCATCCATTCAGCGGCTATTTCCGCAGACAGGAGCAAGCTTGCCTGCGACCAGGCGACGAGCTTTGCGGTGGCAGTCGTGCCGGTAGTCTGAACCAGTATGGCCGCTTCAGCGGAGGTTGTTGCAGGTGCGCTTGCTGCTGCTGCAGGTAAATCATCTACAAACTCCCAGACGCCTGCTGGGGAGTTTTCGGACACGTCGATGGGCAACGCACGAATGTTGTGGCGGCTGGCAAAAGCAATGAGGTTGAACGGCTTCTGCTTATCAAAAATGACGGCATCGACGGCAACCTCATCAAGTAGACTTTTCAGGACGGGCTCCGGGTCGGCAGGATTGACCGGCAAGGCAATAGCTGTAGCGGCAATCGTCAGGATCGCAGTTAATGCCTCGGGCCCGTTCGGGAGCGCGACCATAACCACTGAGCCACTGCCAAGACCTGCCTGCAACAAACTCTCACGGCGGTCGTCGATTAATTGAACGAGTCCATTGTGATCGAGCCATGGACGATCAACTCCCCCAACAGCGGGTTGGTCACCAAATTCGCCGGTGATGCTTCGTAATTTCTCCAGGATTCCCAAGTCGCCAGCAGGCGGTCGGGAGTGGCCGGGGAGCTTTCTGGCTCTGAGCGACTTGGTAGTTATCATGCCATGGTAACCAGGATGCGGCGGTTGCCGGTAAATGGTCTCCTGCCATGGGCGACCTTGTGGTTATCGCACCACAGGACATCGCCTTGTTGCCAATCAAAAGTCACCTCGATCTCACGTAATGCTTCCATGATCCTACGGATTTCTGCGATAGGTATTGGCTGGCCATCACCAAATGTTGCATGCTTGGGATAGTCCGCCTCCGATGGATACAGGCGTTTCATTGTTGCCGCCAGCTTCTCTGGCAAAGCATCGATGTGCCAGTTGACGGCCTGGTTACCCCAGACTTTCTCACCACTGACCGGATGAGTCCGCAGCCCGGGCCCCTGCAATTGCATGCTCAGTAGGTCGTTTTCTTGCCATTGGTATTCGCATTGATGCTGATCGAGCCAATCGGTCACCTGCTCACGATCATCAGTCAGGAAAGCATCCTTCCAGCCGCGCCCAAAGCCGTCGCCACCATGCAGGTTATAGATGTAATGCACACCCAACTCGTCGAACTTGTCGATGATAGCATCATCGAGTGTTTCGAGTAGCTTGCCCATGTGTCCGATGGGGGTTTGGCCGTCGCTAGCGGGTTCACTTTCACAGTAGAAAAATAAATGTCTTGGCGGATCGGGGAAGTATGTTTCCTCGCAATGCAGGGGGATATGCTGGTCGGGCGGGTATTCTGTCGATGTATAGACTTTGTTTTTTACAATGCTGCGTGGAGAGCCGCCGCCGGTATAGTGCTGGAGCTGATCGACCAGCAGCATGCTGGCGGCCTCAAACTCATCTGCATTTGCCACGTGGTAGCCGCGGAAGAGCAGCACCCCGTACTCATCAAGTAGTTTATTAAAGTATGCGCGATCACCACGCAACTTTTCGACCAATGGCTCTGCGTCGGCTGAATCCGAAGGCTCAACGATGAATGGAAAGTAGTACATGGTGTAGCTCCTTGCGCCGAACAAAAGCTGCGTTATTGCCTGATCGTTTAGCGTAAACGAGGCACCTTGCAAAGGCTTAGATGTGAATCCGCAAAGAAAACTTGCCGGTGCCTTTACAGTTGCCTGTTTGGGGACGGATTAATAAATTTCGAACATGACCTTATTTGAGAAAATCATTGCCCGGGAAATTCCTGCGGAGATCGTGCATGAAACCGACGAATTGATAGCTATCCACGACATCAACCCGCAAGCGCCGGTGCATGTTTTAGTGATCCCGAAGAAACCGATTGCCAGGGTTGGGGAAGCCGGATCTGAGGATGCCCAACTGCTGGGCACGCTGCTGCTGGCAGCCGGAGAAGTGGCACGTAAGCTGGAAATTAGCGATGGTTTTCGGGTGGTTATCAACAATGGTACGCAAGCCGGTGAGACCGTGCCGCACCTGCATGTCCACGTATTGGGTGGTCGCTCGCTCCAGTGGCCACCGGGGTAAAGCTGAGCAACAGCGCAGTAGCGGGCGTACTCAGCCAATTGCGTATTCCAGCAAGCGCTGGTAGAATGGTTGGCACTGGTTGAGCAGCGGCCGCAAGGTTGCGGGGAAGGGTTCGCTTTTTGGCCGGTAAGGTGCAAATCCTGTCGATTGATGAGTTGAGGTATACCAGTGCGGCGCCCAGATCCCATCCTCGGGACGTGGGCCAACCGGCCAGCTCAACATGGAGTCTTCAAACTTCAGTCCGAGATGATTGCAGAGCGTATTCAGGTGGCGTTGTGGATCCTGAAGCAAGCGCCGGGAATCGATGACGATCGGGCGACGGTCTAACTTGAGGATGGCATCGCAGAGAGCGACCAATTCGGGGTAGCCGGTGTCCTCCAGGGTGGGCGGACCAATTATGGCTTGGAGGGAGGGAAGCATGTCGACCGGGTCACGGGTGAGGATGATATTATCAAGTTGATCCAGGAAACTGAGGTCGGAGCATACCGATAGATGATGGGCCATACTTTTAAAGAAGACGACCGGTTGATCGTAGTCTGCCAGCAAGACATCGCTGATAACCCGGGCGGGATCGCATTCCATGGCAGCGATGATATCGTCTGCTACCGGATGGTAATCACGGGCGTGACCGTGCTTAAGGAAGGCGCCATAGAATGGCTCATCGACAACCCGGGTATCGGATCGCTGGGCAAAGCTATACATGAGGGCGGTCGAAATATTACGTGGCCCGGACCAGATGGAAATGCGTTTCATGGTCGAGCAGGTTCGGTCAAGCCAAGGTTGGCAGCCCGTGATGCTTCGATACTATCCTGGCAGAGTTGCTGATAGCCTGCGCGAAGCTTTGGGATCAGATCATTTCCCGAACGGTTACGAATCGGGCGGCCATCGATTTCGATCACAGGGGTGATGCCACCGAAGGTGCCGGTAACGAACGCTTCATCAGCAGCATAGACGTCGGCAAGTGAAAATGGTTTCTGTTCAACCGGGAGTTTCAGGATAGTGGCGGCTTCGATCAGCTTTTTCC
>CAYUDZ010000087.1:0-11391 GCA_964443575.1 uncultured Chthoniobacteraceae bacterium | reverse complement strand
ACTTTGCAATCACTGACCCGGTCCAGCAGTACCTAATGCTCAGCGGGGAAACATTATTTCGTGATATGGAATTCAGCAAGTTGCGGCGGATGCAACTGGATATCGAAACTTATTGTGATCCTGAATTTGAATTTTCCAATGCGGACCGTGAGTCGGATCACATCCTGGCCATCGCACTGAGCGACAGTACCGGCTGGGAAGAATTCCTGCTGGTCGAGCATGATGACTGGAAGCAAAGCGAAAAGCAGGTACTCAAAAAACTATCCGAACTGATCGTCGAGCGTGATCCGGATGTCATTGAAGGCCACAATATTTTCCGCTTTGATCTCGATTACATTCATCGTCGTGCGCGTCGCCATCGCGTGAAGCTCGAATGGGGGCGTGATGGGTCACGGCTGAGCACGCGGGCGTCCCGGCTGCAAATCGCGGAGCGAACCATCAACTTCCCGCGCTTTGATATCTGCGGCCGGCACATTGTTGACACGTATATGCTGGCTCAATTTTATGATGTCGGCAGCCGTTCCCTTGACGGCTTCGGGTTGAAGGATGTTGCTGCACATTTTGGCGTGGCAGCCGGTGATGGCAACGACGAACGAGTGCTACTGGCAGGCAACGAGATCCAGTCGGCAGCATTTGAAGATCCGAAAAAGTTTCGTGTCTACGCATTACAGGATGTGCGTGAGACGCGGGCGCTGGCTGAGCTGCTGAGCCGCAGCTATTTTAGCCAGGCGCAAATTTTTCCATATGATTACCAAAACGTGATCCTACGCGGTAACGCCACCAAGATTGACTCGCTATTCCTGCGCGAATACCTGCACCAGCGTCACTCGCTACCCCAGACGCCGGATACCCGGCAGTTCGAGGGTGGATACACCGATGTCTTCCTCACCGGGGTCGCCAAGCCGGTGTGGCACTGTGACATTACCTCGCTCTACCCGTCGGTCATGCTGCGCTTCGATCTCTTGCCTAAGGCTGACGAACTCGATATCTTTCGCGGGCTTTTGGCTGATCTGCGAACGTTCCGGATCAAGGCCAAGGCTGACCTCAAGAAAATTGTTGATAAAGAATCGAGCGAGTTCCACAGCCTGAATGCTCTACAAAGCACATTCAAAATTCTGATCAACAGCTTCTACGGCTATCTGGGATTTTCCCAAGCACATTTTGCAGACTTTGATGCAGCATCTGAGGTCACCAAAACCGGGCGTGATCTCTTAAGGAAAATGGTCGAGTGGCTCGAACAGCAGAAGTGTAAGGTAGTAGAAATTGATACCGACGGCATCTATTTTATTCCCAAGCCTACTGCATCTGACGAACAACTCGAACAGGGCCTGCGTGAAGACGTGCTCCCGGATGGTATCGATATAGAATTCGATACCTCGATCGCGGCCATGTTCAGCTATAAGTCAAAGAATTACGCCTTGCTGAGCAAGGATGGTGAGCTGGTCATCAAGGGTGGTGCGCTCAAATCCCGCGGCCTCGAGAAGTTCCAACGCGTCTTCCTGCAAAAGCTTTTACGCCTGCTGATCGAAGGGCAGGCGGATCAAGTGCGCGCGCTACACCAGCAATTTGCCGACGCCATCGAAAACCACCAGTGGGATATCTCAATGCTGGCCAAAACTGAAACCCTGCAGGATACACTTGCTAAATATCAGGATAAAATAGAATCCAAATCGCGGAATCGCGCCGCTGCCTATGAGCTTGCACTCGCCAGCGGCCGCCCGTACCAGCCTGGCGACCAAATCAGCTACTATGTGACCGGTACCCGCAAAAGGGTGCCGGTTTACGAAAATTGCAAGCTGGCCGGTGAGTGGAGCCCGGATAACAGGGATGAAAACACCGCATATTATAAGGCAAAGCTGGATGACCTGGTGAAAAAATTTAAGGAGTTTCTTCCTTAAAATAATTCACCTTCCTTGAAAAAGCGCTGCAATTCCGCAGCAGCTGACTCAGTCGAGTCGGAGGCATGGACGACATTTTTCATCTTATCGACACCAAGGTCGCCACGGATCGTCCCCTTCTCGGCCTCGGTGGAGTCGGTTGGGCCGGTCAGCTCACGAATCTTTGCAATCACGCTGTCGCCCGACACCGCCAGTGCGATGACCGGACTGGATTGCATAAATTCCACCACATCCGGAAAAAACGGTTTGTCCGCTATGTGCGCGTAGTGGTCACGCAACAGCGGCTCATCCAGCTCCATCATTTTACAGCCTAAAATTTTGAAACCGGCCTGCTCGAGGCGGTTAATTACATTGCCGCAATTCCCTTTGCTGACGCAATCGGGTTTCAGTAATACAAGTGTCGTTTCCATTAGATTTCTCTCAGTTAGTTAGTAAGCAGCGTGAAATCTATACATATGAGCGCCGCTGGAAAGCGAAAAATACTATTACTAAACAAGGACCTTCATTAATCAGTCATTGATACGGGTTAAATCTGTTGCATTTTTGTCCTGATCACTTGCTGTAGGCTGGATTGGCCGCTATCGTGCAGCGATGGATTATGATCTGATAGTAATTGGAGGAGGCCCTGCCGGGTATGTAGCAGCTATTCGGGCAGGCCAATTGGGTAAAAAAGTAGCATGTGTCGAACACGACCGGGCCGGTGGCACCTGCTTGAATTGGGGCTGTATCCCGACTAAATCACTGCTGCGCAATGCCGAGATATATCATCTGATGAAAGAGCGGAGTGATGACTTTGGGCTTACTTTCGACAACCTCAACTTTGACTGGGGCAAAGTCATCGTCCGCAGCAGAAAGGTTGCCGACCGGTTGGCCGGCGGGATCGAGTCACTCTTCAAAAAAAATAAAATCGATTACCTGCGCGGTACCGGCAGCATCCCGAAGTCCGGAGAAGTCACAGTAAAGGATGCTGAAGGCAACGAAAAGTCTTACAGTGCAGAGAAGATTATGGTTGCCACCGGGGTTACCTCACGCGAGATGCCGGGCTTGCCATTTGATGACAAAGTGGTCGTAGGCAGCCGCCAGGCAATGGTGCTTGAAAAACAACCGAAATCCATTGCTATCATCGGTGCCGGCGCTATTGGCATCGAGTTTGCCTATTTCTTCAATGCCTTTGGGACTGATGTCACGGTGATTGAGATGATGCCGAACATCCTGCCTGTTGAGGATGATGAAATCAGCGCCACTCTGAAAAAATCACTGACCAAGGCAGGTATTAATATCCTTACCGATACCAAGGTCACCCAGGCAAAGGCGACCAAGTCAGGCGTCACGATGGAGGTAAAAGGAGAGTCGGCAGATACCATCAAGGCGGACATTTGCCTGGTTGCTATTGGCGTTGCCCCGTTATTGCCGGATGGGGTCAAGCTGGCTGTTGATCAAAAAGGCTACATCCAAACCGGTGACCGCTATGAAACCAGCGTGCCTGGAGTTTATGCTACCGGTGATATCATCGGGCCGCCGTGGTTGGCGCATGTCGCCAGCTACGAAGCGATCCAGGCAGTTGACGGCATGTTCACCGATCACACGCCACGCAAGGTCGGCGTTTTCCCTGGCTGCACATACTGCCAACCACAGGTCGCCAGTGTCGGTCTAACCGAGCGTGCCGCCAAAGAGCAGGGTCTCGATTACAAGGTTGGCAAGTTTCCATTTATGGCCAGCGGTAAGGCCTTGGCGGTAGGCGAAAGTGAAGGCTTCGTTAAAATCCTCTTTGGCAGTAAGCATGGCGAGGTGCTCGGAGCACATATTATCGGTAATGAGGCCACCGAATTGATCGCGGAAATGGGACTGGCAATCAACCTTGAGGCGACCCATGAGGATATCGAAGCCACCATCCACGCCCACCCAACACTCTCGGAAGCGATCCACGAGGCCACCGGCCAGGCATATGGGGAGGCAATTCATATCTAGCATGCAAGAATCAGGGGTCACTGGATGACACCAAAGTTAGTCACTGTAGTAGTCCCGGTCTGGAACGATAGCGAATTGGTTCCCAGCCTACTGGCGGAAACCAACGGCCAGCAGCAACACGTCGAGTGGATCATCGCTGCGGTGGAGCCTGCTGCCGGCCTGAGAAAACTTGCCGGGCAACTCGACTTTAAGTTGATTGACTGCCCACAGCCATCGCGTGGCAATCAGTTGAACCGTGGAGCAGCTGCAGCAACCGGTGAGATCATATGCTTTCATCACGCTGACAGTCAGCTGCTGCCCGAACATTGCAAGGCGCTGGCCGATATGGCAGGTGCACACGAAGTCGTGGGTGGCGCCTTTGAGAGGGGATTTGATGAGCGCCACCAGTTTATGCGTGGCTTCCAGTATCTCATCAATCAACTGAATAGACGGGTTGGCCCATTTTTTGGTGACCAGTCAATATTCGTACGTCGTGATGTCTACCATCGACTGGGTGGGTTTGCCGACATACCATTGATGGAGGACTTGGAATTTTCATCCCGCTTGCGCAAGGCGGGTCAAGTCGCCTTGCTGAGGCCACCTCTGGCCACCTCGAGCCGACGCTTTGATCGATTGGGTAGTATGCGTTGCAGCTTGCTGAATGGTCTGCTGATTTGCTGTTATTATCTGGGTGTGCCGCCAAAACAATTGCATCGCTGGTACTACGGTGCCCGCAAGCAATGGAATAATTCGGATCTCCAAGACATCCAATTATCATGAAAAAGATATTAGTCACATCAACGTGTCTCACCCTGCTTGCTTGCGCCCCGCAGCTCAGTCGTGCAAAACAAATTCCGACAGCTGACTCTGCTGCGCCGCAGTCCTACGGCCAGCTGTTGGAAAAATATGTAAACAGTTCCGGCGTTCGTTATGCTGCCTGGCATAGCAACCAACAGGACATGCAGGCGCTCAGAGATGTCGTCGATTTTTATTCTTCCACCTTACCGCCTGAAGATAAAAACGAATCGCTGGCCTGGCATTTGAATGCCTATAACGCATGGATCCTGAATAACATCCTCGCCAAGTACCCGACTGATGGCCCGCTTGATAACGAGACATTCTTTTTCCATGGCAACCGTATCAAGATTTCCGGCAAGAAAACCAGTTTCGACCATCTCGAGCAAAAAGTCATTCGCCCGGTATTCAATGAGCCACAGATTCATTTTGCCCTGAATTGCGCGGCCGAAAGCTGCCCGCCGCTGCACAACAAACCGTTCAGCGGCAAAACTCTTGATACCGACCTGAAAAAGTTGACAAGCGAATTCATCAACCGCCATAGCCAGGGCGTCGTGCTCGATAAGGGCACGGTGCGTGTCTCAAAAATCTTTGACTGGTACAAAGATGACTTTGACGGCAAGCAAGGAATCATCCCCTACATCAACCGCTACCGGACCGAGAAAATCCCTGCCGATGCTAAACTCGAGTTCTTCGATTACAGTTGGCAGCTTAACCAGTCAAAATAGTATCCGGGCTACGGCTAATGATGATCCTATGAAAAGTCTCCTGCTGCTACTGGCAACACTTCTTGGCCTGTACCTTTGCCTGGTCGTGCTGGTTTATTTTTTTCAGCGCAGCCTGATGTATCAGCCTGGACTGGCAAGGGTTGGTGGAGTGAATACCAGCCAACTGAAATCTTATGAGATTGAGGTGAAAACTCAGCAGGCTACCCTGCGTGGCTGGCTGATCAACCCGCAAGCACCGAACCTGCTACTCTACTACGGCGGTAATGCCGAGAACCTCTCTGTAGCAGCGCATGACTTTCTGCGTTACACCGATTACGCCGTTCTCTTTTTAAATTATCGCGGATATGGCAGCAGTACTGGCAGCCCGTCGGAGGCGGCGTTGGTAGCCGATGCCTTGGCCGCATACGATCAGTTGGCTGGATCCTACGATCGGGTCGTCCTGTACGGTCGCAGCCTGGGCACCGGTATTGCCGTACAAGTTGCGGCACAACGCCAAGTTGCCGGACTGATCCTGGTCGCGCCCTACGACAGTATGGTTGCTGTAGCCCGCAAAATTTACCCATTCCTGCCGGTCAGCTTGCTGCTACAGGATCGTTATGACTCGATCAAGCTGGCGCCTGATATCACAGTGCCGGCCCTATTCCTGGTTGGTGCCGATGATTCGATCATTCCCCAACAGCATGCCCGGGCACTGGCCGATGCATGGGGCGGCCCGGTTGACTGGCACCTGCTCGCCGGAGCAGGACACAACACGCTGGGATCCCAGCGCGAGTTCAATGCCGCTGTCGCAAATTTTTTGGCTGATACGGAGCAGGCTCGCTGAATGCTGGTTCCTGAGGTGACTGGTCATTTACGGTCACATACAGATCGTGATCATGCACTTGTTCGGCATGCTCATGCTTACCTTTTCCACGGCCATTTTTCTCCTGGTTAATCGGCACCAGCAGAAAAAATACCACGATCACTAAGCCACCTCATAGCAGGCCGAACAGTGGCCAGCGCATCTTCTTAGCAATGACATTCTTTATGAATGAAAAATTGAGCGTAAGGTGCACGTAAAGCACGGCCAGAAATCCATAGGCAGCCCACAGGTGGTACTCACCCCACTGGTGCCGTGACATCCCGAATAATGTCAATCCATGACCACCCTGCGATCCTGGCACCAATCGGAATTCAAGCAGCAATCCGGTGCCCAACATAAAACAGAACAGGAACCACAATGCCAGAGTTGCAGCTTTTCTGAATCCAGTTTTACTCATACTAGTTTAATTGAAACTTTAACCCCGAACACCCCATCCAAGCAATCGTTATCTGAGCGGGCCAGAGCTGCTACCTGGCCTGCCACCATGCTAATCCTCAAAGGTGAATACATCCATTACCCCGATATCTTCGAATACTGTCTCGAAGATTTTCTTCTGGTCGGTATTGAGAAAGGTATTGAATTCAGCGTTTATACGTTCCTCGGTCTCACGCAAAATCTCATCTTTACCTTCCGTGAATTCCTCATCGCTGACCCCTTCTTTCTTCACTTCCATGATCAATTTATCAAATTCTTCACGTTCTTCTTCTTCGACCAGATTCGCCCGGTAATAATCAATGGCATCATCGAGATCCCAATTGGCCTGGTCTTCCCGAAGCTGAAGAAATGCAGTTTTGCTCTGCTTGATAAACTGTTCGACCTCACGTGACGTGGCACTATCTAACTCGAGCATGGCAGTGAGAGTTTTTGCCTGATAGTAGGCAAATTTTGCCGGTTCATCCTCGAAGGCCTCCAATTCTTCGAGTACTGGACCAATGCTTAAAACTTCGCGAATCACAGCTTGCTTCTCTTCATCTGTCATTCCCTCGTCATCCTCGTCGAGTCTGTATATGTTACGCAACATATCGCCAAGGTAGTGGGCCGCTTCATCCATGCTGCCGTAACTGTAAGTTAATTCATTATTTAACTTACCGATTTCCTTTTCATAGCTTGCCAGGCGTTCCCGCAAGGCGTTGTTTTCCGCCGTCAGTTCCAGGTTATCCAGCTCCAATTTGGCTAGCAGACTGTCTACTTCTTCCAACTCGTCCGCCAGCGTCGGGTGCTCGGCCCGCAATCTGGTTAGCAATTCAGTTGGCTGCTCGGCAGGGGGTTCCTCTGTCGGCTTGCTAGCCTCTTGCTTGGGAACAGCTACGTAATAGGTGACCGCAGCCGCGATAGCAGCAGTCAAGACTAACGCAATGATGATAACCAGCGAGCGCACAGCTATTCTATCTTCAGATTCAACTTGTAGTCCGTGATCATTCCAGGGAACAAATATCCATCGGCTGAAAAATTTTTTACTCTCTAATTGAGCGGATCGCGGCTGCCATATCAGGTGCTTTGAAGGTGCTGCTGCCGGCCACCAGCGTGTCTGCCCCGGCCTCGCGACACACGGCCGCCGTCGTGGCATCGATGCCACCATCCACCTCGATTCGGTAATCCAGCCCCAGCCGGTCCCGGGCCGCTGCCGCTGCTTCAATTTTGCTGACGCAATCCTCGATAAACGACTGCCCTCCAAACCCGGGGTTGACCGTCATGACCAGCAATAAATCCAGTTGCTCCAAATAAGGCTCAACCACAGCAAATTCAGTCGGCGGATTGAATGCCAGGCCGGCTTTGCAGCCCGCCTGCCGGATCACTTTCAGGGTAGCAGCAACATCATGCTCCGCTTCGACATGCACGCTGAGACAATGGGCAATCCCAAGAAACCGCTCCGCGTAGTGGTCGGGACGAGTAATCATCAGGTGAATATCAAGCGGGCGCGTCGCCACCTCAGAAACATATTTACAGAAGGCAGGGCCAAATGAAATGTTATCCACAAAGTGGCCGTCCATTACATCAAGATGGTGCCAGTCGGCACCCGCTTCTTCCGCGCGCTTGATTTCTTCCCGCAATTGCAGCCAGTCCGAGGCCAGGACCGATGGTGCGACCAACGTTGGTTTAGCGCTATCCATTGTTCAACTCCGGTTTCATCCCCGTCAGGCGTTCAAATGCTTCAATGTATTTGCTTGAAGTACCATTAATAACTTCATCCGGTAAAGGCGGCGGCGGCGGCGACTTATCCCAGCCGGTTGATTCCAGGTAATCGCGGACAAATTGCTTATCAAAACTCGGTGGGCTGGTTCCAGGGCTGTATTGTGTCTCCGGCCAAAAGCGCGAGGAGTCAGAAGTTAGCAATTCGTCGATCAGGATGAGATCACCATCCAGTAACCCAAATTCAAATTTGGTATCGGCAACAATGATGCCACGGGTCGCGGCATAGGCGCGCCCGTGTTCATACAGCTCGATACTTATCTCGCGGACCTGGTCAGCTACATCGTCGCCGACCAGCGTGCGGCACTGCTCGAAACTGATATTCTCGTCATGACCACTTTGTGACTTGGTGGCCGGGGTAAAGATTGGGTCGGCCAGTTTATCGGCCTGCTGCAATCCAGGTGGCAGTTGGTTGCCGCAAACGGTGCCGTTCTGGCGGTATTCCTGCCATGCCGACCCGGCCAGGTAACCGCGCACCACACATTCGATCGGCAGCGGAGTCGTCTTTTTGACGATCATCGAACGTCCACTCAATTGTTCTACATACGGTTGCAGTTGTGCCGGGAAATGGCTGCTATCCGTTTCCTCCATATGGTTTGTGACAAAGTCCAGCTTGTTAAACCAGAATTCACTCAATTGGTTAAGTACCGCACCCTTCCCCGGAATCGGCTCAGCAAATATCACATCAAATGCAGAAATCCTGTCTGTGGCGACTAATAATAAACTATCACCTAGGTCAAAAATCTCCCGCACTTTGCCGCTGCCAAGTTTCGGCACATCCGGTAAATCCAAGGTCGACACCACCATGCTCCTAATTATCCGATTACCAGGCCTGCGGCAATCAAGATCTGACGCAGTCCTAACATTCCCCGTGAGCGTTAATATATGCAATGCGCAATCTAGTAATAGTACTCGGCGACCAGCTTGACCACCAATCGGCCGCCTTTGATGGCTTCGACCCTGACCAGGATGCCATCTGGATGGCAGAAGTGGCGGCCCAGGCTAATCCTGAGTGGTCACACAAGCTGCGCATCGCATTCTTTTTTTCAGCGATGAGGCATTTTCGCGATGAGCTATCTGATAAAGGATATACCGTGCACTACACGGAGCTACCTGCTGATGGCTGCAAAGATCGTGGTAGTGACTTTGCCGATCTGCTGGCCGCAGATTGTAAGAAGCTCAAACCGGAACGGTTAGTTGCCGTGATGCCCGGTGATTACTTCGTCAAACAGAATATCGACGGCTGTGTAGATAACGCCGATCTCGAGATCGACTGGCGTGATGACCGGCATTTTTACTGTTCACACGAGGACTTCGCGCAGTGGGCCGATGGCCGCAAAGAGATGGTAATGGAAATGTTCTACCGGCTGATGCGCAAACGTGAAGACGTTTTAATGGATGACGACGGCAAGCCCGAAGGCGGCGAATGGAATTTTGATAAGGAAAATCGTGATACCTTTGGCAAGCAAGGTCCTGAGAAATTGCCTGATGACCCGGCAATGCCAATCGATGACATCACCAGCGAAGTTATCAGTTTGGTCAACCAGCGCTTTGCCGATAACCCCGGCTCGCTGGAAAACTGGACACTCCCTGTCACCCGCAAGGACGCACACAAATACCTGGATCAATTTATAAAAAAACGCTTGCCTCTATTCGGGCGCTACGAAGATGCCATGTGGAAAGACGAAGTGCGACTATACCACTCGCGGCTGTCAGCTTTGCTTAATATAAAATTGCTAAACCCTAGGGAATGTGTGGAAAAAGCAATTGCGGCCTACCGCACCGACAATGCACCAATCAATAGCGTCGAAGGGTTCGTCCGCCAGATCCTCGGCTGGCGCGAATTTATCCGTGGCGTCTATTGGCAGGAAATGCCGCAATATATCGAGCATAATGCTCTCAAGGCCAACCTGGAAGTTCCTGAGTTCCTGTGGAACGGCAAAACCGAGATGGCCTGCGTACGCGATTGCATGCAAAGCGTGCTGGATCACGCCTACGCCCACCACATCCCGCGCCTGATGGTGCTCGGGCAGCTGTGCCTGCTGTTGGGCGTACATCCACGCCGCTTCCATGACTGGCACATGGCGATGTACCTCGATGCCATCGACTGGGTTTCTTTGCCGAATACCCTGGGCATGAGCCAGTATGGCGACGGCGGCATCGTTGGCACCAAGCCTTACTGCGCCAGCGGCAAATACATCGATCGCATGAGCCCGTATTGCAAGGGCTGCAAGTACGATCCCGGCAAGTCAACCGGCGACGATGCCTGCCCGTTCACCACCCTCTACTGGTCGTTCCTTGATCGTCACCATAAGAGCTTCAAAGGCAACCGCCGCATGGCATTCCAGGTAAAAAACCTCGAACGCAAAACGGCTGACGACTTGAAAGCCATCCGCCAGCAAGCCAACAAACTGCTTCAGGATTGGAGCTGTAAGGCCGTTAGTTAACTACTCTTGTCGCGTTTGGCAGGATGATGATCAGGTAGGGATTAGTTTAGTCCGGGTTACCCACTTGCATCCACTACATCTTTGTCCCTTCCCGTTTCAGACGCTTACTACTGTCCTCATCAATCCAGTACTGTCCAGCAGTACAATGGCTCCGAGAGTGACAGAATTGTTACACGAGAGAAATTGCCGCTGCTTATGCTGGTAATTTATCATCAGATTTACCGTGAAATTCACCAGCGCTTGTGTCATCACCTTTTTCCTGTTTCATGGATTATTATTATCTTCGCTGATAGCAGGTGAACGAGCTGTAATTCGTGGCACTGTCGGGCAGGAACACGAGACCAGTCCGATCATCTGGATGTCCTCTATCACTGGAAGCGATGGGTACTCCAAGGTAAGTGACTCGAGCGTTCACTGGCCTAATCCTTCCACCAAAGCGGCGGCTTTCAGCAACATCGATTTCACGAAGCTGCCGCAGGTGATGCATTTCGGGCAGTGGACATTTTTCAATCTGCACGGGCTGG
>CAYUDZ010000086.1:0-11436 GCA_964443575.1 uncultured Chthoniobacteraceae bacterium | reverse complement strand
CCCTATGGGGACATGCTGGAACGTGATGAGAATGGTCAATACCTGGCTCCAAACGATGATGGCGAATGGGTCTTCATGCCGCGTCAGGATGCAGAAAAGGTGATCGATGAACTTGCGCGGGAGAAAGCCGAGAAAGACCGTTGGGTCGAACAAAGGTCACGTAGCGGACAGCAAATGGTACGCCGCGATACAGAACAAATGACCGTAGACCATGCTCACGAGCGCGCCGAACGGCAGCGGGAATTAGATCAACAGAATGCCGCTCGCGAAGCGATCGAAACCCACGCAAGAGCCGAGGAAATTGCGCTGCAACGCGGCGAGCACGAGTTGCTTGACCGGATGGGAGATGATCGGATCTACAACGATGATGGTACCCTCAACACCGGTTACATCAATAATTTGAAAACCACTCTACGTAACCGGATCGGCCGCGATATAGCTGCTCCGGATGCTACTCTGCAGAGTGGAGTATTCGGTTCAGCCGGGGACATTGCCTATGACACGATTTCAAATACTGGTGCCGAGGCCATGGATAGCGCAATCATTCGCATAGGGACCGGAGTTCTCACAGGTGGCTCCAGTGAGGTAGTATACCAGGGATGGGCTGCCGGACAAGCAATGAAAGACGCTGCTGAAGAAGCTGCCGACAAAGGAGATAGCTATGGCACCTTGGATGCTTTGCGCACTGGATTTGGAACTTTGACACGTGAAAACCTACCAACCGAAACTGCACGTACGCTTGGCGAAATGCGCTCGGCCAGTAATGACGGTAGCAACGATGGCCCCGGGTGGTGGGATGTCGGTGCCAGCCTGGTCAGCGATGCAATGACTTCCGTGGGGTTGAAAGACGATGTGGGTACTGCCCTAAGCAAGGTCCGTGGCAGCGGATTCAAGGGCGGCAGCTCTCTCAACGAACTGGTACCACCGGAAATGAGAACCGAGATCAAAGCCCCGGGCAGTCAGGTTGGCCGCCTGACCCCGGATGAAGCTGCCGAGCTGGCTCGCACCGGAGAAATCCGTGGCGGCACCAATGAAATGATCCACGAGGTGCAGAACCTGTCGCGTACTGGAGCTGACCCTGACCTGTCCCGCATGGATGAAGCATTTACCGCAGGCCGTCAAGCTGGCAGGCAAAAGGTTAACAATCTGGACGAAGCCGTTAACGACTTGGATGCCATGCGCCGCTCCGCCAGTGCTGACCCTGCCGAGCTGGCAGTAGCTGAGCGGCGAGTGATGGAGGAGACACTGCGGGTACAAGCCGATAAACATGCAATGAATGAACTCAACCGGTTACCGCGAGGAGCCGATGGCAACCATCGCACGATCGAGGCCTTCAATACCCAGATGGAGGGCATCTATCACGAGGCTGATATCCGCACACGCGCGCGCATTGCACAGGAATATGGCATACCTGTCGAGGACATTGAGACCGTCAAGATCACCAATACCCCCGGTGATAAAGTCAACATGGATACCAAGGCCCCGGACAGAGTCTCGTCAGGCCTGGCATCATCACATGACCCAAGCGGCAAAGTTACCCGTATCCATGGCAAGACTGCTGCAGAAACAGCTGCAATCCAAAAAATCAACGAAGGTAAGCTCGATACTTTTGTCAATCGCTCACGCGAACTGGCAGGCGAGCCAGCCACCGGACGCGGTAGCAAGGCATCATTCGACCGTGACATGACAATGCGCGTTCGGGTCAATGGTGAGTGGAAGGATGTGCCCAGCAATGTCACCGGACGAATCTACAACGAGGAACTCTTCGGCACGGTGCACAACCGTCCACCAGGCGACAGCACCCTTGTTTCCAAGGGCGAAGGTTTTGTTAACACGCACCTTACAGCGGATCAACACCTGGCTGATGTCATGGATGTTGATGATGTCGATGCCTTTGCATCAAAGCTGGATCAGGCCACCACCGACCGCCTGAATCCTGAGGCCTACGGGACCGGAAGTCCGGATCTCCAAACAGCAACCATGGACCCCTACCGGGGACGCGACCTGATCGATCCCGAGGGCACTGCTGCTACAGTTGCCTTCAAGCAGGACCATTGGATGAATAACGCAGATGACCTGAAAGAGGCCGCAACTCGATTCCAGAAGGAGGCAGACATCATGCGCGAGACTGCCGCTGAATTACGCACGGTCAATCCGCAAAGGGCGGACTCGCTGCTACAGGAAGCAGACAATCTCGAGTCGCGTATCCCACTGCTACGGCAGCAAGCTGTGGCCAACCAGGAGGAAGCGATGCGTCAGGCTGTCAAACAGACCGACAATATGCTGATCACCCGCACCAGGATGATGGCTGAGGCAGGCAACGCACCTGGGGCCACTATCCCCCAGGATATGATAGAGAAGATCAATGTGATGCGTAAGGTGCAGCGCGGTGAACTCACCGCACCGCAGGCCGAGGCCGTGCTCAACCGCATGGGCACTAGTACGCGTCAGGTTTCAAACCAACTCAGTGCGCTGGTCGAGGGCACCCAGTCGCTGCGGCCGCGCGCCAGCAATATCCAGGAGATCACGTATACCACCCGCGGTAGCCAGATCAATCAGGACGAGGAACAGAGCTGATAAAAAATGAGCTGGCGCTGGCAAGTTGATTCACAAACTCTCGCGAACCTGATGGCACGGGCTGGTGTAGCGGCACCCTCATCAGGGATGCTGGCAAACCTTCCGCCAGCAGAACAAAACCCGGACCGCAGTACCAGAATCACGCGGCCAATGAAAGAAGCACTGGAATGTCTGGCCAATCCCCAGCGGCTAATTCAACTGGCGGTTGCCCCGGCAGCTGGCAAGACAGCATTTTCGGAGTACCGGATTTATGAAGCAGGGATGCGCGGACCTTACGTGATGCTTTCACACCGGCGCAGGTCTGGAAGAACCCCTGAAGGCTGGGACTTTGCTTACCTGCCTACGGTCACTGCACTGCTGGTGCTGATGGAAGACTTTCTGCTCGGGCCAACAGTTGATCGTGGAAACGGGGAGTCACCCCAATTGAGTGTCAACCTGGCAACGCTCGCTTCACTGGCCCATGCTGTAGACTCGGAGTGGGCGTTACTGGCACTCGACTTTGCGACGCTGGGAGGAGTATCACGACAAGACACATTACCTGCACCACCAGACAATAGTGACCCACTAGTGCAATCAGGTTTACGTGACAGCTCAGGCCAATGGACAGCCCAAGGTGACAAGATCCGTGAATGTCTCGCTAGAATTCTGCGGACTACTACGATCCAAGTCATCCCGGTACCCGGCGATCCAGGCCGACGGATAGCATATTTTCGTTCGGACCGCAGCCTGCTGGCCCTTAGCTGGGATGAGAGAAGTAGTGAAACAATGCAGCTGGAATTGCTGCCAGTGAGTAGCGCGTTGCGCCAACTCCAGCAAATCTTGAGCGAGTCCAGTAGTCCGCCGCAATTACCAGAGCTTCCGTCAGCGTCTACAGGAGATAAAAAAAAGCAGGGCAAACCCAGCCCACAATTGATCGTTGCGCTACTCGGCCTGCTACTCGGAGCAATTATCCTACTGGCAAATATCGGCTCGCTTAGTCCCTCGCAAAAACCATCAACACCTGCTGCTGGAAACAGTGTGCCAACCAGCAATCAAACCCCAAAACTAGAAAGTTTGGAACTTCAGGCACTCGAATTTGAGAAGGCGGGCAGCCTCGACCAAGCCATAGATATGTGGCAGCAGTTCCTGGATGCAGGTGGCTCACGCACAAGGGCAGTGCAAAAACTAGGGCAACTGCATCTCAAAAATAAAGGGTACAAGTTGGCGGTCGACTATTTGTCGGAGACGGCACAACTTGCGCCTACCTATCAGGCCTATGAGGATCTCGGCGATGCCTATTATCAAGCTGATGATAAGACTCAGGCATTTGAGGCATTCGACAATGCTATCGCCCTGAACCCTACTGATTCCCAACTCTTTATTAAGGCCGGCAAAGCATTACGTGGTGTGAAGCGCTGGAGGGAGTCACGCATGTATTTCCGACAGGCCATCGACCTAGAACCTGCGCAAAAAGATCCCTTGCTCAAATATCTTGACCAAAGCCAGTCGTGGAAAACAAGCAGTGCTACCCAAACATTGATGGATTGGTTCGTTGAAAGGCACAACGATGGTAAGCGCGTTACCGTAGCAGCCGGGCGCAAAGGCACATTTTTCCTGTGTATGACAGAGGAAGTCGATGTCGGCAGGCAAAAAATGCTGATTGGCACGAACGAGCAAGTCCTTGATGCAATCAAAACTGCTAACTCAGAAAAACGCAGGGTGTGCGCAGTAGCCCACAACAAACGTGATAAGTGGCTTGTAGTAGTCGAGGCTGATCCTGGTCCTGCAGCCGATTTCACCCAAACGGCTATTTGGGGGAGTTCTGATTATATCAAAGAAAACTTGCAGGGATTACTCGATAAAGGATTCCGCATCACGGATGCCTGTGCCAATAATGGCTGGTACCTTTTCCTGGCAGATAGGAGCACTCCGATTTTGGGACAAATTACCAGGAGCGGTAACCAGAAGCAGACAGAGGAATGGATTAGCACTAAGCGGAAGGAAGGTTATATCATCACCGATGTGGCCATAGACGGTAATACTTTTTGGAATACTATCGCTTCGCAACATCCCGGCAATATCACTCAAGGTTACTTCTCGGCACCTTCAACCTCCAAGCTGAAGACCGAAATAAAAAAAGTCTGGGATAACGATTACAATATCGTTGCCGCTGACGGCACCGATGACTGGTGGCTCATCGTCTACGATAACAATACGGTCGATAATTAACTAGCTCCACGATTACGCCCCAACTTCCGGGCAGTCGTGTTCATGCTGTAGCACACTGCTTATTTAGGCGTACCTGCTGAGAATCGGTATTAGCTGCCTTTACAGTTATTCCTCGAACGTGTGATGCTACACATAGCACCCATGAGCAGCGCCTCTCAGCCCCTCGACTACGCCAAAAAAAATTGCCGATCCGCATCAACGAATCGGCAATTTTTTATTAGCTTTTTCAGTATTGATTAGCTTTCGTTTGACAGGGTGATAACCGTATCTGCGACAAGTTCTTTATTGCCCCAGAAGTTTTCGTCAACCTCTCCGCGTACAGAAACACGGTCGCCAATATCGACTTTCTGGAACCCTTCGTCATCAAGCGGGTTATATGCCATTTCGTCGGTCTCGACTGTCACGCTACGGGCTTCCGAGTTGACGATAAATGTACTTCCGGAAATTCCTGTAACATAGCCTTGAATGACCATATCCATGCCTTCCAGTGGCAGATTGACGCTTACATAGTCTTCCTCATCGGCACCACTTGCATAGAAATAGGTACCTGACAGTTAACTTACTTATTATTTTTTGAAATTCTTCGCCCGAGCTGACTTGCCGAGCGCTTTTTTGGGGGTCTGCCCAACCTGTCGCAACCGCTTACGCGCGCGCAAGCGTCTGCGTTTAAGATTATTTACCAGTTCCAACCGGAGGATTTCGCGACGGATCTTGACCATCGCGGCCTCCTGTTTGCGCCTGATCGTCTCCCGGCTCACTTCAAAGTCATCCCCGATTGTGGCCAGATCATCCGGCTCCTGACCAAGATTGCCTTCGGAAACCAGATCCTTGAGCGGAACACCCATCTCGCGGTAGTTAAGTGCCAGGCTGACAACAAGGCGTAAATTAGCTCTCACCAAATGGTTGCGGACTTCAATATCGCCGCCGGATGACTTCTTGGCCAGCTCTTGTTCCGCGGTAGCATCCAGTTGCTCAAATTTGCTGATTTGGTCCAGATACTTCTGATTTAGCATGCTTATTTCGTGATTTGTAATTCGTCTAGCAAATGGTCAAATGCATCATCAATAAAAAAACTCAGAATTATTGTGCAATCCCGGATTCACCTGTTTGTGTCTAGATGAAAGGAAAATATGGTAGATAAATTATCAATTAAAGGAAGTTGGGACGAATTAAAAGGACACATTAAGCAACAATTTGCAGATGTGACCGATGACGAGTTACTGCGATTCGAGGGAAAAATCGATGAGTTAGTAGGACATCTGGAAACAAAGACGGGTGAAAGCCGCGAGCAAATCATGTCGAAACTTAACAATTACCTGAACTAATTAAATCAAATCTCACTTTAACCCAAAGTCCTGCCGGTAAGGCTCCAAGTCTTGCCGGCAGGGCTTTTTTTTACGCCTATAATTTTATCAGTAGGTAACAACCAGCTGAGCTTAAGTGGTGATAAGCAGAGTTAGCCGTGGCAACCAATGAGTAGCTCCTATGAGCCCGCTGCGAACTGCCTGCCCTGTGTAGCGCGCAGAGCGTAGTAGAACCTACTGTATTCCGTATCCTATATCCTATATCCTATCTTCTTATCTCAGTATACCAGCTTCGGGCTCTGGTTGAATTCGCCCAGGTACTGGCGAAATAGGCTGCGGTGCTTGGTCACCCGACCGCTCACGCGTTTGCGCCACATGCGGAAACTCGATGGCTTGAGCTCCCGGCGCATCAATTTAATCACATCTTTTTCAGCCAAACCGGTCACCTTCTCGATTTCCTCGAAGGTTGTCCGGTCTTCCCATGCCATGCGAATCACGCGGTCAGTTTCTGACGAGTTCATATTTTTTATATAACGCTTAATCCGGTTAAAAAGTTACACAAAATCGGCACCGGTGCACTATTTTTATTATAATTTTCATAACTATAGGTAGAGTTTTGTGGGATTTTTTACTCAGCCGTCATCTGGCTGATCTTTGACACAGCGAAACCCGGTGTGCGACGTGCTGGTGTCCGGTGTATTGCCACGGCGGGCCGTTGGACGGTAACTCTCACAGTAATCGACATGACACAAGAATGATCCGCCTTTAATCACGCGTTGCTCACCAGCGAGTCGTAACTGTGGGTTGTACGCTTGAGTCGGTCCTTGCGGGTTGATACTGGGTTTGCCTGATCGCACTGCCCGCTGGTGCACATCGGCCGCGTACAGATCGGCAACCCAGTTCCAGACATTTCCGGCCATGTCATAAAGCCCGATGCCGTTCGGCGGAAAACTGCCAACCGGTGAGGTCCGCTCATACCCATCAGCCGCATCATTCTCGTAAGGAAACGTCCCTGTCCAGGTATTCGCCATGTACTTGCCGTCCGGCCGAAATTCATCACCCCAGATAAAACGTGAAGACGACGCGGAGGCCGTAATCACCAGTCCGGCTGCGGACCCGGCTGCGGACTCTGCCTGTCTGGCCGCGGACCCGGACCTGGCGGCAAATTCCCACTCGGCCTCGGTCGGCAACCGTTTGCCAGCCCATTCGGCGTAGGCTTGGGCATCGAACCATGACACATGCACTACCGGATGGTCAATACGCTCATCGATCGAACTGCCCGGGCCCTCCGGCTGACGCCAGTTCACGCCGTTTGTCCAGTGCCACCAGTTGGCTACGTTGCGTAAGTCGACCGGACCCGTCGTCTCGCGGAACAGCAACGAGCCGGCAGCCAATGACTCGGCTGGCGGGGGCGGAGTACCCGGCGGTAATTGCTTCTGCATCTCTGCCCATTCGACATCCCTCTCGGCGGTGGTGACATATCCGGTTGCCTCGACAAATTCCTTAAATTGACTGTTGGTCACTGGTGTCGCATCCATCCAGAATCCATCCACTGTCACCTCGCGGGCCGGACGCTCATTCGCGGGCACGTCCTTGGCATCTGTCCCCATCACAAAAGTGCCACCCGCTACCCACACCATCCCGGGTGGCGGGGCCGCCACCGGCTGATCTGGAGGGGCCGCCACCGGCTGATCTGGCCGAGCCGCCACCGGCTGATTTGGCCGAGCCGCCACCTGCTCCTCTGGGGCAGCCAGCATCTGCTGGTACAGGAGGCACAGCAAAAGTAAGCCGATTGGAGCAATAAATCGTTTCACACTTATCATTACGTCGAGGCGCATGTCATCTGATGCGTTTCACCTCCGCGGGACCGTCAAGGACAGGCGACTCCATCAGCTTCTTCATTTTCCTGACCGTCAACCGGTGCAGCCGCAGGCATTGTGGCATCACCATCCCGTTGGGGCCCTTTTTGCACTTGCCCAGGCATTTGCATGGCACTACCTCGATACCCAGATCGGCGGCCTGCAGCGCCTTGATCAGCTTTTTGCCGCTGCGCGCCTTGCCGTCGACCTTGCCCGGCTTCGGCTTGTCACATTCCTTGCATACATAAATCCTCTCCACGGCCGCACCCTACTGCCATCATTTGGATTAAGCAAATGAGCGTGGCTGAACTGCCCCACCCGACAATGCTCGACGGTATCCGCACCCTCGGCCGCCAAGTAATTCCCAGGGTTAAAGCGAGCGTAGAAAATCAGACGCTTCAAGGACCTCGTAGATGACCGACCGATGCCCGGCATAGATGCAATCGATCGGCGACACTCTGTGCGCATCTGCGATTGCTTTTTCACTCGGTTTTCCTCCCACCGCAGAAAAATTTGAATCACTAGTTGCCTAGTCGGCAAAACACTGTAGCGTAGCGGTCTTGTGCTTTTTCCAAATATACCATTTCAACGTGTCAACTGGGTGAACAGCTCGTTCCTGATCGGGACGTTTTTTTCCTCCCTGATCGGGGTGCCCTTATATATTTATTTTTTCGGCTTGGGCTGGCTGGAGGTCGGCTTATTCCTGTCGTTATTCGTGCTGACCGGCATGAGCATTACCTTCGGCTACCACCGGTTGTTTGCCCACAAGACCTTCGAGACCCATCCGCTGATCCGCTTTGTTTGCCTGATCTTTGGCGCCGGTGCGTTCGAAAGTTCGGTGATCGAGTGGACCTCCGATCACCGCCGCCACCACAAGCATGTCGACCACGATGACGACCCGTACGACATCTCCAAGGGGCTATTCCACGCCCACATCGGCTGGCTGTTATTCAAATTGAAGCCGGAACCGCCGCTGGATAACGTCAACGACCTGCGCAAGGACGCGCTGGTGGTCTGGCAGCACAAATACTGGCTGTGGATCGGAATTACCTCGGCGTTCGTCCTGCCAACAGTGATTGGCTTTTTGGCCGCTGGCTGGGTCGGCGCGCTCGGCGGCTTCCTGATCGGTGGCGTGCTCAAGGTAGTCTGCGTCCAGCACTGCACGTTCTGCATTAACTCACTATGTCACACCATCGGCAGCCGCCCTTACTCCGACAAATGCAGTGCCCGCGACAGTTGGCTGATGGCGCTGGTCACCTTCGGCGAGGGCTACCATAACTACCACCATGAGTTCCAGCACGACTACCGCAACGGCGTGAAACCATGGCATTGGGATCCTACCAAATGGCTTATCTGGACACTGAGCAAGCTCGGCCTGGCCAAAAAACTACGGACCGTCCCCGAGGAAAAAATCCAGGCCGCCGAACAGGCGATGAAAGCCGACGCGCAGGAGACCAAGTAGCGCGTGTCACCGTCGTAACTTATATCAAATCTCAAGAGGTTTGAGCAAATTGCTCAGAATTGCTTTTTAACTTCACGGCTACCAAATTCCGCAAAGGCGGTGGAGGGCGGACTTCCACTCGAAGACCCCGATACGTCGGGGGTGTCCGTCCATAGCTCAATATCTCACGTTGTAGTGAAAGGAAGCTGGAGCAGCGAAGGAAGACGTCCGCCGAGTTCTATTATCACAAGCCATTAGTAGCGAACGAACCTTACTTGTCCCTTGGCTGGCCAACAAATTTGCCGGGAAAGTATTACTGCAGATAGGGATTGGTTTGGCGTTCGCGGCCGATGGTGGTGGCTGGGCCATGACCGGGCAGGACGGTAATCTGATCGTCGAGTGGCATGAGTTTGTTGCGAATGCCGGTCATCAGGAGGTCGTAGTCGCCGCCGGGCAGGTCCCAGCGGCCGACGCCACCGGCGAACAGGACGTCGCCACCAAACAGCCGGTTGCTGGCGGGATGCACGAAGCACAAGCTTCCCGGGCAATGTCCTGGCACCAGCAGCACCTGAAAGTTCTCGCCGAGGTAATCTACTGAATCGACTTCCTCGATCAGAAAGTCAGCTTTTACCGGCTCTACTTCTACCGGTATCCCAAGCTTACTAAAAAACTCGGTATCGGTCAGCATCTGTTCGCTATCAGCATGGTAGCCGACCTGGCAGTTATATTGGCGAACGATTGCTGCCGCATCGCCGACATGATCGAAATGACCATGCGTAAGCAGCATGAGGTCTACAGAATAACCATTGGTAGCCAGCCAACTGGCAGCATCCTGCGGCGCATCTATGAGGATATTGCCGGCTGCCGCCTGTAGCAGGAAACAATTAGTTTCAAGTGGCCCTCCCGTAAATTGCTCGGTTTTCATTAGCAGCTTGCCAGTCGGGTGCCCTAACCAAGGTTAGCAACAAACTTCAAAAAACCTTCCGCTTGATCCTGCAGGCGTTGTTGGATTTTCTCATCCTTAATTGCACCTTGCTCATCAAGCTTATCATTCACTCCGGGGATGAAGACGCGCTGCGGATAAATGTGAGCATTCCGATAGCTGAAGATCTGCTGCAATTGTTCGACCGGACGCAATGCTCCGTAGTAACCTGCTGCAAGTCCGATGAAACAAACCGGCCGCCGCTCAAAGCTTTCCGGAAATGGCAGCATGTCGATAAAGTACTTCAGCACCCCAGGAAATCCGCCATTATACTCAGGAGTGATTACTACCAGTCCTGATGAGTTGAGTACTGCATCGGTAAATTGCGCCAGAGCCGCCGGCTTATTGGCATAGGCTACCGGCTCGAACATGCCGGCTGGCAACTCAGCCAGATCGAGTAAATGTGCCGTGGCATCAAGCTGGCGATAGATGTCGGTGACAGTGGCAGCTATATGGCCGGTATTGCTCTGCGGACGATTGGTACCTTTAATAATTGTGATCATCTGACTATTTACGCATTACATGCATGGCAGTTGCAACTGCATCAGCATATTTTTTTGGTTCAGCGAGTGGCTGGTCGCCGGCTATGGCAACAAAGGCGACCTGATCGCGAGGCAGCAGGATCAGCCATAAAGTATCGTTCGAACCAGCTACATAAAATGGCGCATCATCGATCCGCACGGTGCCTTCTTGTTTATAAAGACGATCATTGAGCAGGTTGCTGAAGTTTTCATCCTGCCACTTGCCATCGCGCAAGATTAGCAAGCCCAGACGTGCCAGGTCACGAGGCAGAAGCTCACCATGCCGGGGAGATTCCACCTCAAGCACCTCAGTCAGTTCATTGGTTTCCTGTTCGCTGTCGAATAATGTCTCCAAGAAAGCACGCTGTAAGTTTACAGTTTGATTTTCGGCGCCCTGCTCCCATAGCAAATAGCCGCGACGCTGGACACATGTGGCCAACTCGTCTACCTCGAGTTTTTCCAATTCCCGCTTTAGCTTCTCGTAACTCAACCCCAGATGTTCCGGGGCAGTGCGGATCCATGTTTGCTGCGGGGTGACCTCCTG
>CAYUDZ010000085.1:0-11619 GCA_964443575.1 uncultured Chthoniobacteraceae bacterium | reverse complement strand
TTTGAGTAAGTATCCTTTTCATAATCGTGATCATAATCGTACTCGTAATCGTGACTTTATCTGGATCTACGGCTTGCAGTTGGTGAATATGATTACGATCAGGATTACGAATCCTCATTTGCGCAAAACTGTTTAGAGATGGTATAATGCAAGAGCTTGCGCCGTGGCTACAGCGAGGAAGCACGGCGGTCCTGCTACGCTGACGCTAAGAAGGGCGGAAAGGGTGCTGTGGCATTCTACAAAAAAGTGGCGGGCTGTCATGTGTGGAAAGGGGTCTGCAAATGGGGAAAATGTCGATTGTGAAAATTCTTCAAAAATTTTGATTTCCGTAACATTTCCGTAACAATGGTTTGCTTAATTGTTATTAGAGCTTAATAGGCTTGTTTAGTTCAACCCCAACAAAGGAAAACAATATGAAAAAGAAAATCCCTAACTACCGGGACGGGTTCACGCTCATTGAGCTGCTCGTCGTAATTACAATCATCGGGATTCTGGCGGGCATTGCCTTGCCGGTTTACTCGACCATTCAGGAACGCGGTCTGCAAACGAAAGTGCTGACCCAGGCAAAGCAGATTGGATTGGGCCTGAAGCTGTATGCATCAGACTACGGTGGCACCTATCCGACTGATGGTTCGACAGATCCAGAGAACCCTACCACTCCGATAACTGTCACCGCTTCCAACGATGCGTTTCGTGTGTTGATCCCTGGCTATGTTCCTTCCGAGGAAATCTTCTATGTCAGCGGTTCAGCATACTGCAATCCGACACCACCCGACGAAGCCATTGACGGAGCGAACCGCTTGGCCGCCGGAGAGAACCACTTCTCCTATGTTGACGGATTGCGTGAGACATCCAACCCGCGTATTCCGCTGTTGGCAGACGGCATGGCCAATACCTCCGGTGGCTACGCTGAGGCAGAAGATGCCCTGGGCGGACTTTGGAAAGGTAATAAAGCCATCGTGATCAGGGTTGACCAGAGTGGTGCCATTGAGAACCTGGACGATTCGCAGGAGGTTGTCGGACCTCGTGGTGATGGTACTCAGGGAAATATATTTGACCTGACTTCCTGGGGACTTACTTCGGCAAACATTCGGAATCCTAGCTAAGAACTGATATCAAAGCCGGGGCGGACGCTGTGTCTGCCCCGGCTTTTTTTTGTCATAACGATCTGGCTGGCAATCGCCAGACTGGCAGATAGATTGGAAGCATGCTATCGCGGCTGAAAAAGAAGATCCCTTACCAGATCAATGGGCAGTTGCACGACTACCTGCTAGGCAACAGTCGTGAAATGCAGTTGCCAATTACCTACCAGACACTGCGTGACTATAGCGAGAGCTATCCACTGCCTGATGCTGACGGCAAGGATACCTTGTGGTTGACCGTGCTTTATCCGATGAGCGTGATGCAGGACATTTCGCTTGGCTTGCGCGAAGTGTACGCCCAGCTCAAGGCCAATGGTGACCTGAGCGTGATGGAGCATTTGGTAGTGGACCGCATCGACTTTGCCGAGTTTGGCAACTCCCAGCCGTTTCGAGTGCGGATTGTCAACCGGATTAACGATAACCACGACTACTTTTATGTTAAGAACGCGGATGCCAGCAGGATTTACGGGTTGGAACTGGAGCATCTGCTGTCGCCGAACCGGATGCACTTCATAGTTTGCGGCGAAACCTTAATTGAAGAGCATGTGCTGGGAATACCGGGCGATATATTTATCAACAGCAATTTGCAGGATCCCGGTTTTCGCGAAGTGCGGATAGCCAAGGAATTTGTGAAATTTAACGAGCGTTGCTTCATCCGCCTGCTGGGAGATATGCGCTCGTACAATTACGTGGTTGATGTGACTCCCGATTTTGAGGAAGTGCACTACCGGATCCGGCCGATGGACTTCGACCAGCAGTCGTACCAGGGGCGACCATCGTTCTACCGGCCGCAGTATTTTCCCGACAACAATCCGCTGATCAAATTTGGCATCAAGCACATGGATGTGCGGTCGATGAAGCAGTACCAGTTGGAGGAGCGGGCAATGATCCAAATGCGGATGCGCGCGGAAAAAACCCGGCTTGGGCAGTTACTGTCGGCGATGCGTTCCGAGCCACTGGCACCACGCGAGCATGTCGTCGAGTTGCGTGAGGGGCTTGCTGAGTATTATCGGGATAATCGCTTCCTTAAGGCCAGGACGATGGGCGGATTGGTGCACCGCAGCCTCGAATTGTTGCGCGAAGGGCGCGGCGGCATCCACTACAGTGGGATCGAGCAGCAGGAAGCTGCAATGAATGGGTGACACCTGCAAGTTGCAAGTCAGGCTGAGTCAGCTAATTCGGCTGCGGCTATGTAGTTACGGCAAAGGTGGAACTTTGCCCCAATAGAAACGCCATGAGACGAGTTACGGCAAAGGTTCCGCCTATGCTTGATGACGCGCAATCTGGGAGCAGCCTCAAAGCTGCGGCGTGAAATCCCCGACTACCGAGCGCAGCGACATCATCTATCGGGGTCAGCGAGTGGAACTTTGCCCTTCAACGTTTTAATTCCGATTACCCATCAACATCGGGAGCAGGTACCAGAGGAAGTAAGCCAGTGAGGTAATAAAGGCGGCGACATAAGTCAGCGCTGCGGCATTAAGTACCTTGCTAACGGCGGTTTTTTCCTCCTGGGTGCGAATGAATCCCATGTTGTCGAGAATCAGCTTGGCACGCTTGGTGGCGTCGAACTCGACCGGTAGAGTAATCAGATTGAAAAGCATGATAATTCCAAAGGCGATGGCCAGGATTAGCAGTCCGGTGTATGGTGCGATCAGACCGGTGAATCCACCGATGATGGGAATCCAAATCAGGTAGCTAGCGACGCTGGTCAGGCCGACAGCACCCATGCGCAATTCGAGCGGCGCGTAGCGGGCCTTGTGTTGGATAGCGTGGCCGCACTCATGCGCCGCCACCCCCAATGCTGCCGGTGAGGTGCCATGGAAATTATCGGATGAAAGAACCAAAACCTTTTTGGTTGGGTCGTAGTGGTCAGCCAGCGTGTGGCGGACTTCAGCTATTTGCACATCCTGGATGCCAGCTGCCTGCAGGATACGCGCTGCGACTTCGGCACCAGTATAGCCCGAGCTGCTTTGCATCTTGTTGTATTTTGCATATGTCGACCGCACTTTTGCCGAAGCATAAAGTGAGATCAGCATCGTTCCTGCGATCATTAGTATCCAAGTAATCATATTATAAAATGTTACGTCATATGTGACATCTTACGGTGCATACCGTTCAACGAATCCTGCGAAAATCAAGCGAATTTGCTAATCCAGAATGCCTAGCAATTGTTTTTCCTGCTTCTCGTCGAGGTTTTGATTAAGCACAAACTGGGTAGCGGCTTGCCGGTTCTGGTTTTTCCAACTGTAGAGGACATTGCGGATCGCACTGATGCGTTTTTTGTCATCAGTGATCGTGCTGGCCCACAGCGCGGCGGCCTCGGGGTCGTCGTCGCGCAGGATGCGGGTAAATGATCGAATGCCGGCGTCGCGGGATGCACCGGCAGGCATTTGATCAAGATAAACGGAAGCGTTGAGCGGATCGATGTGGGTCCAGCGTTGCATCAGGCGATCGACGGAATTATTACGCGCCTCGCCGGTGGGTGCTTGTTGGGCGAGCACGGCGGCCTGCTCGATATCGTATTCAGCAAAGGCTGAGACGACAGTCGGGTATGCTTCTGTTGCAGCTTTTGAGTTGGTCGGCAATTGGCGCAGAAAATTCATGGCGCCCTCAGGGTCGTAGCGGCTTAATGTGGCGGCGATTCGTGGTGCCACGGCCTCGCGTAACTCGCTGTCGCCGAGCGACTGGAACCAGCCGACTGCCGCTCCGGGATCAGAATTTGCCCAATGGGAAGCCAGATTACTCATGTAGTTCCGGCGGCGTTCCGGATCGGAAAACTGCTCTGCCATGGCGAGCCCGGTCTGGATATCCTGTTGGACCAGTGCATGCGAAGCACTGTTGAGCATATCATCCTTGCGGCTATCCTGGGGTTGGGTCTGCAGCCAGCTTAGTGCTCCTTTGGCATCGGTTCTGGCCCAACTGGAAAATATCGAATTTTGAATATTGGTATCGCTGAGGTCGGTGGTGGCGAGCATTTGCATTGCTTGTTTGCCGTCGAATTGCGCTAGCTGCTGGAGCACCCGGCGTGTGGCCTCAGTGCGTAGCGCAGGGTCATCGAGGCTGCTGCTCCATTGCAGAGCTGCTTGCGGGTCGTTGTACGCCCAGTTATTGGCGATGTTATTGATTGCGTTGCGGCGCCAGTCGCCCGGTGGCATTAACTCGACGATGGATATTGCCTGGTCCGGTGCGATGTGGCGCAAGTTGGAGGCCAGTGAGTTGAGTGCGGCGGCACGCTCGGCAGCGTTATCGATTGTCATGATCCAACTGGTGGCGCCCCGTGGATCGGTAGCGGCCCAGTTGCCGGCGACTGCGGCGATGGCTGCGCGGCGTTGCTGGGGTTTGCTGAGATTTAAAGCCGCCACCGCCGCGTTGTTTATGTCTGACTGTGCCCATTGGTAAAAAATTTGTGAAACTGCACTATCTGTCCGATTGTGTAAGGAGAGCGACTCCCGGTGTTGGTCCAGCAACTGCATTGCCCGTGCTGGATCGTTCTCGGCAATTTTGTTTACCACGCTACTGACCGCGCGGCTCCGATCCTCCAGGTTTTCGATTGAGGCGGCCCATTGCAAGGCGAGATTCGTGTCCTGCTCCGCAAGCCCGGATGCAATACCACTGACAAAATATCGTTGTTTTTGCGGTTGCAGGTCAGCGAACCACTTGATGGCTTGCTGCGGATTAATTTCAGCAAGTCGCGTAGCCAACATGCCGAACTGGTAGGTTTGGTTGGGTTTCCTCGAAAGTTCGCCGAGTGCTTCCTGTATCTGCTCGGAGCTGAGAAAGCGCATCTTTTCACCCAGTTCGAGGTAGTCTTCCATCCCCCGAAGTCCACCATCAAAAAGTGCCAGAAACTCCGCTGTTGAGACGCTTTGTTTCTGTGACCCTTCGGTTGGTGTGCGCGTTTGCTGCCCGGTCATGCTGTTGCCGTTAGCAGCGCTTGCAAGCTGGCTTGAGGAGTCAACTGCCGAACTGCTGCCGGGTACGTCGCCGACACTCCCGGAGTTGGCTTGATTGCTGCTGCCACCAAAGAAATAGCCGATCGCGGCACCGGCTAGAAAGATGACAACTGCAATGATTAGCGGGACCACTTTCATCTTGAGACAACTCCCAGGTAATTTCTGACCCGTGTCAGTGCCCGCAGGTATTCGCTATTTCCATCTGCCCGCCGGAAAAAAAAGGCACTGGAAGAACCGCCATCAAGGTTCAGGGCGCGCTGGACCGGCAGAATTTCGGTAAATGCCTTGCTGGCCAGCAAGCTGCCGGATTCGGCGAGAGTCAACGGGCTGATGGTGCCGATCGCCCAGAAGCCTTTGCCGTCCGTGGCCACGAATGTGCGCCGCGCGCGTTTGCTTGAATTAAGGCCCGCTACCGGCTTGCCGCGGTCGACCAGAAAGGGCCCGGCTTGCAGCGCGGTACGGGTGCGTGGACCTAACTTGAATTCTTCCGGTCTTAGCAGGTAAATTCTTTTGTGGTTGGCTGCCAGAATCCCACTCAGCAGCGAGGCTCGCTGCTGGCCGTGGGTGACTTCACCATTTTCTACCACCAGTCCCAACGGCGTATAATCCGGGTGAAAATAGCCACCGTTGACACCAGCTATCCAATTGGCTTGTTGCGCAGCATCAGCCAGATCATTGTGCTCTAAATCAGCATCGTCGATCACGCTAATGTCATGATTCTTTTCATTGAAGACTGCAACGTGCATGGTCGCAGTGGTTGCCTCCGAGCGGAATTTTACTTCACGATACTGAACGCCAGTGTTCGCTGTCGACTTGGTATTGGCCACTGCTGACCAGTCGGCAGCAAAGCAAGCGACAGGCAGTGACAGTAACAGCAGGCAAAGACAATTGATCATGGAGAAGATCAACTTACCCATGAATAGGCCAGCGCGTCAATTGAGCCTGACAATTCACGACTCACCAATTGGCATCTGGCGATAGCCGGATTGTGCTGGGCAGGCAGCGAAGCGTTGTAGCAATGCCTGTCCAGGTTACTATCATCTGCGCGAAAGTGGCCTCATTATTTGCCTTTGCAGGCGGTGGCCAGCAGGGTTTGGAACTCCGGGTTTACGGGATCTTTGGCGACAGTACCGACATCGATTGACTCGAAGCCGGCCTCCTCCAGCATGGTCAGCAGTTGCAGCTCTGAGAACCCCAGCCAGATGTCAGCATACATTTCCCGCGCCTCGACATGGCTATGGCTCAGCAGGTCGAGGATGGCAATGCGGCCACCGGGCTTCAGGATCTGGTGCGCAGCCTGCAGTGCCTTGCCCGGATTGACGGCGTGGTGCAAGGCCTGGCTCAGTATGGCGATGTCAATCGATGCCGGGTCAATCGGTGGTGCTTCCAGATCGCCAAACCGGTACTCCAGATTATCGACTTCATTTTCGCGTGCGATCTTGAGCCCGAACTCGACCATTTTTTCAGAGTTATCAACCGCAATGACTTTTTGTGCGCGGCGCGCCAGCATCTGCGAGAGTGTTCCTTCGCCGGCGCCGAGGTCGGCGACTACCGCGTTCGGGAAAAACGCCAACAGCATGTGGGAGAGTCCACGCCACGAGCGACCCGGGCAGTAATTGCGTCCGAACTTGCCGGCCAGCTGGTTGAAATAGGCCCGTGCTTTATCCTTGCGCTTGCTGTGGACGAGGTCCAGCGCCCGCCGGTCGTCAGCGGCCTCCGGGATTTGGGTGGCACTTTTTTCAATTAACTCGCTTAGCAGTTGCGAGACTCGGTTGCTGTCGTTCTTAGCGAGCGCATAATAACTGTTCTTGCCGTAGCGGCGGTCGGTCACCAGACCGGCCTGCTTCAACTTGGCCAGGTTGGTAGAGATCCGTGACTGGCCCATGGCCAGCACCTGTTGCAACTCGGCAACACTTAGTTCGCCACTACTCAGCAACAACATGATGCGCATGCGTGTCGCATCGGCGAGCGTGGCAAAAGAATTAATGATTGACTGTGTCACTAAATTAGGGAATATATCTTCATATCATGATTTCTTAATATAATCATGGCGTCAATAGAACAAATCAACCCGTAAAGAAAGTTAAGAATGCCCGATAAATATATATTTTCATCAGAATCTGTAGGAGAAGGACACCCGGACAAGGTGGCTGACTACATCTCCGACAGCATCCTGGATGCGTATTTAGCCAAAGCTCCGTGCAGCCGTGTGGCTTGTGAAACATTAGTTAAGAGTAACATAGCCGTCATCGCCGGCGAACTGACTCCGAGGAACCGCAAGGGAGAGGTAGTTGAGGTAGAGATCGATCATGAGAAGGTAGTCCGGGAAGCGATTCGGGACATTGGTTACATCAACGATGATGATGTTTTTCATGCTGATCAGGTCTTTGTACAAAATTTGCTGACCCGCCAATCGCCTGACATTTCACAAGGTGTCGATGCCAAGAAGGCGGAGGGGAAAAAGACGGCTGAGCAAGGTGCCGGTGATCAGGGCATCATGTTTGGATTTGCCTGTACGGAGACCCCGGAGTTGATGCCGGCGCCGATCATGTATGCGCATCGCCTGAACCGTAAACTGGCTGAAATCCGGCATGCCGGACGATTGGCCAAATGGTTGCGTCCTGATTGTAAATCACAGGTGGCGGTATTGTACGAGGATGGCAGGCCGGTGCACATCGAAAATGTGGTGATCTCGACCCAGCATGCAGATGAAGCCACCAAAGCGACCATCGAAAAATTCTGCATCGACAAAGTGATCAAGCCGGTCTTGCCCAAGTCATTGATTTCCAGAAAGACTGAGTTCCTGGTCAACCCGACTGGTAAGTTCGTAGTCGGTGGACCGCAGGGTGATAGCGGGCTGACTGGGCGCAAGATAATAGTCGATACCTATGGCGGCTACTCGCGTCATGGCGGAGGGGCCTTTTCGGGCAAGGATCCGTCTAAGGTTGACCGTTCGGCAGCCTACATGTGCCGATGGGTGGCTAAGAACGTGGTGGCGGCAGGATTGGCGGTCAAGTGTGAGCTGCAGGCAGCCTATGCTATCGGGCACCCCGAGCCGACCAGTATCCACGTCGAGACCTTTGGCACCGCGACTGTCCCGGCGGCAAAAATCGAAAAGGCGATCCGCAAGGTATTCAGTTTCAAGCCGGCAGAAATCGTTAAGCAGTTGAACTTGCTGCGTCCGATCTACCGGCAGACGACCCAATACGGGCATTTTGCCAAGGATAACATGCCTTGGGAAAAGACTAACAAGGCCAGTGCGTTAAAGGCGGCCGTCAAATAAATCACCAAGCACTACCAGCCACGCACAGATTAACAACAAACAAACAGACAGACATACAAAATGAGTACACTAACAGAAGAAAAGCTTGATTATAAGGTCAAGGATATTGGGCTTGCGGATTTTGGCCGTAAGGAAATTGCCATCGCAGAACAGGAAATGCCAGGGTTGATCGCGACTCGCGAAAAGTACGCGGCAGCCAAGCCGCTACAGGGCGTGCGCATTGCCGGATCGCTGCACATGACGATCCAGACCGCGGTGCTGATCGAAACACTGGTCGACTTGGGCGCCGATGTGCGCTGGGCGAGTTGCAATATATTTTCGACCCAGGATCATGCCGCGGCAGCCATTGCGGCGGGCGGTACGCCGGTTTTCGCCTGGAAGGGTGAAACCCTGGAAGAATATTGGGAATGCACGATGCGCGCCCTGACCTGGCCTGACGGCAAGGGACCACAGCTCATCGTTGATGACGGGGGCGACGCAACGTTATTGATCCACAAGGGCTATGAGTTGGAGAATGGCGATCGCTCTTTTGTCGATGCCGAGGCCGACAGCCACGAGATGAAGGTCATCCAGGACATGTTGAAAAAGGTTCACAGCGAGAACCCGATCCATTGGAATAATGTGGTCAAAGACTGGCGCGGTGTCTCGGAAGAGACCACCACCGGTGTCCACCGCCTCTACCAGATGGCTGAAAAAGAGAGCCTGCTGGTGCCGGCGATTAACGTCAACGACTCGGTGACCAAGTCGAAATTCGATAACCTCTATGGTTGCCGCGAGTCATTGGTCGACGGCATCAAGCGCGCGACCGACGTGATGATCTCGGGTAAAGTGGCCGTCATCTGCGGCTACGGGGATGTCGGCAAAGGCTGCGCCGCCGTGATGAAGGGCATGGGTGCCCAGGTAGTGATCACTGAGATTGATCCGATTTGCGCCCTGCAGGCTGCGATGGAAGGCCATCGCGTGCTGACTGTGGAAGATACCCTGGGTTGGGGCGACATTTACGTCACCACGACCGGCAACAAGGATATCATTACCGCCGATCACATGGCCAAGATGAAGGATCAGGCGATCGTCTGCAATATCGGCCACTTCGATAATGAGATCCAAGTGAGTGCGCTGGATAACGATCCCAAGGTGAGCGTGGAAGAAATTAAGCCGGAAGCAGAAGGTGCCGTCGATAAGTACACCTTCCCGGGCGGCAACAGCATTTACATGCTGGCTAAAGGTCGCCTGGTGAACCTCGGTTGCGCGACCGGCCACCCGTCGTTCGTGATGTCCAATTCCTTTACCAACCAGGTGTTGGCACAGATGGAATTGTGGGAGAACAAGGACAAATACACCCCGGGTGTCTATGTCCTGCCGAAACGCCTCGACGAAGAAGTCGCACGTCTGCACCTCGAAAAGATCGGCGCACGGCTGACCGCGCTGCGCGATGATCAGGCCAACTATATCGGCGTGAAGGTGGAAGGCCCGTATAAGCCGGATCACTATCGCTACTAAGTCTGGAAGAATAACCAAAAAAGCGGCGCCTCTCGCGGGGCGCCGCTTTTTTATGGTTACGGGATTGAGCTGTTATCCGCAGCCTGCCGTGATTAAATTAGGTCGTAATAAGGATGGAAGATCCGGCAAAGGTAGGAGATTCGACAAAGGTGGAAGAGTGGGCAAAGGTTCCGCCTTCGCTTGGTCAAATAATATTTGCTGGCAGCAAACACAAAGCTACGGCGGGACAGCCCCGACTACCGAGCGCAGCGACATCATCTATCGGGGTCTTCGAGGGGAACATTGCCCTCCGGGCGGCAGCTTCCTACGCTGAAGCCAACGTAGTTGGCATCACCCAGAATGTGTCACCATAGCGCTGGTGGATGCGTTGCTGCAGCGGCTCGGCATCTGCCGGGTTTTTGAGTATAGCGAAGAGCGTCGACCCGGAACCCGACATCATGGCCGCGCGGCATTTTGGCTGTTCGAGCAGCCAGGTTTTGATTTCTGCCAGCGGTAGATACTTAGTGAATACCGGCGGCTCAAGATCGTTTTGTAATTCCCAGCCGTCGATGGACTGAGCCAAGGAGGACGGACTGCCAGGTCCGCCGTAACTGCATACGTCAGTGTGCTGTGGATCAAATGATTCCGGCTCTTCTTCCGGCGGTGTATTGTGCTCTCCAGCATATGCCTTGTAGGCCCATGGGGTGCTAATGCCAAACGGCGGCTTGATCAGTAGCAACGGCCAGTCAGGCAATGGTCTCTCCAATGGCGTCACCACTTCGCCACGGCCGGTGCACCTGGCTGGACCAGCGGCAAGGAAGAAGGGGACATCGCTGCCCAGCGTAGCGGCTAGCTCGCGTAGGTGGGACGGCTCGAGGGCCTCGTCGTTCAGCCGGTTCAATGCCTGCAGCGTCGCCGCCGCATCACTACTGCCGCCGCCCAGACCGGCGCCATGCGGGATATTTTTTTGCAGGTGAATGCTCAGCCCGTCCTGCGTGCCGCTGGCCTGGCGATAAGCATGGACTGCTTGCACTACCAAATTGGTATCATCTGCCGGGACTCCCGGCTCACTGCAGCTGAATTGAAGCTCACCCGGACGCTCGAGCTTGTCGATGGTCAAGCTGTCGCTCAACGCCAGCGTGGCAATGACAGTTTCCAGTTCATGATAACCGTCAGCGCGTTTGCCGAGGATCTTCAGGCTGAGGTTAATTTTGGCCGGCGCATGGACAATCATAGTCTGCCGAGTATGAAAAAATCCGCAGTTAAAGCAAAGCGAAGTTTACCCTACAAGTAGTTTCGGTAAAGGCCCTCCAGTGGAGGGCGGACTTCCACGTCCGCCGAAACTCGTAACAAAAGGTCCGATCCAAGTAGGCTGCGTTATTGTAGACGTTGACCAGCTTGACTAAAAAGTCTCTAATCCCAATATGGATAGCACGCTGGATTCCGCTAAAGCCAAACTCATTGTCGCGCTTGATGTTCCAGAGCGCGCTGCGGCGCTGGCGCTGGCACAGCAACTGGTCGAGCATGTTGGCACCTTCAAGATCGGCTTGGAATTATTTACAGCTTGCGGCCCTGACATTGTCCGCGACATCAAAGCGCTGGGTGCCCGGATATTCCTCGACCTCAAATTTCATGATATCCCGAATACCGTGGCCGGTGCGGTGCGCTCGGCCTGCCAGCTGGAGGTCGATTTTCTCACCATACATTTGTGTGGCGGGTCGCAGATGATCGCGGCGGCAGCGGAAGCGGCCGCTGACCGGGC
>CAYUDZ010000084.1:0-11865 GCA_964443575.1 uncultured Chthoniobacteraceae bacterium | reverse complement strand
TGGGGGGTCGCGCCAGCGTAACCTCTATCCCGGATGATGCACAATGGTCACTGGCTGTCATCGATCCGCGCACCTCCCGGGAGGAGATCAACCAACAGCCACAACAGGCTGCACAACAGGAAGCTAGAATAGCTCCGCCACATTCGCAGATGCATACCGCCTTGCGCTTTTCTGCCGCCGGCAGCTACCAGGTATCAATCAGTTTTCTGGCCGAGATCGACGAGCAGCAAGGCTGGCAACAGCTCGATTTCTTTGCACCAGCAGCATCGGTTAGTAAAATTACAATCGATGGCATGGAAGGTCGCCAGGAATTCCGTCGCCGCCCTGCCGATGAACCGGTCACCACCGAGCTGCCACTGACCAGCTTTCTTCCTGCCTCCGGCATTTGCGAACTGGCCTGGCGGCAACCACGTGAAACGGCCACCGGTTCTCTTTTCGTTAAGGCCGATGCCCGCAATACAATCACTGTTGACCCGGGTATGGTTCACCAGTCCTCTTCGCTCAAGCTTACGGTGTTACAGGGCGAAATTAAAGATCAGTTGCTCATGACGCTCGCCGGGGACGGTGAGATCACCAGTGTCGACGGCAGCCATGTCGGCTCATGGTCGGTACAGGATAATGCCGGTCAACGTCAACTGGCCATTGTACTCAGCCGCCCGATCAAAGATCAAGCCAGCCTGCAGGTCATCTCCCAAATCCCACAACCTCCCCTGCCCGGAACCACCACACCGCTAAAGATGACCCCGGAGATCGAAACGATGCGCTACTCCGGACTGATCCGAGTTGTCAGTCGTGGGGCCGTCGAGTTCTCGATCGGTGAGCAGGACGGCTTGATGCAGCTTTCTCCCGAGGCGTGGGATGGCAACCCATCGCGCGAACAATCACGCCAGATATCTATCTACAAATTTCCTCTGCCTGAGTATGACCTGACAATTCAGTCGTCTCAACTGCTGCCGGAGGTCAGCGTCAAACAAACCCTGACATATGCAGTCGAGGATAGCGATAGAATCATCAATGCCGATATTGAGCTTGACGTCCGCGAAGCACCTTTGCGCGATTGGACGATTCAAATACCTGCCGGTTTCGTGCTGGCACGCGCCGAGGGCGCCGACGTCGCCGATTCGATGCTGTCCGGGGAAAAGACAGACAACCCGCAGCTGCGGGTAATCTTCAGCAAGCCGGTCAGTGGTCGCACGCTCATCCAACTGACCCTCGAGCGTAACCTGCCGGCTGCTGCCGGCGACTGGCAACCGGTTGCTTTACGCTATCCTGAAGCGGAGTCCGTACGCGGCTTCCTCGGGGTGCTGGCAGCACCCGGCTTCCGTTTACTACCGGAATCCGTCTCTGGGCTCTCGGAAACCCCCGCTTCCCTGTTCCCCGGGGATCCCACACGGCTGCAACACGTCTATCGGATCCGTGAACCGGAATGGACCGCTAAATTCCTCATCGAAGCACTCGAACGCAATGTAGCAGCTGACCTATTCCACTTATACTCGCTCAAGGAAGGCATGGCCTACGGCAGTGTCATCATGAACTTCTTTGTCGTCGGCTCGCCGGTCAATGAATGGAAGCTGCGGGTACCCGATAGTGTCGGCAACCTGGCGATTGACGGCCAGGATGTCCGCTCATGGCAGCGCGATGGCGATATTGTCAAAGTCTCGCTGAACCGCCCCGCGATCGGCGCGACCACACTGCTCGCCACCTTCGAAACCCCGCTCACTCACGATAACAAATCGTTATATCCCGGAGAAATCGAACCGCTGGATGTCGAGTCAGAAACCGGATTCATCCAGTTGGTCACACCATTGCAGATAAAATATGAAGTCAGCAAAAAGTCAGGATCATTACTGAATATCGAGCCATCCGAGCTTCCGACCGAGCTGCAACTACTTACCAGTGCCCCTTCTCTGGCCGTTTTCCAGTATAACGGGCGACCATTCGAATTGGGCCTGGATCTGGATTGGTTTGAAAATGCGACCTCGGTCCGCCAGGTTATCGATTATGCCAAGCTAGACACCCGAGTTTCCAGGGATGGACAGATTGCAACAAACGGCACGTATTTTCTGAAGGCGCGTGAACCCGGTATGCTTGGCTTGACACTACCCCCAAATACCAAACTCTGGGAAGTGCGCATCAACAATCAGGTCGTCAATGCTCGCAGCGAGTCAGAACGTACGCTGATCCCAATCGAGGCAACAACCGCAACCGGTGACCCCGCCGAAATTTCTATCCGCTACGGCCACAGCGACTCGTGGCCGATGAAAGTCAAACTGGCAGCCCCAGTCGTCGACGCCACCGTCATGACAACCGAATGGAAAGCCCACGCTGAGCGGGGCAACCTGCTGGTGGCTGACAGCAGTAAAACTGTCAATACTTCGCGCACCATTTCGGAGAGTGGAATTAGTTGGCTGTCACGCTACCTACTGCCGCTCGCTGTCATTGCCATAGTGGCCATCGTCTCACTTAAGTTGGCTAACTCCGACCGTTTAAAGACTACTACCCTGACTTTTGCGATTATCGGCAGCTTGATTACCCTCGGGACGTTGGCCGTCGCCGCACTGGGATCTATCGTCACACGCCAGGTGAATCTTGCCCACCTGGACCTTTCTGCCGCCATTGCCTCGGATGGTCAACCCATTGAGGTTGCAGTCTGGAACCTGCCAACGTGGCTGGCCATGGTATCCATCCCTGGCATCCTGCTTGTTGTTGCCGGCATACTGGGGTTACTTGCCTGGCTGCTGGGCATGTTCCGTCACTTACCGATTGCAGTACTGTCCTGGCTGAGCGTAGCTGTTGGCTTGTTGCTGCAACACTTTGGCGCACCATTGTTCCTGGCTTGGGCCGGGTTGGCATTCCTGGTCCTGATAGTCCGTGCCCTGCGCCGCCCACGCGAAAATGATAGCCAAAAACCAACCGAGCCAGGCTCCGGGTCAATCGGTACTGCTACCGCCACCGTACTCGCTGCCGCGATCCTCGGTACGGCATCACCACTGGTCGCACAGGAAATCGAGACACCTATCCGTCCGGCATTCCAGACACTTTCCCATACCGTGGAAATTCGTGATTACGTGGCCTATGGTGAAGCCACCATCACACTCGATGCAGAATCCGCTGCCGCCTGGCAGTTACTCGATGCCTCAGCCACCCTGACCAGCTTCGACTCTGCTACATTGACCGCCCGGATCATCAATTCCACCCAAGGCAATTCTTATGTTGTTGTCGCCCCGGGTGCCGGCAAGCATAGCGCCACCTTTACTTACACTTGTCCGGTAAGTAAGCCATTGCGATCCTGGCGCTTACCGACCGGAACGGCCGCTTCGCATGATCTGGAGATCACGGTAGCGGAGCCAGGATGGTCATTTTTCTCACCCGCTATGCTCAAGCTTCTGCATGATGACACCGCCGGATCTGATGTCAGTAAAGCTGCGTTAGTGCTGGCGCCTAACGCAAACAGCATCATCCAGTTCCAACCCCGCGAACGTGATACTTCCACAGAAACCCCTCGCTATTTTTCAGAATGTGCCAGCCTTTATGTCCCCGCACCAGGCGTTGTTAATGCCATGCACCGGGTCGGCGTACAGGTATCCCAAGGAGAAATTGATACTCTCAAAGTGCGTATTCCCGAGGGCCACCTGGTCGGGGCCGTCAGCGGTAATATTTTTGGCAATAACACACCGGAATGGACATTCGATCCCGGAAGCCGCTGGCTCGATATCCAACTGCCCGCGAAACAAACCGGCAAATTCTCGGTTACCATCCAAACCCAAATCACCTTGGCACGGCTGCCTGCCAAAACTAGCATCACTCCACTGCGAGTCGATGGTGCAAAATCCGATATCGGCTCACTGGCCATTGCATTTGGCAACGATGCCCAACCCGGCAGTGTCACTGCTGCCAGTGCTACCCGGATCAGCCCGGATGATTTTCCGCAGGAGCTATTGCAACTGGCCGAAATGTCGAGGCCCGGCATCCACCAGGTTTATCAATACGTGGCCGAGGACGCTAAAATCCAGCTGGATGTCGAACCTGTCGTGCCAGAGATCCGCACTACCACATCGCAAGTACTCTCGCTCGGCGAAGACCGAACCGTGCTTGCTGTCGACCTCAATGTCGATATCCGACGGGCCGGAATCTTTCAACTGTCATTTGCCATCCCGGACAATTTTGATCCGGAAACGATCTCCGGGCCACAGATGTCACATTGGACCGAAACCACAGAAGGCGATGACCGAATTGTAACTATCCACTTAGGTGAACGCACCAGCGGTACCACGACCTTCCATATCACCTTTCAAGGTCCCTCCGTGGATGCCAGCGATAGCTGGCAGGTGCCAAGGTTCCAACTGCGAGAGTCGACCCGCTCATCAGGTAAATTGATTGCCAGCCCGCAAACCGGGTTGCGCTTGCGGGCAGTCAACCGCGAGAATGTATCTCAAGCCGACCTTGAACGTGACTCCACTTACGAGCCCGGTACCCTCGGCTTCAAATTACTGCAAAAAGATTGGCAGCTAACACTTGGGATCGAACGCCTCGAGCCGTGGATAACCGCAAGCATTCTTGATGAAGTCACCGTGCGCGACAGCCAGGTGCGGCACCGCGTGGTAATCCAGCCACTGATCGAAAATGCATCGATTAAACAACTCCGGGTGCAAATTCCCGGTATCGATTCAGAAAGTGCATCAACGCTCAGGATCACCGGCAAGTCGGTTGCAGACAGCTCTCGTATCGAGCAGTCAGACACCTGGGAAGTCCGCTTCCAGCAACGCATGCTAGGCGATGCCAGCCTGATTCTGGAATATCAGACCCGCAGTTCGGATGGCCAACAAACCTTCACGACCCAACCGCCGGCGCTCGTCGATGCCCGCCAGACAACCACTTACATAGCACTGCGTACCAGTGGCAGACTCGAGTTGGACCTGCCGACGACGTCCCGCAACTGGCAACGGGTCGATTGGAATGCTGTTCCACAAAATATGCATAACCCCTCCAATGCCGGACAGCCCGACTTTGTTCTCCGCTCATCGGGAGCCGTCGATAAGATCGAGATTAATGTGCGTAAGCTGGAGCTGGCAGATTCACTCAAACTGCGGGTTGAGAATGCTAGCTTTGCGACAGTTTTCTCAACTCGCGGAACATCCGCGACAACTGCCAAGCTCAATGTCCGGGTTAACGAAAAGTCCACTATGTCAGTGGAACTGCCCGCCAGCGCCCGCCTGTTTGCAGTCTCCGTCAATGGCGAAGATCAAATTCCTGTGCGGGATGAAAATTCCTACCTCTTCTACGTCTTGCCGGGCGCAGAGCCCGAAAAACCTGCCGAAGTGGAATTCTCCTATCTGATCCCCGGAACCGCTAAAGCAAGGTCGTCCGTGCAACTGATTGCACCCGGCCTGAATATTCCATTGGAAAACATCAATTGGAATGTTCGCACCCCGCAAGGCTGGGAACTCGACTCCTACTCCGGCAATCTCGAACTAAAACGTACCGCTTGGCTCAAAAGCTATAATCTGGAAGATTACATGTCGCTATCGTCTTCACTAAAACGCGCTGAACAAACTAAAACCCGTGAGCTGATGGATCAGGCCGGTGAGTACTTGCGACAAGGCGAGCAGGATAAGGCACGCATTGCCCTCAATAAGGCTGCCAAGAAAAAGGGTGTCGATGAAGCCACCAACGAAGATGCCCGCGTCCAACTGCGTAGTCTCTACAACCAACAGGCAATCGTTGGCCTCAACACCCGCCGCCAAAAACTCTATCTCGATAATGCCTACAACGATGCCCAGATAACCAATGACCAGCTCGAACAGGCTGCCCGCGAAAACCCGCTGCTACAAGGACAACGCAATTTTGACTTGTCGCAAATCGACAGCCTGCTCGAAGGCAATACCATCTCTGAGACTACTGCCCTGCGCCGACTGGCCAACCGCCTGGTGATCCAACAAATAGCCGCCGAGCCGGCCCCCAGCACGATCACGCCAACCCTCACCCAGCAGGGAGCCGAACTCACATTTATGCGTAGTGTCCAGGTCGATGGCAAAAAACCCCTCGAGCTGAAACTCAAACTCAAGCAGAAGGATAGCCGTTCTGGTGGCAATTTCTTCCTGGTCCTCGTATTGCTGGTGACTACCGGGCTAATCGCTTCCTTTGTCAGCAAAAAGCGGGAAGAATAATTCACTGCAGGGCAATCCCATTAATCGAATTCGCGCTGGAGACACCATTGTCCCGCCGTGCCGTTTTATTTACACTTCACTTGCAATTCCGGCGAATATAGAGATACTGCTGATCTTGAATTACCTTAACCCCTATTTCCGTAGATAACAGCAGCCCATGCCAAAAGAGGAAGCAATAAAAATGCAAGGCGTAGTTACCGACGTTCTGCCAGGCACGATGTTCCGCGTCGACCTGCCCAATGGCGGTAATGTATTGGCCCACATTTCAGGAAAAATGCGCCGCCACTTCATCCGTATCGTCCCCGGCGATAAGGTCGAGGTCGAACTATCACCGTACGATCTGACCAAAGCCCGTATCACCTACCGCGAACGCTAGTCCTGGACGGCGGGTCGCACCCAATATCAACCTCTTACACACTAATATCATGGATCGTAAAGTCGTCATCACCGGAATCGGATTGGTTACCCCATTGGGGATCGGCAAAGAAGAATTCTGGAATAATCTAATCGCCGGTAATAGTGGGGTCGACCGGATCAAATCCTTTGATCCCAGTGATTTGGACAGCCAGATTGCTGCAGAAGTCGAAGGCTTCGAGCCCAAAGAATATTTCAAAAACCCGAAAGATGCGCGGCGCACCGACCGTTATGCACAGTTTGCTATCGCCGCCGCCAAGCTGGCACTAGAAGACTCCGGAATTGATTTGGATAAAACCGAGCTTGAGCGCTTCGGTGTAGTTGTCGGCAGTGGGATCGGTGGACTGAAAACGCTGGAAGACCAGCATACAATTTACCTGGAAAAGGGTCCCGGTCGCCTTTCGCCATTTCTAATTCCAATGCTTATTTCCAACATGGGCAGCGGTCTGATCTCCATGGAGCATGGTCTCGGCGGCCCGAACATGAGCATCGTTACTGCTTGCGCTACCGCCAACAACTGTATCGGCGAAGCGTGGCGAATGATCCAGCATGGCGAAAGCGATATCATGCTGGCGGGTGGCTCCGAGGCAGCCGTAGTACCCCTCGGCATGGGCGGCTTCTGCGCCATGAAAGCCTTGAGCACCCGTAATGACGAACCGCAAAAAGCATCGCGTCCGTTTGACCGCGACCGTGACGGCTTCATCATGGGCGAAGCGGCCGGCATCCTGTTGCTGGAAGAAGAAGCCCATGCCAAAAAACGCGGTGCTCGTGTCTATGCTGAAATTGGCGGCTACGGGTTAAGTGCCGATGCCTACCACATGACATCCCCGCACCCTGAAGGACACGGTGCGGCACGCTGCATGCGCAACGCCGTCGAACAGGGCGGGTTGAACATTGAGGACATCGATTACATCAATGCCCATGGCACCTCGACCGGACTTGGCGATGTTTGCGAAACCCGCGCCATCAAATATCTTTTTGGCGAACACGCCCACAACGGACTACTTGTCAGTTCGACCAAATCGATGACCGGCCACCTGCTCGGTGCGGCAGGCTCAGTCGAAATGGCAGCCACCGTCCTGGCCATCCAGAATGGCATCGTCCCGCCGACGATTAATCTCGATAACCCTGAAGAGGAATGCGATCTGGACTATGTTCCACACACCTCACGCGAAGTAAAAATTTCCGCAGCGCTAAATAATTCGTTCGGCTTCGGCGGCCACAATGCCAGCCTGCTGGCCAAGGCATACACGGGGTAAATAAACCTAACAGTCACTACTCAACACAGCGTTCGCTGTTGCACAATCGGCACTCTGTGACTATATAACGAGCATGAATAAGCTTAACTTTCTTTCAAAGTATTCGGATGTCGGCTTACTAATTATCCGACTTGTCTTAGGGCTGATGATGATCTTTTACGGCTGGCCAAAATTAGTCGGTGGTCCCGAAAAATGGGAGGGCCTCGGTGGTGCAATGGGTAATCTTGGCATCACATTCTTCCCGGTGTTCTGGGGATTTATGGCGGCAGTCACTGAGGTACTCGGTGGCGCCCTGCTGGCGACCGGCTTCCTGACCCGCTACGCGTGTATCTTCCTGACCTTCGTCATGCTGGTCGCCACGGTGATGAAATTCAGCAATGGTGATGGCTTGGCTGGTGCCGGTCACCCGCTGATGATCGGGGCTGTTTTTCTCGGCTTGATCTTCGTTGGCGCCGGTAAGCTCAGCATCGACCAGAAGTAATAAATGCCCGCCACCGCTGCGGAAATCCAGCCGGTCGATGACGGGACTATCCTATGGTACGTCTACGAGCCTGCAGTAAAGTGCGAGCTGTTCGCGACCGCGCTGACCTTACCTGACGACACACTGGCCCTCATCGATCCGGTACCTATACATCCAGATGCCTATGTGGACTTGCTGTCCAATGGCAAACCGTCATGCATCATCCTGACCAATGAAAACCACGCCCGTAGCGCGGCTCTCCTGCGTGATCAATTACAGGTACCAATATATTGCCACCCTGATGCAGCGCCAGGGCTGGAAATTAAGGCGGATCACCTGATCACGCCGGAATCTTTGGAGGACTTATCGATTATCCCGATACCAGGTGCACCTGCAGGTGAAATTGCCATCTGGCAGCAGTCCACCGCTTCGCTGGTCATCGGTGACTCCCTGATCCATCTCGACGGCTACGGCTTCACTTTCCTGCCGGATAAGTATGCTCCTGACCCGCAGCAAATGCGTGCGAGCTTAACTGAACTCAAGCAGTTCAAACCGCAGCGCATCTTTTTTGCCCACGGCTTCCCGATCGTCAATGACGCGACCTCACGCCTACACCAGCTTCTGCATGAAAATGCGCTACCCGCCCGTCCGCAGTAAGTTCACAAACTTATCAATCATTATCCGGTGCCATAACAACGAGTTGGGAAAAATAAGCCCTCAAATAGCCACGGTCCCTGGCCGCCAAGCGGTCACAATCCTGCATCGCATGAGCTCCAATCAAAAAATATCGCATACGACAAGCGCCCCCTGCTCCCGACATTTAGCCAGCAGTTCGACCCAGGCTTCGGCATCTGCTTCACCCTGATCAATGGCGATCAAGACAGATGTGTCAACCGCCGTGATCAGGTTCAAACGACGCCGCAGCGCAATCGGTAAGGTAATTTGACCTTTGCTGGTAAGCGTTGATATCATATAGTAACCCTTACTTCATTCCTGACTTTCGCAAGCAAATTTATTCAAGCTCCAGAGCACAGAACTCGTAATAGAGCCATGGTGCTCTGACAGAACCGATCCCATACAAGGGACACCATCCCCAGCGTCCGCCCTTACCCCGGCAACTCTTCACGCGGCTCAACCGCATGACAAACATCCGGCAAATTGACATTCGGAGCAGCCCAGCGCACCGCATTCTTAATTACTGTCTGCACTTCCGGTTGGTGGTAGGTCGGATGGGTTTCATGGCCCGGCCGAAAATAAAAGACCTTACCATTACCACGCCGCCAGCAGGCACCACTGCGCAAAACCTCACCGCCACTAAACCAGGAAATGAAAATCAATTCATCCGGCGCAGGGATACCGAATTGCTCGGAATACATTTCTTCAACCGGAATCTCAAAATACTCGTCCAGCCCACGGGCAATCGGATGCCCGCGCTCGATCACCCAGATCCGTTCTTTGTCGGTGGCTTCCCGGTATCTCAATGTACACCCAGTGCCCATCAACCGCTTAAACACCTTCGCAAAATGGGCAGAATGCAAAGCAATCAACCCCATACCCTCCAACACCCGACGCTGCACCCGCTCGGCTACTTCGTCAGCCACCTCGTCGTGAGATTTGTGCCCCCACCATATCAATACATCAGTTGCCGCCAGCCGCTCCTCGCTTAACCCGTGCTCCGGCTGGTCCAACCATGCGGTGGCAACCTCCAAGTCATTCTCCTTGCGTAAAAAACCCGCAATCGTCTCATGAATCCCCTCCGGATAATGCTCGATGACCGCTTGATCCTGCTGCTCATGTCGAAACTCGTTCCACACTACGACACGTGTTTTGTTGCTCACTGCTTTTCCATCTCCCGCTAATCTAACGGCTGCTCCAATAACCTCTACTCCGCAATACGGACCCACCGCACGTTAACAGATTCATCTCCGTCTACCTTAATGGTTGCCCTTTGATTTGGAATCTGATCTCTGGCTGCACTCCCCTTTGGTGTGAAACTCTTCGCAAGTCGCCTCGATCCGCATCGATTTTTCAGCCGGGGTAAATCCCAACCGCTTGCTGATGCAATCCTCCAGCACATTCATGTGCTCATCTTCAAATTCCACGATCTTGCCGCAGTCCTTGCAAATCAAATGGTTGTGGTGCGGGTGCTCGTAATAGTTCGGATCATAATATTTCTGGTCCCGCCCAAAATCATTCTCACCCAACATCCCGCTCTCAACCAGCAAAGGCAACGTCCGGTACACTGTCGCCCGCGAAACCGACGCATCCAACGCACGCGACATTGATAACAATTCATCTGCCGTAAAATGCTCAGTCGTGCTGAACGCCGCCTCCAGGATCGCATCCCGCTGCGCCGTCCGCCGCAACCCCTTGCCCTTTAAAAATTCATGCAATTTTTCGCGTAATTCATCCTGCATATCATTGATACTGTAGTCTCAATTAGCAGACGAAGTCAACAGAAGCTAACCGATACGCTATGCCTACTATGCCAACAATGACACAATCCATACTATTCCGGCCATCACAACAACTCTCGTTACCTACTCTTTTCTGACAGCCAACGCATCAGGGGGAACCAGCAGCCTGCCCGCAAGGTGATCCTGTCTTCGTATCTTCCTTGACGCATTACCGAATTATGGTATGTGTTACCGTATGGCAACCATGACGCATCGCACCTCATTTGCTTTGGACAAGGCAACGGCAGAGAGAATCAAGCGGTTGGCCACCCGCTGGAATGTCTCACAAGCCGAGGTCGTTCGCCGATCTCTGGAGAAAACCGAGCAAGCTGAATCCACCCCGCCCAACGCTGAGGAAAGAATCGCGGCCGCGCGCCGCCTTCGCGAAAGCCTGAAAAAACGGAATGTTGATGTGGCGGCTTGGATTCACACGGCACGGGACTCGCGACGTTAAATCCCGATGGCTGCCGCAGTCCACCTCGATACCAACTTCCTCATCCACTATGTCGGTGGCGGTGATGAGGAGGTGATCCGAAAAATCGAAGCATGGCTGCGGGAAAAACACACCCTGCACGCCAGCGCAATGGTTTGGGCGGAATTTCAATGCGGCCCACTCCTACCCGAAGAAAATGCGGTGGCAGCGGAGCTTCTCCATTCGGTGCTTCCCATCTCAGCCGAGCTGGCTGCGGAAGCAGGTCGCTTGTTTCACGAAACTGGCCGCCGTTCCCGTTCTTTAGCCGATTGCCTTATCGCCGCCACGGCCATCGTCGCCCGCGTTCCGCTTGCCACCAACAACCGCGAGGACTTCGAGCCGTTTCTTGTCCACGGCCTCAAACTCATCTGACTTCCCCTCACGGACAAGACCACCTCCCAGCGCACCGTCAGCCAGACGTTCAAAGCCGGATTGCGAAATCTGACCGACACTTCCCCGTGGGGGAACAGCAGGTTCACAATGGGCAAATCCCTTTTACCTTTTTCTTAGCCATACTGCTAGTAAGATATCAGTCCTCACACGATAATCCGTGAAAATCTGAGGCTAAAATACAACTACCCTTAGCCCGGAAAAATCACAAGCCATCTACTGCGACAAGCGTGAGGCGCTTGTTTAC
>CAYUDZ010000083.1:5888-12082 GCA_964443575.1 uncultured Chthoniobacteraceae bacterium | reverse complement strand
GATCTGCAGGGGTTGAGTCAGCCTCTTCCTCATTTCCTCCACCGAAGATCCGGTCGATGCTACGACCGGTTTTTTTCAGGATGCCGCCTTCCTGCTGTTCGCGTAATTGCTCGGCAGCCTCAGATTCCTCTGCTGTAGCAGCATCCTCGGCGGCATTAATCCGTTCCTCCAGTTGGCTAACATCATCAGGGCTGGACATGAATGGCATGTTCTTGAACTTCCACTTGGGTTGATCGAAAGCACCGCCAACCTCGATTTCCAGTAGCTTACCGACAATCCCGGTGATTAGTAAGCTGGCCCCTTCGGTGGCAGCAGATGCCTTAATATCGAGTAACTGATCCGCTAAATTTATTTTAGAAACTGATGAGATTTTGACCGGACCGGCATGGATTATCAGGTTATCGGTCGCAAGGACACCATCTGACAACTGGTAATCCATACTGATATTACTATCGTTGGTTCCTGTAAATCCCGGGGTCAGTAATGAGAAAAATCGAGTTAACAGGCCAAATAGCGGAATCTTGGCGAACTCGTTTTTGCCGGCAGTGAGACTACCTTGGGCATTGATCGAGCGGATGTCGGTACTGCCGTTTCCCGCAAAAGTGAAATCCATCTCACCGGTCATGGGATTTTTTTGTCCGGCAAAATTTCCAACCTGCTCCAGGTCGGCTTGGCTCAGCTTTAGGTCGGTTTCAAATTTCAGTGGTGAGTCGAATGGCCGTAGAGATAAAGCAGTGGTCAAGTCGCCGCCAAAAACTTCCGCCGCGAGGTTCGTGGTTGTAAGAGTACCATCACTCAATTTCAAGTCGGCACCCAGTGCCGATACGGTGAGCGGTTTAGCATTGATGTCCAAGATCACACCACCGTTGCTTACCGTGGCATCCAGTTGGCTGCCGCTTAAGTCGTTTAATTGAACCACACCAGTGGCAGTGATGGCAGGGGGATTTTCCAGTCTGACAGTTGCGAATTGTTTAGCTAGTTCAGGTGAGATCCCGGACATTAGTGAAATGAAATCGATGCCTGATTCCAAGCTGTGGATTTTTAACTGTTGTGAACTGCTGTCATAGCTGAGTTTGCCGGTTAGCAATTTGCCCTGATAAACCAGACGTAAGTCGCTGACGTCGATCCGTGTGCCCTTTTCATCGATGACGCCATTGAAAGAAGCAAGGAGCGAGTCGACCGGTAAGTCGCGCCAGCTGAAATTGCTGCCGACCAAAAAGCCCTGTAACTGATAGGGCTGGTCACCTGCTTCTTTATTGAGGTGAACCGATAGCTGCGGCAATGGACCATGAGCGGTGATGCGCAACCATTCGACCGCCTCCTGGATGGGAGTCAGGTCGATCTGGCTCAGGTCGATTCGTTCGGGTTGCTGCTGTTCAGTGACGGGCTGAGGATCCTGCTTTTCCTGCTCAGGTTCTGCGACTTTCCAGATGATGTCACCGTCGATCAAAATCCGCAAATCAGTAAAGCGGGATTCGACCATGGCAACATTGATGCCTTCTGCTTTGACCTGAAAAGTGCCGCCGATCTCATCCAAGGTGACCGGTTCTCCCTTGGGGAATAACTCGATGCGTGAATTTCTCAAGGAGAGCAAGCCTGCCAGACCACCGCTTCCGAGAACCTCCCCATAGGCTGGCGCGATAGCCGCGTCATCAATCTGGAGCAACTTGGTCGTGCGATCCGCATCCCGGTAAAGTGAGATGTTTTGCAGCACAGCGCCGCGTGAAGCTGTCCACTCTAGCGATTCATGGGTGGTGTACATGCCTTGTTCCGCCAGTGATCCGCTGACATAGGCTAAGATCTTTTCTGCCAGCCACGTAGCTTGGAACGCGAGCATAAACCAGACACTCGCAACTACCACCAGGAGCAGTGTCAATAGGGCTTTGGTTATCGGGAAGCGATGCTTGCGTTGCGGGTTATCCTGTTGTTTTGGCATAATATTGGAAAGGAACAAACTCGGCGTGATGCACTGCTAATTCAACCTTCGGAATGTAGCAATTTGGCCACAGTTCTCAGAAATTTGTCTTCTCGCTGATGACGCGGAAGCGGATGAAGGTACTGGGTGCTGCGGGGCTATCCTGCCAGCTGAATGAATTGCCCTCAGCAGCCCAGTCTTCGGCAGGGATTTGCGACCAGTTGCCCAGGTTGGATGAATACCAAAGTTCGATCTGCAACTGGCCATACGTGTTGCCATTTGGTGTCCAGCTGACTTTTGCAGCACCTGCAGCAGCATCCCAAGCCAACGCCGGTAACTTCCAGCTGTCTGGTGTCGCAGGATCCATCAGGAAGGCAAATTCAACAATGTCGGCCACCCCATCACCATCGGAGTCGCGGGTGGCATCAACCGTGAAGATGTTGAAGCTCTCGAGCCAATCGGCAAAGTGGTCGATGTATCCGAGCTCGAGGATGTCGTCCAGTAGCTCCTGTTGCGTTATTAGTTCAAGATTGTCACCATAGGTCTCATTGATCGCTTCCAGGATGCGGTTGGTGAAAACTGCGTGTGCTGCCTCGCCAGGGTGGAAGCCGTCGCCGGCAAACAAGTATTCAGGACATGCACTGGCGTCTGCTTCCTTGTAAAATTCGCGGCCACCAAGATAATACGGCTCGTCCTCAAGCAGTACCTTGGTGCCGGAGTAGATATCAGCAAAGGCAATACTATTATCCAATGCAAATTGACGCAGGCTTTCGTTGAGTTCATCCAGGGCATCGGTCACGCGCTTGGTCTTGACCGGGTCGGTCGGGTGAAAGTCTTGGACATGCGGGGCGATGCCAACATGCGGCACCGCCACCAGGATCACCGGGATCTCGGGACGACGGTCCAACACGTGGTCGACAATCGTCTTGATATTCTGATCGAGGGTCACAGTGAGTGGTTCGTCGCTCCCACCTTCATAAATCCCGGGGTAGGCGGCGTCCGTATCATTCCCCCCAATAAATACGATCACGCGATCAGCAGAGTCCAAAGCTCCATTCAGGATTAACTTAGCGGTCCATAGTTCGGGTTGCAGAAAATTTGAGTTAATAATATCAACCCAGTCTTGCGCTTTGGTGCCCGGGATAGCGAGATTATTGGCAAGTTCGCCGAACTGGAACTCACCACCACGTTCATCATCAAGCAACTCAGTCCAGTTGCGGGGATTGCAATAATCAGGTGGAAACCCAGTGTATGCTTCCAGCCATAATGAATACTCCCTCGACAGGCTATCGCCGATCACCGTGTAATCACGCGCTGCTTGGGCGTAAGGCACTGCTAGTAAGGCTGCAACTATCAGCCAGCGCGAGGCTCCCCGAGCTGTAGTTGATAAATGGTTTAGCATAATCTATTTAACCACCAAATCCCGAATGGTCAACGGGACGGATTATCTGATGTCAGTGACAGCAGGAGTTCCGGGATTTTTGCTGCTGCCATTTGGGCTACATTCTCGATGCTGTCTGAGCATCCTGTTTCCTGCTCGATCGAAGTCATCGAGACATTGGAAATCCCGCATGGGGTAATGGCATTGAAGCCATCCAGCGGACCATGGATGTTCAGTGCGAAGCCATGCATGGTCACCCATTTGCGCACACCGACACCGAGCGAAGCAATCTTGCGGTCGTTGACCCAGACGCCGGTTAAATCCTCTTTGCGACTGCCGGTTATCCCATACTCAGCCAGCAACTTGATCAGGAATTCTTCGAGCGTGCGCAGGTATACGTGCAAGTCAGGCCGCCGCTTCTTCAGGTTCAGGATCGGGTATCCGACTAGCTGGCCGGGTCCATGATACGTAGCCTGGCCGCCGCGATTGACCTGGAATAGCGGATAAGGCAGGGCCTCTGTGTTGCCGAGACTGGATTGATCGCGGGTGCGACCGATTGTTATTACCGGTTCATGCTCGAGCAAGTAGACTGCTTCTGCCTGCTCTCCTGCCAGCACACCGGCATGCCGCTGCTCCTGGAGCTCCAGTGCTTGCCGGTAAGAGATCCTGCCAAGCCACTGCGTTTCGATACGAGCTTGGTCTGTTGGATCTGATTTTACTGATGTGGGTTGGAATTGCATAAATACTGGCTTAAGATCGTCCGATGTACGCGTTTTTGCAAAGCAGTAAGTTGTTAGCTGGTATTTTGCTTGTAGGCATGATGTTTTCTGCCTGCAGCAGGCAGGGGCAACTGCCAGAGCCGGTGCTGGATGCGGCGGAGGTGGCTGCGGCCCTGCAAGCGCTCGATGGGGGCAAGATTTTTGTTGCAGTCGACTCCCTTGACTGGTTTACCGGGCAAGGCTTTACCGGATGGTCGGTTCCGATCGACCAGCACCAAGCACGGCGCGCTGGGTTGGAGGCGGAATACTGGCGCCAGCTTGATCGCGAACAACGGTTCGATGCTGTTGGTTTTTTTGGTACCGCTGCGGAGTCGTTGTCGCTGCTGGATCATTTAGTAAAAAGTAGTGACTGGAATCCGGTATGGGTTGGCTCCAGCGGCTGCCTGTTTCAGCGACGAGCTGATCCTAACGCATGGCAGCTGAGCGGAGCAAAAGCATCGGCATCGCAGGTGCGCTGGTTGCTTAATCTGGGGAAGCTACAGGCTGCTGCCGCCCAGATCGGGAAACTGGATCAGGAACTCGATGCGGGCGAAAAGAACGCCCTACAGGCATTACTTGCAGCAGAGTACGGGGAGTGGGGGAAAGTTGTCCAGCTAACCTCAACTGTTGGAACTCGCGACGGTGAAACAGCCAGGCTCAGGGCGCGGGCGCTAATCGAGCAGGGACGCGGACGTGATGCCTGGCACCTGACCCGTGAGTTGGTTCGCGGACGCTCGGTCGATGGACCCTTGCTATTCCTGCATGCCCGCGCGGCTCGTGCCGCCAAGGCTTGGCAGGCGGAAATCGAAGCGCTGGAGAAGTTGGTCAGCTTGGTAGAAAGCAAGCAGGCACCCTCCGCGCGCTACAAGGTTTATCTGGCGCAGGCCCATGCTTCTGCGGGTCATGGGGAGCAGGCATTGGTGCTGTTCCGTGAGTTGGCTCAAGATCAGTCTCTACCGCCTGCCCAACGGCAATTTGTGGTGACAGCCCTCGAGCGCCTGGAGCAGCAGCTGGAGTAAGCTAAGGGCTGGGTGTAATATCTGCACGACTCGTGGTATGGTGTAGTGTTTAATTATTTTACGAATGCGAGTGCAGTACATCATATGGCCGATAATAATTGTTGGGGTGGCCTTTTTAGCAGGCTATGTGGTGCAGCAGGTCATGGATTGGTCTGGCAGGATTGACGGGGGGCTACAGGCTCAAGTGGTGCATCCGCAAACAGGTGACCGGCCACCACTGTCGCAGAGGGCTGAGCCTTGGGATACTTTGGGCTTTGACGAGGCGGGCGACAGCACGGCGGGAGAAGACTCTAAGCTTCCTGAAATTACTGCTGAAGTTTTGCAGGCAGCCATTCCCGGGGAAATCCTGGTTCGGTTTTCATCACCTCAGGCGTACCGGGAGTTTTTGGCACGCGACGACTTGGCCGGTCTGCGGATTATCGGGCGCATCGATAACTTATCTATGTTGCGGCTGGAATTCGATGGGATCGAGGCACTCAGAAGTCTGCCACGAACCATCGGCGAAGACGGAGAGTTGGCATGGAATTTTAGTGTTGAAATCCCGGTGCCGCCGCCGACGGAGGTGGCGGTGCAGTCTGATGCGGTGGCGTTTGGGCCGGGATTCCTGGACTGGTTGGGTATCGACGGTGATAATTTGACCTGGGGTCAGGGGGTCAAGCTGGCGGTGATCGATAGTGGGATCGCGCCACACCCTGCTTTTGGTGCTGAGCCGATCATTGAACTCGACTTCACCAGTGGTCAGACGACTCATTCCGACCCGGATGCACTGGCCTATGGCCACGGCACAGCAGTCGCCTCACTGGCGGTTGGAGAGAACCGGCAGGCGATGGGGATCGCGCCGGCAGCCGAGCTGCTGAGCTATCGGGTGATGGATGGCAGTTACACCACGGATAGCTTTACTGTGGCTGCGGCCGTGTTACAGGCAGTCGATGACGGTGCCCAGATCATCAACCTCAGCCTGGGGTCGGCCGGTGACAGCATGGTGCTCAAGCAGGCGATCGACACCGCGTTGGCCAATGAGGTGGTGGTGGTTGCCGCGGCAGGCAACAGCGGACAGCAGGTATTGGCTTATCCGGCAGCCTACGACGGCGTCATAGCAGTGGGTGCCCACGATGCGGCGG
>CAYUDZ010000083.1:0-5878 GCA_964443575.1 uncultured Chthoniobacteraceae bacterium | reverse complement strand
GGTGAGCATTTGGAATTTTCGAACCAGAGTGAGACACTCGATATCTCGGCACCCGGCTACAACGTGCAGGCGGCCTGGCCGGATTTGCGGCTAGTCCAGATGAGCGGCACTTCGGTCAGCGCCCCGCTGGTCAGTGGAGCAGTCGCGGCGGTGATGTCGCAGTATCCGTCGTTAAGTGCAACGCAGGCTGCAGAATTGGTCATCGCAAATTCCACCGACCTCGGACCGACAGGTAATGACCCGCAGTACGGCAAGGGGGCTTTGGATTTGCGATTTTTACAGAAGTAGTTGCGTGTCGCTTACTGCCAGATTTGTATGGTTGGATTACTACTTGGCCTTTTCTTCCTTGCGCTTCTTGGCTTCGGCGATGACTTCCTCGGCGACATTGCGCGGGCAGGGTGAGTATTTTTCAAATTCCATGGAAAACTGGCCGCGTCCCGAAGTAATCGAGCGCAAGTCACCGATGTAGCCAAACATATCGCTGAGCGGGGCCTCGGCTTTAACCCGCACACCGGTCGGGGTATTTTCCTGTGAGATGATCATACCGCGGCGGCGGTTCAAATCACCGATGACATCGCCGAGGTTATCCTGCGGGCAAAAGACATCGAGTTTCATGATCGGCTCGAGGATCTGCGGGCCGCATTTTGGCAGCGTCTGGCGGTAAGCGGCCTTGGCTGCAATTTCAAATGCCACGGCAGATGAGTCAACCGGGTGGAAGCCACCATCCAGCAATGTGAATTTCACATCGACCAATGGATACTCAGCCAGTACGCCCTGTTCGATACTCAGTTTAAAGCCTTTTTCCACGGCCGGCCAGTATTCACGGGGGACGTTACCACCGGTGACCTTTGATTCGAAGAAGAAGCCTTCGCCGGGTTCATTTGGCTCGATAATGTAATCGACCTTGGCAAACTGGCCGGAACCACCGGATTGCTTTTTATGGGTGTAAGTATCGGTGGTAGGCACTGTGATAGTTTCGCGATAGGCGACTTGTGGCTTACCAACTTCGACTTCCACCATATGCGTACGCTTGAGAATGTCCGCCTTAATATCGAGGTGCAGTTCGCCCATCCCCATGAGGATTGTTTCGCCGCTATCCTGGTCGGTTTCGACGTGAAACGAAGGATCTTCCTGGACCATTTTGCCGAGTGCTTCACCGAGTTTTTCGGCGTTGGCTTTATCGATCGGCTTGACTGCGACGGAAATAACCGGATCAGGGAAGACCATTGGTTCGAGGGTGGCAGGTTTGTCCTTGTCGCAGAGGGTGTGACCGGTCTGGATATTCTTCAAACCCACCAGGGCGACGATGTCACCGGCCTGTGCGGAATCGAGTTCGATACGGTCGTCGGCATGCATTTCCACCAGGCGACCGATGCGCTCGGTTTTGCCGGTAGCAGTGTTGAGGATGGTATCTCCCTTATTGATTTTCCCGGAATAAAGTCGGGTGAAGGTTAAGGCACCGAATTTATCCTCCATGATCTTGAAGGCCAGCGCACGTAGTGGCTTAGCCGGATCGACAATAGCAACTTCGCCGGTTTCATGGCCTTCCATATCCACTTCAGGTTGCGGTTTAACCTCAGTCGGGCTGGGCAGGTAATCGACGACGGCGTTGAGAATGTTTTGTACGCCCTTGTTTTTAAATGATGAGCCGCAATAGGTCGGGAAGAAATCGAGCGCGATGGTGCCCTTGCGGATACACTTTTTGATAGTATCGATATCTGGTTCTTTGCCATCGAGGTATGCTTCCATGACCTCATCGTCCTGCTCGACAGCAGTTTCGATCAGCTCGGCACGGTACTCCTCGACCTTATCCTTCATGTCCTCAGGGACATCTTCGATGGTATAGTTTTGCGGATCACCGGAATCATCCCAGATCCAGGCCTTACGCGTCAGCAGGTCGACAATTCCCTTGAAGTCGCTTTCGGTGCCGATCGGCAGTACCATAACCAGTGGTTTGGCAGCCAGAATCTCTTTGACCTGCTTGACTACCCGGTAAAAATCAGCGCCGACACGATCCAGTTTATTGACGTAAATGATGCGGGCTACTTCCGAGTCGTTGGCGTAGCGCCAGTTGGTTTCCGATTGTGGTTCGACGCCGCCGGAACCACAGAAGACGCCGATGCCACCGTCGAGCACCTTGAGTGAGCGATACACCTCGATGGTGAAATCCACGTGGCCGGGGGTATCGATAATATTGAAGCGGTGATCATCCCAGAAGCAAGTCGTGGCTGCCGACTGGATGGTGATCCCGCGCTCCTGCTCCTGCTCCATGAAATCGGTGGTTGCCGCACCATCGTGGACCTCCCCAATCTTATGGATTTTTCCGGTCAGCTTGAGAATCCGTTCGGTGGTTGTTGTCTTGCCGGCATCAACGTGCGCAAAGATGCCAATATTCCTGTACTTTGATATATCACTCATTTTGTTCTGTAGAAGTTTCTTTCGCGGTAATCCGCAAGAAGTGAATTAGTGGAAATCTCCAAGATGGCAATACTAGGTTTTAATTTTTTTATTCTTATGTCTGTTGCCTGTGCGCGGCCAACGATGCCCACCAGACCAAAAAACACCTATCGATAGAAATAATTAGACCCTACTGGCAACTACTTACCAAGCTTCATGTGCGGGCTGGCTATCAAACAATCACATTGCGTCCCGTTAGTCCAAATAGGGGGGCTGCTGCCAGGAAGTGGTGGTCATTGGACAGGACTTCGGTGAATCTGAGAACAAATATTACAGCTGAGCATAATACAAGCAACGTGGTTACGGTCGGCTGATTTACTATTCGAACACGTAAAGGTAGACGCTGCTTGGCGGGAGACCGTTGGTGGTGGCGCCGGCGGTGGAATTGACCGGGAACGAGTTGGACTTGAGTGGTCCGAGTGGCACCGAAGTGATGATGACATTGGTCTCCTTGAGGTTATTGTCGCTGGGCCGGACCGGTGAGCCATCGCTGCGGGTGAGCTTATGCAGGGTTGTCTTTTTGGCCTGCTTGATCGGCAGTTCGATGGTTGCCGGGATAAACTGATCAAGACTGCGATTGAGCAGGAACAAGGCGAGTGTGTTATCGCCCTGGATGGCATAGGCGGCCAGCAGCGGGATCTCATCGGTGCCGCGGCGTAGCGTCGGCGAGTCGGCGATTTCCACATCCAGCATTTGATCACCGGGGGCGTAGCGGTTGCGCATCTCGAGCAGTAGCCAGCCGACATGGGGGCGAAAGCCACCGGCTTCCGGCATGGTATGCGACGACCACCATTTGCCGGAAGAGAAGCCGAGGTAGCACTGGTGCTTGAATCGCAGGCTGCTGGAGTAGAGCCAGGCATCGAGTGCGGCCAGTCCCATGGCTGCTGACTTGCCGTAGAGTTCATCGATGAGTTCGTTGTCCTTGTTTTGCCAGTAGCCGCTGGGTCCGCCTTCGTAAGCAATCAACTCGTAATCGATGCCGCGCTTGGCCAACTGGTCGCGGGCGGCGGCCGCCTCATCGATCACTTTGCCGATTCCAGTGACCCTTGCGATCAAGGTTTCCTGCAGTCCGGCGTCATTGAACTGGTCGGATGCGGCATCGGCAGTCTCCCATTTCGGGCCGACATAATTGGCGTGGCCGATATAGCCAGCCTGTGGGAATCTCTGGATCGCCTCTTCACCGTAGGCAGTCTCGGACTCAAGGTTGGCCTGGTAGTTGCCGCCCAGCAGAAATTTGATTTTGTTGCCAAGGTTATACTTTTTCCATTCCGGCATGGCCATCACGTGCTGTTCGAACATGTAGCGTGCAAATAGTCCGTACTCCTCGCCGCCATGGTGGACGAAATCAGGCGGCCCCCAACCATGCCAGCCGTAGCCGCCGGCACCGTTGTGCCAGGTTTCGTTGCCGTACTCGACGATGATCTCGCGGAACTCATCGGTCCAGGGTGTGCCATGGCCGCGGTACTGGTAGCGTTGCCAGGCGTAGGGTTTGTCATCACGGCTGTCCTTGGCGGGATCGAATGGGATACCGAGGTACTCGATCAGAGCCAGCCATTCCTTTTCGGTATATTCTTCGATGCAGGTCAGGTAGGGCACTGCACGGGTTGCCGGCGAATCGCCGGTCTGGTAAGCCCATTGCAGGCTTTGGGCAATTGACATCGCCGACGCGTTTTTATACCCCATATTCCAGGCCACGTTCCAACCACTGTCCGGGTAATTGGTGAACATGCTGGCAATCGAGGCATCATGGAAAATTGTGCCATAGAAGCGGATCGCCGGTTTTTTGCCGGTTGGCGGCATGGCTTGCATTAGCGGATCGAAGCTATTGGCGTGCGGGCCGAATGGTTTGTAATCATGCTCTTTGTCCTTGCGATAGAGGATGAAATTATCGATCCAGACATCGCCAGGGCCGGTAAATTCGAGGCCATGGCCGATGTGATGGCTTAATTCCTGTGGGTACTCGGGTGCGGTGAACTCGTAGGTGAACTGCTGCCAGTCACCGGTCACTTGCCACGGTTCCTGCTGGCTGAGAGCGCGGTAGTCATCATTGGCGGTATTGAAGACGAAGCGGGCTCGACCAGCGTTGCCTAAGCCTTGCTGGCGCAGCCAGACCGAAACCTCGTAGCGGGCGCCGGGGGTCAGTTGGCTGTACCATTGGCCTTCTCCCTGATCCAATTTGTAATAAACGTATTGCTGCAGGGTAATCTCACCGTCGTCAGCGAATTTGGCATGCAAGCAGGAGTCGCCATGATCCGTAAATGACTCCGGCAGCGGCTGCGGGTGTTCTACCAGTTGGCCGTGCCATTCCATTCCGCCGGAATCAAAGAATGGTCGATCACCCGAATAATGCTGGCGTAAATCGGGAGGGCTGGCATCCGACCCGATCCGCAAGGTGCGATGGTGCAGGTAGGCGTAATCACCAAAGCGTAAGTTGAGGTCGTAACGGTCGAGGAAAACCCTGGCCATGTTATTTTGCTCATTGCCATCGCGGTCGTCGTTGACGAGATAACCGCCGTCCGGCAATTGAGCATTTGGCAGTGGCACCCGTGCCTCGCCAAGGAAGACGACATGGTTGGCCCCGCTGGTGTTGTTCATGTCGTTGTCGCCGCCATAGTCCAGCGGTAGACCATTGCTGTCAACGATCCGGTAAAAGCGGACCGTGGCACCGTTGAACAGGCCGCTCCAAGCCAGGTTCCAGTATCCCGGTCCGCCATCACCATCCCATTCGAACCAATTTTCTGCCGCGCGGTTGATGCGCACCATTTTGCGCAGTGAGGCGGGTTCGAATCCGCTGCTCCAGACATGGTTGTTGATCGCGAAGTTGGTGCCGCCGGTGATCGTTGTCAGGTTGGCACCGATTGGTTCGATCTCAGAGGCAATGATTTTAGAAGTCACAGTGACACGGGTTGGCTGATCGGCTGGTATTGCAGCCTGAGCCCACAGCAGTGCGACGAACAGCAAACAGTACGGTTTCATGAGTACAGAATTTTAGAGCAAGACACGTGCTAAGTCAGCGCTTACTTGCAGTATCAAGCCGAGCCTTCTCGCTTCGCTGGGTGCAACAGGCAAACAAGGTAGCATAGAAACAGGGCGAATAGTAGCAGTGCGATGCGGGAAATCATCCGGGAGGGTGGGGTCGAGAGGTTGGCGTCTGCTACCAAGCGTATGGAGGTTCGGTCTCACTGCGTGGAGCAGGCGGGGGTTCCTCGACGAGGACGCCGCGGTAGGTTTCCACTGCTGTGGCTCGCGGATAATTTTCCATTGGCTGCCATTCGGTTCCGGTTACCGCCTCGAATTGCACGCCCAGTGCATCCAAAGTAGGCGGGTCGGGGATGCCGGTCACCGGCAGGCTGTTGCGCCACTGGAACTTTGCCAGGGCGCGGTTGGTGTCCGGACCGTAGATGCCGTCGATCTTCGAATC
>CAYUDZ010000082.1:0-12109 GCA_964443575.1 uncultured Chthoniobacteraceae bacterium | reverse complement strand
CATCGAACATTCAACAGCCAACGTTCAACACCCAACATTGAATGTCGAAAAGCTCAGGCTATGACTGAAGCCGGCTCAAATCACCATATCACCCTTCCGGGTCAACCCAGCGACCGTGCTCGGCGATCAGGTCTTTCAGGCGGTCGACAGCTTCCGCTTCGGGAATATTGAATTTGACCGCTTCTTTACCGACATAGAGGTTAATTTTCCCCGGTGCGCCGCCGACATAGCCGAAGTCGGCATCGGCCATTTCACCCGGCCCGTTAACGATGCATCCCATGATAGCAATCTTAACCCCTTTGAGGTGCTCGGTTGCCGCCCTAATCTTAGCCGTGGTTGTTTGCAGGTCGAACAGCGTCCGGCCGCACGACGGACAGGCGACGTAATCGGTCTTGAAGATCCTGGTACCAGCAGCCTGCAGCGTGTTGTATGCCAACCGTAATGATTGACCGGGTGCCTCTTCGCCGCGCACCAGCACCGCGTCGCCGATGCCATCACAAAGCAATGAGCCGATGGTACTGGCAGCCTCGATCAGCGAGTCGATAAACTCACGGCCGGCCGCCGCCTCAGGATGGAGTGTATCTTTGAGCAGGATTGGATGACGCGGGTCAACCCGCGCCGCCAGCAACCGGTAGGCAACAATAGCCGGCAAGTCGATGCCATCAGCCACTGTCACCAGCTGCGCTTCATCCGCCGAGTTGACAGCAGCTACGGCCTGCTCATCGCGCGGGTCGAGTTCCACCACCCCGCTGTCTTCGTAAACAAACTCCGGCTTAAAGTCGCCCATGCGGTCGATCTTATGGGCGATCCGGTCGTAGCGGTCACGGGTCGTGGCGACCCGGGTCAGTTCCTCACCACCGACCTGCGTGTCACCTACGGCAAGTGTTTCACTGGTACGTTTTTCGAAAACATAGGGATCGAATGACAGCAGCGGCTCATCATCCAGGTCAGCAGCCGCCACCTCATGGTTGTTAAACTTGGCAACCAGCGCCTTGGCTACCGGGATCTCGTGCACCGCATCTTCGGTCAACGAAACCCGAACCGTATCGCCGATGCCATCCTCCAATAGCGAACCAATCCCGATGGCGCTCTTGATTCTACCATCCTCGCCGTCGCCGGCCTCGGTGACCCCGAGGTGGATCGGGTAGTTCCAATCGGGGCCTTCCTGGTTCAGCCGTGCCACCAGCAGGCGATATGCATTCACCATCACCTTCGGGTTGCTCGACTTCATCGAGAAGACAAAACTGTGGTAGTCCATGTCGCGGGCAATACGCGCAAATTCCAGTGCACTCTCGACCATACCCAGCGGCGTGTCACCGTAGCGGTTCATGATGCGGTCGCTCAACGAGCCGTGGTTGGTGCCAATGCGCATCGCAATCCCGCGCTGCTGACACAACTCGACCAGCGGGGCAAATTGTTCGCGGATGCGCTCGATTTCCGCCGCGTATTCTTCATCGGTGTATTCGCGTACTTTAAACTTTTTAGAGTCGGCATAGTTGCCCGGGTTGATGCGCACCTTATCCACCCATTTGGCAGCCTCGAGCGCGGCCTTGGGTTTGAAGTGGATATCCGCCACGATGGGGACCTCGCTGCCTGCTGCGCGTACCCCGGCGACAATATGCTCAAGGTTAGCCGCATCTTTGACTGTTGGCGCAGTGATGCGGACAATTTCGCAGCCTGCCTCCGCCAGTGCCAGACTCTCAGAAATACACTTCTCAGTATCCATGGTATCGCAAGTCAGCATCGACTGCACACGGATCGGGTTGTTACCGCCCACCCCGACATTGCCTACCCTCACCTCGCGGGTCTGACGGCGCGCGTAGCGGTACGGGCTTTGGCAATACTTAGCAGGTTGTTCGACGGTCGCACTCATGGTTAGTCATCTCCGGCAGCTTGCACCTCCGAAGCATCCGGCTCAACAAATTTTATATCACCCGGCCCGCCAAGGTGATCACTCACATCGTAAAATGTGACGTAGAGCATGAACCCGATCAGCAACAGGGCGCAGCCGGTCTGCACGACTTCAAGGATCCTGATATTGACTGGTCGGCGACGAATCCACTCGATCAGGGCGATAGTTATATGCCCGCCATCCAGCACCGGCAAGGGCAGCAGGTTGAGTACTGCCAGGTTGACGTTGAGTACCACACTGAACCACAGCGCCAGCTGCCAGCCTTTGTCGGACTCGAACATGCGATAGTAGATCGAAAAAATGCCGATCGGCCCGCTTAAGTGCTGCAATGAAACGTCGGACTTGGACGAAAAGACGGCACCTAGTGTCTTGGTAATGGTTTTCAGGCTATCTTCGATCTGGGTCAAAGGATTCGGGTTGACTACGCCACTGACACCCCATTGCTCCCATTCAATTTCCTGCCGCCACTCGATCCCGATCAATGGCTTACGGGTGCCATCGGAGCTCTCGGCTATCAGCGGCTTCAGGCTAACCGATTCCTCAGCACCTGAATTCGCCCGCTCAACCTTGATTGGAATTTCGCGCCCAAGATTGGCTTTGACCACCTCCGAAACATCGCTGCGGGAGTGTACTGCTGTGCCATCAACAGCTAGAATTTTATCGCCTGACTGCAGGCCGGCTTTGGCAGCCGGGCTGCCGAACATAATCGAATCGACCACTAGACCCGGTGCCAGCAAGGATAACGTCTGCTGCTCGCCTTTGCGTTCAACCACGATCTCGATCGCTTCGTTGCCTGCCGCTGCACGGATTTCCGCCAGCGACAGGAAGTGGTAAACCGGTTGACCGTTCGCTTTCAGGATTTTGTCATATTTCCGTAAGCCAGCGTCGGCTGCTGTCGAGCCGGGTAGTATTTTGCCGACAACCGGAGTGGTCTCGGGGTAAATCTGTACCTGGCGTAATGTTTTTCTTTTCCACCAACCCGACTCCTCGGATGTCTTGGCAGGAATCGCAATTTCCAGCTGCTGGCCAGCGCGCTCGACCACAAAAGGAATCGTCTCGCCTTCGCTACGGATCACCTGCCAGGTAACGCTGTCGTCCATGCCGCTAAATTGCTCAACAGCACCACCATCCACGGTCAGAATTTTATCCCCCGGCATTAAACCGGCTTCGGCAGCAGGTCCCCCTTCAACAACATAGCCGATCGTAGTCGTCGCTTCCCCTTGCGCCACCGGCTTGCCCACAACCCAGACGATGACGGCAAAAATAAATGCCAGCCCAAAGCTGAATAATGGCCCCGCGAAGGCGACGATTATTTTATCCAGCGGTGAAACCGGTGGTAGCGTTTGCTTGTCGCTGTCGCTCTTGCCTTCGATCGCTTCCATCGGCGCCATCTGCGGCAAGGCCACAAATCCGCCGGCAGGAATCGTCCCAAGGCTGTACTCGACACCACCGATCGTCTTCTTCCACAGTGGCTTACCAAACCAAATGCCAAATTTTTCAACGACCAGGCCACGCCACTTGGCTGCCAGAAAGTGACCCAGCTCGTGGACCACAATCAGCAGGTTGAAGAGCAGGATGACTTCTAAGATGATAAGAATAACTTTCAGGATCTGCATGGTAAATACTTTAAAATCGGAATTGCAAGTTGATGAATATAACTACGCTGCACATCAAAGCAATGCCAGTTTCGGAATAACTCAAATATCAATTCTCCAGGGAAACCCGTGGCAACTGCAGGCAAAAATTGGTGCCTGACTTATCCGAGCTATTCACCTGAATCTTGCCATCATGTAAGCGGACCAGCTCACGGACGATGCTCAAACCAAGACCAACCCCGTCGCGATTGCGGGCCAACGTCGTATCGATCTGGTAGAATGGACGAAAGATCCGCCGCAACTCCGAGCGTGCGATTCCCGGCCCGCGGTCGCTGATGGTAATTTCCGCATGGGAATTGGCAGCCTGCAACTTGACCCCCAGCCATTTGCCGTCAGCAGCGTGGCGCACGACATTCTGCAAGAGGTTGAGCACCACCCGCAGAATCGCATCATAATCACCTGATATGTAAATTTCTGCTGCCAGATCTGTATCTACTTCAATCCCTGCCTCGGCAAGCTGTGCTGCCATCGAGTCAAGCGCATCCGTGATCAAAGCATCCAACTCGATCAGTTGCCTTTTGGGATTGTAGCTGCGCTGCTCGAGCCGCGCCAACAACAGGAAGTCAGCTACGATTACTGCCAGGCGCTGGTTATCACGCGCCAGCAGGGTCAGGTACTCGCGGGTCTGCCCGTCAAGTTCAGCATCTCTATTTTGCAGTGTTTCCAGCAGTACCTTGCTGGATGCAATTGGAGTTTTGAGTTCGTGGGCGACTGATGCCAACGCAGTATTGCGCAAATCATGGATCTTTAACTGCTGCGAAATCCCGAAGCCGGCCATCAAGCCAAGCGACAAAACCGCTGCCAGGATGATAATTGTAATCTGCCGGTAGAGTTGCAGCTGCTCATTGATGCTAGCCTCCGGCAAGGCTGTGCTCACTGGCGTCAGGCGCAGTTTCCAGCCGCTTGCCAGCCACTCCAACGGTTGATCGAATGCAATTTCGTCAGGGCTTTCAGCCACCTCACTGCCGGTAGTCGTGGCAGCTACAATATCCAGTTGAATATCCGGCCCTGACGATTGCTGCGCCATCGACGCCGTGACCTGCTCCAGATCAGAGGTGCTCCGCCGGATAACCAGCTGCTCACCATTAACCGCTAGCACCCGAAAATAACTGCCAGTATCATTATCTGCATTCCACAGCGCGCCGGAGTCGGCAGCGGGCGGGTAGCGTCCCGCTACAGACTCCACTTGGCGGCCGTCCTGCCAACTCATTTGCCGCGCCGGCGCAGAAACACTAGCAACATGACGCTCGGCGGAAATCGTCTGAGCTATCCGTACCACGTCCCCCCCTTCTGCGACAGCATCGGCAAATTCACGTTCAAGCTGGTTATTCAGGTAGCTGGTAAAAACGCGTGCGTAGCTGCTGTAGAGGGCATCCTGGCTCAACTCAACCGTTTCAATTTCATAGCGAGCTGAATCAATAAAGAAACGGATGATCACCGCAGTCGGAAATAACGGCAGCAGGATCAACAGGATGATCAATGCCCTAACCTGTCGTGGCTTGATATTATAGCTGCCGAGCATAGTCTGTGCCCTGCACTAAGGTTCTAGCTGGTTGCTGATGATTTCTCACTGCCACTCGCAGCGGTTGAGTCAATAACGACACCCTCGGTCCGCTTTAATCCGACGACCGCAAGCGGCGGCAGTGTCATTTCGGCAGAATGATCCATCCCCTGCCAACTGACGGGATCTGCCCAAATGCCGCCCATATTGCCGACATTGCTGCCACCGTAGGTTTCCGAATCAGTATTTAATATCTCACGGTAATAGCCTGGACCAGGCAAACCAACGCGGTAATGCGAACGCACCACCGGCGTGGCATTGACCACAAAAACGATCGCATCGCCATGTTCACTGTAGCGCGCAAACGAAATGACACTGTTGTCGGCATCCATGAAATCAATCCACTGAAAACCATCGTAAGTATCATCCAGCGACCAGTAGGCAGGTTCGCTCAGGTACAGGTAGTTTAAGTGCTGGATCAACCGCTTGTGCCCATCATGTTCCGGGTATTCCAACAAATGCCAGTCGACGCTGGCGGCGTGATTCCACTCTGCAACCTGGCCGATCTCACAGCCCTGGAAGATCAGGTTTTTGCCCGGGTGCGCCCACATCCAGGCATAAAACATCCGCATGTTGGCAAATTTCTGCCAACGATCACCGGGCACCTTGCTGTACATTGAGCCTTTGCCATGCACCACCTCATCATGGCTGATCACCAGGATAAAATGTTCGGTAAATGCATAGAGCAGCGCAAAGGTAATATCACCCTGGTGGTAACGCCGGTGTACCGGCTCCTTGGCGATGTAGCGCAGCGAGTCATTCATCCAGCCCATGTTCCACTTGAACCCGTAGCCCAGCCCACCGATGTAGGTCGGCCGTGATACTGCCGGCCAGGATGTCGACTCTTCGGCAATCGTCATGATGCCCGGATGACGCTCGTAACAAATTTCGTTGGTCCGCTTGATGAAATGGATGGCATCGAGGTTCTCGCGACCGCCATGGCAATTCGGGATCCAGTCACCATCCTCGCGCGAGTAGTCCAGGTACAGCATCGATGCCACGGCATCCACCCGCAGGCCGTCGATGTGATACTGGTCCAGCCAGAACAGCGCATTGGTTATCAAAAAGTTGCGCACTTCATTGCGGCCATAATTAAATATCAGCGTCCCCCAGTCGCGATGTTCACCCTGCCGTGGGTCGGCATGTTCATACAGATGGGTGCCATCAAATTCTGCCAGTCCATGGGCGTCTTTAGGAAAGTGCCCCGGCACCCAATCAACGATGACACCGATTCCCTCCTGGTGAAAGCGATCGACCAGGTGTCGGAATTCATCCGGGTTGCCGAACCTGCTGGTGGGGGCAAAATAACCGGTGACCTGATACCCCCATGAGCCGTCAAATGGATGCTCGGCCACCGGCATCAACTCAACATGCGTGAACCCCATCTCCTTGACATAGGGCACCAGCCGGTCTGCCAGCTCGATGTAGCTCAAGCTGCGATTCTCATCCTCGGGAACACGCGCCCAAGAGCCGAGGTGCACCTCATAGATACTGACTGGCGTCCGTTGCCAGGATGCTGATTTGCGTTGTTCCATCCACTCATCGTCCGACCAAACATAGCGGTCGAGGTCGTAGACCAACGAAGCGGTCTGCAATCCATGCTGGGCAAAGAATGCGTATGGATCGCTTTTGATCAACAGCGCACCATGGGCCGACTTTACTTCAAACTTGTAATGCGCCCCTTCTTGCACATCGGGGATAAAAATTTCCCAAATCCCGCTTCCCAGCAATTTTCGCATCGGATGCACCCGGCCATCCCAGCGATTGAAGTCGCCGATGACACTGACCCGCTGGGCGTTTGGCGCCCACACCGCAAAGGTGCAACCATAGATTCCATCGACTACCGTCAAGTGCGCACCCAACTTCTGGTAAGCATCATAGTGATTGCCTTCCGCGTGCAGGTAGATATCCGTTGCACCCAAAATTTGCTGGAACGAATATGGGTCGGCGGTTTCATGCTGTTCGCCATTCCAAGGTTCAATCCTTAGCCGATAATCGAAGTATTCACGGCGATCAATTTTCACTTCGAAGAAGCCTTCCTCGTGCACCCGTTGCATCGGCCAGTCACGCTTGCTATCACCGGCATCAACAACAGAAATTGACTTGGCATCAGGACGAAAAACGCGCACTGCAAGCCCTTCCCCGTAGCCATGCATGCCGAGCACCGAAAATGGATCAGCATGGTGAGCGCCCAGTATATGGTCGATCTCAAATTGTTCTACTGTCGCGTTCACGCCACGTTTTTATGCAATTCATTTATCACAAGCAAGAACCGATCTGGATCAACTTGAAGCTTAGCTCTTCCTGTCCAGCAAGCCGAGGATAATTGTCAGCAATGATGGCAAAAATGTTAATGCCACCACGGTTGAAAATAGCAGTCCGAATAGAACAATCGCCCCAACACCCCGGTAGAGTTCCGTTCCTGCACCCGGAATAAAGACTAATGGGGAGAGACCAAAGATCGTGGTGATGGTGGTCATCATGATCGGGCGCAAGCGTGCCTCTACCGCATCTGTGACCGCATCGACCGGAGCCATGCCGCCACTGCGGAAGTTGGTTAAAGCCCGGTCAACAATCAGGATCGGGTTATTGACGACAGTGCCCAGCAAGATCAGGAAGCCTAACATAGTGATCATGTCGAATGGCTGATTGAGCTGCGGCAACCCGAGCAGGGGTAGCAATGAACCAATAAAGTTCATCAACCACAAACCGATGATGCCGCCGGCAATCCCGAGCGGTACGGTCGCCAGAATGATCCAGGGATACCCCCAATGCTTGTAGATGACGACCAGCAGCAAATAGCAAAGCACGATCGAGATAACAAAATTGCCGCTTAATGAGGCACGGGTAGCAGTCAGCTGATCGCTGGCCCCGGTGATATCGACGCTTACATTTCCCGGGATCTCATTATTCTTGCGCATGCTATTGATCACATCCTGCTGCACTTTTTGGACTGCCGTCTCCAGGGCCACATCACGTGGAGGAATTATATACAACGTGACGGTGCGGTCACCATTGACGCGGCGCACGGCATCAGTGTCAGCCTTTTCGACAAAGTCCACCACCGTTGATAAGGGCACCACCCCGCCGGCAGGGGCGTAAATACTCATCTCGCGCAGGTCTTCGAGTTGCTGGCCAGCCCGCTGCCTGCTGTAGAGGAAGATATCAACTTTGTCGTCATCCAGAAAAAACTCCCCGGAGTAAGCACCATCCGACAGCGCTGCAATGGCATAGCCCAAATCTTCAGCAGTATAGCCCAGCTCTGCAGCACGCTCCCATTTTGGCAACAATTCGATCAATGGCTGGCCGAGTACCAGCGATGAGGGATCTGAATTGATCTGGGCATCGGGATAGATGCTGCGTGCCCTGTCAAATACCTGCTGGGCTGTCTGGTATAATGTGGTCAGCTCAGACCCCCGGATATCCAGCGTGACACTACGGGTGCCACCATCGTTGCTGGAGATGATCGAACCACGCGCCGAGAACGCACGCATCCCCGGATACGAGCGAAAGACGTTGTCCACAGATTGCATCAGCTGCTCGATATGCGCAGCCTTCTTTGGCACTGAAATAAGCATCAATGACTGCGGCGAGACCCGCATGAATAGCGTCGCAATCGGCGGCGCTTCACTTGCACCACTGTCGAATGCCTCCGGACTTTCATCCAACAAGGGCACAAAAAACTCATGCAACTCCCCTGCTATCTTTTCCATCTCACTCAAGTTGTAACCGGCGGGTGCGATCATGAATGAGAACGTCTTCGGTTCCTCACCTTCAGGCAAATACTCGGCCGGCGGCGTAAGTATAATTGCCGCTGCTACCGTGACCGCCACGGTGGCCGTTACCGCCCCGATCCGCCTGCCGGGGGTAGCCAGCAGCCAACCGATTGCCGCCAGCAATTGTTTTTGAAAACTGATGCTCTGTCCCTTGCTTCCCGGCTCTGCCAGCCGGGCGGCTGCCGCCGGAACAATGGTAATCGCAAACAACATCGACATCAAAATCGCCGAAGCAATCGCGATCGCAATATCCGAATAAAGTTGACCGGCCTCTTCCTGCACCAGCAGCACCGGGGCAAATACAAAAATGGTGGTCATCGTCGACGCCAATACGGCCGGCCAGACCGCTTTCACTCCTGCCAGCGCAGCCGCCATACCACCCATCCCTTTTCTGCGTTCACGCAGGATGCTCTCAAGCACCACGATGGTATTGTCCAGGGTCATGCCGATCGCAAATGCGATCCCAGCCATCGAAATGACATTGATCGTCCGCCCGGCCACCATCAGCCCGAGAAAAGCGGCGATGGTACAGATCGGGATGCCGCAGATACCGATCAGCGTCGACGGCAACGAGCGCAGGAATAAGAACATCACGGCAGAAGCCAGCAGGGCACCTAATGCCAAATTCTGCCAGACATTGCGGATCGATGACTCGACGTATAACACATCATCGGCAATCAACAGCATGCGCATACCTGCCGGCTCGATGACTTCTTTGCGCAACTGCTCAACCAGCGGCTCCATCTGGTTGCGGATGTCGATGACATTTGATCCGGTTTCGCGGCGCACCGCGAGGAAGATCGACTGCTCACCTGCCGAATAATTTTTACTGCGAATTTCGAAATGTCCGAGCTGCACCTCGGCGACATCTCCCAAGCGGACCAGCGCTGCACCCTCGCTCTTAATTATCAGGTCTTCAAAATCTTCGACCTTGGCAAAACGCCCCAACGTCCTGATCAGGTAGCGACGCTTACCCGACTCCGCATCACCGGCAGAGATATCGCGGTTGCGGCTGCGGATCGCATCGCGCACATCTGCCAGCGTCAACCCGCGTTGCGCCAACTCCGCGGTATCGATCAGCACTTGTACCTGGCGCTCAGCCCCACCCCGCAACTCAACCTGCGAGACTCCCGGAATCCTTTCCATCTTAGTCCGCACTTCATTATCGAGGAAGTCACGCATCATATTCATGTTAAGCTGACGCGGGTTTCCCGTCTGTGGTGTCACCGTGTAATACAGAAAGGCATTGGCTGAAAAGGACTCGGTAAAGAGCACCGGTTCATCGACATTCTCGGGGTAAGCCGGCACCTGGCTAAGTGCATTGTTGACCCTGATCAGCGCTTCATTGATGTCAGTACCAAAAGGGAATTCCAATTCGATCACTGCTTCACCGGTGGTGGCTGCCGATAGCATTCGCTGTAGACCGGGTAGGTTTTGCAGGTACTCTTCCTGCTCGATCAGGATTTCCTTCTCCACATCCTGCGGGGTGGCGCCCGGCCAGCGCGTCTGGATCGAAATCGTGCGGACTTCAAGATCGGGGATCATCTGCACCGGGATGCGAATTGCCGCGATCACACCAAAGATAACAATGATCAATAATGCTACCGTCAGCAGGGTGCCGCGTTTAATTAAAAAATCCAGCATAGCGGTCGTTTAAAGTACGTTTTCCAGACTCTGCAGGATTTCGACCGGCTGACCGTCATTCAACGATTCGTTGCCACGCACGATAACACGCTCGCCGTCTTTCAGTCCGGCATTTACTTCCAGGAGCTCACCAAGCCCATCGCTGAGCTCGACCGGTCGCACTTTGGCAACCGGGCCCTCAGCAGAATCTTCGACCACCCATACTGCGCGCGACCCGTCCGGGCGGCGAATCACGGCATCTCGCGGGACGACCAATACCTTGGTATCCCTGATCAGTGAAATTATGACAGATCCCGAGGTGCCTGCGACCAGCGCATCATCCGGGGCATCGACATTCAGCCGGAGCAGAAAGGTGCGCGTATTTTCATCTTTTAATGGCACCAACGATGCCATGCTCGCTGGAAATTCATTTTGCGGCTCGGAATCAAGACGGACTGTTGCTTCGATTTTGCCATCCAAGCTGGCAAACAGTTCCTGCGGTGCTTGCACATCAAACCAGGCTCGCCCGGTGCTTACCAGCTCGATCACCGGATCACCGCGTGACACCCACTCGCCGACCTCGGTGAGTTTGCGGCTGACAACACCATCAAATGGCGCAATCAGGCGATGGCGTTCAAGCAGCTCCGCCTGCTCGCTTGCGGCCACTTTTTGACGTTCCAACGCATTGTTGGCAATACGCAAAGCAGTTGAGCGTGCTTCCGCCTCGGTTTTGGGGATACCGCCGGTGTTGACCAAAGTTTGCGCTTCCTCATGCAGCCGCTTGGCCTCCAAGTAGCGGGTATTTGCCTCCGCCACCAGCTGCTCTGCGCGTTGCAGGGCCAGCCGTGCCAGTGCCTCATCCTGTTGCAGTAGCACATCCCCTTTCGCAACCTTGCTACCGGCATCCACTGCCACACTTTCAACCAAACCGTCAATCCGCGGCGAAAGCTGTGCCTGCTGACGGGCGGTAGCCTTACCGGACAACTGGATCGTTTTTGCAGCATTGGACTTAGCCACTGTTGTGACCATTACTTTTGCAGCATTCTCATCGGCAGCCGCCGACAGCACGCTACCCGCCAGGACAGCGGTCAGCAGGTAATTTGTTTTTAGCGATGGCATTACTAAACAGCACAATGTCTGTACTTGGTTAAAAAGCAAATGCTCAGCCCGGATCAATCACAAACTTCGTAGCGAGACGCAGCGTGAGGTGCTTGGGATTGATCCTGGCTAGTTTTTAGGGCCGCCCCTTTGGGGCTCTTGCTCTGGTGTTTCCCTAGTCCCGGGGTTTCACCCCGGGCTTGTATAGGATTACCCCTTCGGGGTTGATCGATAATACATTGGAGTATTGATTGATCTCAGCCGTGAAGGGTTAATACCTTCTCTAAACAGTTTTGCCCAAATGAGGATTCGTAATCGTAATCCTGCTCGTAATCATATTCACCAACTGCACGCTGTGGATCCAGATAAAGTCACGATTACGAGTACGATTATGAAAAGGATACTTACTCAAACCTCTTCGGAAACGGTTTAAGGCCTGCCACGTGCCGGAATGAGAGCCTGACAGCAATTGTTAAGGCCAACG
>CAYUDZ010000081.1:0-12120 GCA_964443575.1 uncultured Chthoniobacteraceae bacterium | reverse complement strand
CAAAATTCGCTTGCCAGCGGGTAAGGTTGGGTTACTACTTAGTGTTCCGCAGTATCAGAATTAGTAGTGATTTTATTGTGATGCTCATGCTCACGTGGCGGAATTGGTAGACGCGTACGACTCAGAATCGTATGGGGCAACCCGTGGAGGTTCAAATCCTCTCGTGAGCACGTATCTAAAGTATGCAGCCGAATCTGAGCAGAACGGGCGCTGGGCGCGGCGGGCGCAATGCGCAGGAACCAACGAAGATCCGGGATATGTTTGCGGGGATTGCGGGGCGCTATGATCTGGCCAACCATGCGTTGAGTCTGGGTATCGATTATTACTGGCGTGCAGTGACGGCGAAAAGGGTGGCGGCATGCAACCCGCAGCGGGTGTTGGATCTGGCGACCGGCAGTGGTGATCTGGCTCTGGCGATTCGGAAAAAATGTCCGGGTGCGGAAATTGTAGGTGCGGATTTTTGTGCACCGATGCTCGAGCGGGCTGCGGCCAAAGGTTTGCCTTCATTGGTGGTGGCCGACGGCCTGGTGCTACCATTTGCTGATTCTATCTTTGATGTGGCAACGATTGCCTTTGGCTTGCGCAATATGTCGGACCGGGCACGCTGTTTAAGGGAGATGGCCAGGGTGTTGAAGCCGGGTGGCAGAGTTATGGTGCTAGACTTTTCCATTCCCCAGAACCCGATCATGCGGATGCTTTATCGTGTCTATTTGCACACCTTGCTGCCAGTGGCAGCCGGGGTACTGACCGGCAAGCCGGATGCTTATGAATATCTCGGCAGCTCGATCGAAGAATTTCCGAGTGGCGAGAAAATGTTACAATTGATTTGCTCGAATGGATTTAGTGATGCCCGGTACCGACCGCTCACTGGTGGTATCGTTACGCTTTATTGCGGTTTGGCACAGTGAGATTCACCAGCCTACCAAGCAGCGATAGTTTCACGCTGCTTACTTCTTGGCTATCGACATGAGCAGCTAAAGTGCGCAGTATGGTGCAATTGAAAACCGGCCTATGACAGCAGACCGACTTAAGGAAATTATTCGATTAATCAGTAATGCCAGGGTACTGACGGTTGGCGACCTGATGCTCGACGAATTTATCTGGGGCAAAGTCAGCAGGATTTCACCGGAAGCGCCGGTTCCGGTGGTAGAAGTGCAGAGTGAATCGAGCTTTCCCGGGGGTGCGGCCAATGTTGCGCGCAACCTGCGCGAGTTCAGCAGCACGGCTGATGTCATGGGGTTGATTGGTGAGGATAGTGCCGGCCAGAGGTTGAGGAACCTGCTTGACTGTGCCGGTATCGGAATGGCGGGAGTGATAGCAGACAGCAGTCGCCCGACCATCATGAAGACTCGCATCATCGCCCGGCAGCAGCAGGTAGTACGGGTTGATCGCGAGCACAAGCACCCACTGACAGCAGAACTTGAAGAGGATTTTCTGCAACAGTTTGAAAACCTGATGGAGCGTGTCGATGCCGTGATTTTGCAAGATTATGGCAAAGGCTTTTTCAGTCAGCAGTTGGTTGACCGGATGGTTAAGCTGGCGCGGCGATCCAATACGATTATCACAGCCGACGTAAACCCGCACAATCCGATCCGATGGTCCGGCATGGATGCGGTAAAGCCCAACCGCTCTGAAGCATTCGCAGCGGCAGGCATCCCTCTAGTCGAGCCTGAGGATCCGGCGACTGCGGACCGTGCCTTGCTCGAGGTTGGAAGCAAACTGCGCAAGGATTGGAATTGCGATGCTTTGCTGGTGACCCTCGGCGAACAGGGCATGATGCTTTTTGATGACAAGGGTGAGCCGTATCATACGCCGACGCGGGCGCAGGAGGTATTTGATGTTTCCGGTGCGGGCGATACTGCGATCGCGTTATTTACCCTGGTGCTGACTGTTGGCGGGTCAGCGCGCGAAGCGGCAGAAATCTCAAACCATGCCAGCGGCGTGGTCGTCGGGAAATTGGGTACTGCTACTTTGACCCCGCAGGAGTTGCAGCAAAGTTTTGAATTGCATGAATAGGAAGAGCTTTAGCCCGATCACTATCCGGATTGCCCAGAATACCGGCAAACATGGGACGGTACGGGCCAAAGTGCGTCGCCCCGAAAAAGAATACGATCACGAAATGAAACCGGCTGTCTTCCTTGATCGCGATGGCACCTTGATGCATGAAGTCAACTATTGTAGCCACCCCGACCAGGTCATACTGGTAGCCGGTGCCAAGGAGGCACTCGAGCGGCTGCGACAGGCTGGCTACCTGTTAATCATTGTAACCAACCAGTCGGGGATCGGGCGTGGGTTGCTGAGCGAAGATGACTTCAAAGCGGTGCAGACTGAAGTGTATCGACAGCTGGGCGATGGAGTGATCCAGCAAACCTACTACTGCCCGGATCTACCCGGCAGTAGCAGCACCAGGCGCAAGCCATCACCCAAGATGGTGCTGGAAGCGACCCGCGAACATGGGATTGATATCAGCCACTCCTGGTTCATCGGTGACAAGGACATCGATATGGTATGTGGCAAGCGCGCCGGGGTCGGCACGATACTGGTAAAAACCGGCTACGGTGCCAGCGAAGATACTCAATCGGCAGACCATGTAGCCGACTCAATCGTTGAAGCTGTTGATATTATTCTCGGTTAATTACGTATTCGATGGCAGCGAGCAACCCACGACATTTCAGTGACGGTACAGTAGTTGGGGTCATCCCGGCGCGTTATGCGTCGACCCGGTTTCCCGGAAAAATGTTGCATTTGCTGGCGGGCAAACCATTGGTCCAGCACGCATGGGAACGGGCGATGAAAGCACGGCGGCTCGACAATGTGATTATTGCGACCGACGACATGCGGATTGCCGAGGCCGCCTTTCAGTTTGGTGCGGAGGTTGCGTTAACCCGCGAGGGACACCCGAGTGGCAGTGACCGGATCGCCGAAGTTGCCGCCAAATTGAAGGATGCGACCCACATAATTAATATCCAGGGTGATGAGCCGTCGCTACCGCCCCGCTTGATTGACCGCCTGGCTGAAGACCTCTTAGATAACCCGCAGCGCTGTATGAATACGGCAGCCCGGAAATTTTTGCCGGATGAGGACGTTGCCAGCCCGGATGCGGTGAAGGTAGTGCGCGACCGTTCCGGTGATGCGCTGTACTTTTCGCGCGCGGCAATCCCGCACCAGCGGGACGTGACGACAGACGATACCATCAATGCCAATGCCCTACTGCATCTTGGAATCTACGGCTACCGCAAAGATATTCTTCTCAAACTGGTCACGCTGCGCCCGACAGCGCTTGAGAAACTGGAAAAGCTTGAGCAGCTACGGGCGCTTGAGCATGGGATAGATATTCATGTCCTGATGACGACCCATCGTGCGTTTGGTATCGATACCATCGAGGATGCCCGCAAGTTTGAGAAGAAAAGTTGAGCTGAACTTTTTTTCTAAAATGTGATTATTCGGGGCTGGGTAAATTGATGGGTTGCACGCAGCCTGTAAGAAATTATCATGTCGCCGATGAAATCGATACGGCCAGCCATCCTCGGACTTGTTATACTGTTTACGAGTTGCGCAAATAATCCTGCGACTGAATCCCGGAGCAGTTCTGCAGTCATCAATCTCGATCGGGCGCAGGCGATGGAAGTTGGCAGAAAAGTCTGGCAGAACGAGTGCGGTGGTACGATCGACGGTCTGACGGCCTGGAATAGCGGTGAGGACTTTGCCTCGATGGGGATCGGCCATTTCATCTGGTACCCGGCAGGCAAGCAGGGCAGGTTCAAGGAGAGTTTTCCGGAGTTGCTGAGGTTTTTGCAAAGCAAAGGTGTTTCGCTGCCGGCAAGTCTTGCTGCGATTCCGCCATGTCCGTGGTCGACCAAAAGCCAATTCCAGGCAGAATTCCGTAGCGCCCGCAGCACTGAAATCCGCAATTTTCTCGCTAACACTATTCCCCAGCAGACGGAGTTTTTGGTCTTGCGGCTGGAACGTTCCCTGCCACAGATGCTGGCAGCAACTCCTGCTAACCGACGCCAGCAGATTGAGGCGAATTTCAAGCAGGTGGCGTCCACCCCCAATGGCGTGTACGCGCTGATCGATTATGTGAATTTCAAGGGGGAAGGCACCGTGGCCAGCGAGCGCTATCAAGGCCAGGGCTGGGGGTTGTTGCAAGTATTGGATGGGATGCAACCGGCAGCCAGCGCCACCGATGCATTTGCCGACTCAGCACAGGCAGTACTGGCCCAGCGGGTTGCTAACTCGCCGCCAGGACGCAATGAAAAGCGCTGGCTGAAAGGCTGGTATTTACGGGTCGACAGTTACAGGTAGCGGCAGCCAGCTATGTAAACTGGAGTGCGCGTGATTCGACCAAATCGAGAAATTCCTGTTCGAGTTCATTGAGTGGCTCGCTCCAGAATATATGGATTTCCAGCTTTTCGAAGTCTTCCAAAATTTCCATTCGAACGCCCTGTGGTGTCGGGACGCCCGGGGCACCGGTCCACAGCCCTAAGCCCAGCCCTTTACTGACGTAGGCAGCAATTTGCTCGCGGCCGAGTGCTTCGATCTGGGTTGGCCACTTGGTTTTGCGGCGGGCGAGGCCTTTGTAGAACAGGCGGGTGATTGTTTCGTTATGTGGCGGGGCGATTAATGCCTGAGCCGGTGTCGTGCCCGCTTCCAGCATGGCGTTCACCGGCTTCAACTTTCCCTTGCCGCTCGGGTGCATGATAGCGAGTGGCAGGCTGACCAATAATTTTGAGGATAAATGTGGTGGCAGCGATGGTTCCTTGACTGTGACCGCCAATGAACATTCGCCACTGGTAAGCAGTTGGACTGCTGCCGCCTGGTTTCGCTCGAAGACCTTGAGCCTCAATTTTGGGTGGCGGCTCTGCAATTCCTGAAATAGCTCCGGCACGTGAAAGCATAGCAGTTCGCTGGGGCCGGCGATGCGCAGTTGGCTGGTACGGATCCCGCGCAGTACTAACTCGACGTGCTCAAGACCGGCAAAGAACGGCTTGGCGTATTCATAGAGGCTGCGTCCCTCCGGGGTCAGGGCAAACGGTCGCCGCCGAAACAGAGCGACTCCCAAGTCTTCTTCCAAGTTCCTAATCTGCGCACTGACCGCAGGCTGTTGCACACCATAGGGCATATGGCGGCATGCATTCACGATTCCCTCATACTTCGCGACGTAGTAATATAGCTCCAAATGGTGAAGGTTCATCAGCAATAGTATAATTGATATACTCAATATATAAATCAATAATAATCGATTAGGTAAGTATTCAGCTCTTTGTTAGTCTAATCAGCAACCGAGGTACACTATGAATAACGAGCACGAGATCAGTCGGCGTTTGCAAGCTTTAGAGAGCGAGCGTTCCGCAATGGCAAAACGTCTGGAACAACTGGCAGCAGAGCTGGATGAGTTGCGCGAGCTTAGTAAGACTGAAGAGTCGCCGGCACCGGTAGATCAAATTTCCACGCCGCAACCGCCGCCACCGCCATTACCTGAGGCGATTAACCAACTGGCTGAAACTGAAGCCAAAACAGAGTTGCCTGAGGAGAAACCTGAATCTGCAGTGGCGCATTTACCACAAGCGGATGATGACGTTGTGAGTAAAGCGCCTGCTCCCGAACAATCACAAGTCTCACCGCCGCGGCATGTTCCGTCTCCTGTCGCACCGGCAGTGCCGCCAGCAAAGCCTTCTGATGAAGCAGAAGAAGGCTGGGAGTTCAAGCTGGGCAGGATCTGGCTGGTGCGCTTTGGTGTGGTGCTACTGATTACCGCGCTGGTGCTGTTTGCAAATTATGCGTACCAGTCGCTGATTATGAATTTTGGGCCGCTGGCCAAATCCGCATTGTTGATGCTGGCGAGTGTAGGTGTTGGCCTGGCAGGTACAGTGTTGGGGCGACGGCAGGGCATGCGACAGTTTGGACAGGTGCTGGAAGCAGGCGGATTAGCAGGCGGTTTCTATGTATTGTTTGCGTCGCATCATGTGGAACCTTTGCGTTGGCTGGAAAGTTCATTGATATGCGGGGTCCTGCTGATGGCCTGGGTGGGGCTGATGTTTGTGGTTGCCGAGATCAGGCGCTCGCAGTTGTTAGCCGGGTTCTCGATCCTGTTGGCGTATTATGCCTGCATCGTGACTCCGCTTTCCGGGTTTGCCCTGTTTGCAACATTGCTGCTGACGATTGCGGCAGTTGGTTTTTTATTGCGTCACGAGTGGCTGGGTATTTCCTTCCTCGCACTGCCTGCCACCTATGGCATGTTCGGGTTTTGGAAATTTTTGGCTCCCGAATTGGTCACTGGGGTGGAGCCCTTACTGCCTGGCCCAGCCATCGGTTACCTCGCATGTTACTGGTTGGTCTTCTCGTTGGCATTATTGCGATCGGGTGGTGAGCGAGCCAGCTCGCAGCTGATGGCTGCGTGGGCGGCATTGAACAATGCGGCGTTCTTCGTGCTCGGTAGTTTCGTAGTCTGGGAATGGAATCGAGATTGGTTTGGAGTTTGGGCACTCGGACTCGGTGGCTTATGGGTTGTGATATCCGTTCTATTGGCGCGTTCGGGCCAGCGCCTGAAGTTGGCAGCCCAAGCCTTTATGTTTGAAGGTGTCGCGGTCCTGACGCTGGGATTACTTGATGTGATAGACGGTGCCAGCTTGCCGGTCATACTTGGCTTTGAGGTTGCTGTGCTGGCGCTGGTTAGCCGCTATCAATGGCGTTATGGATACCTGACTATGGCGACTCTGATTGCCGGTCTGGCAACCATATTAGTTATTGTGCAGGCAGTTGGTAGAGATACCTCGCTAATTGCGGGTGCGGCAACGGCAATTGCTCTGGCGGTTGCAGGCAAGCTGGTACGGCTTGGCAAGGAGCAGCAGGATCTGTCGGGGTTTACGTATATTTTTTCAATTTTCGGGGTTGTCAGCATTAGCGCCGCATTTATTGGGGCAGTTGATGCAGAGCCTGCGGCTATTTATCTGTTAGCAGTTTCGGTAGCACTGGCTGTTTGTGGCAGTTGGATCAAATTTACCGAACTGGCCCATGCGGGATTGCTGGCTGCGGTCGCTGCGTACTTGCTGGCAGGTATTGGCTTACTTGGTGATTCAACCACGATTGCAGGGTTAGCGATCATGCTGGGGTTCAGCATAACATACGGCCAGCTGTGGTTGCGCTTGCCGCAACTCCATGCCCTGCAAGTGCTCACACAGGTGGTGCTGCTGGCAGTGGCGATGGCCGAAGTTTGGTTGCTGGCGGTGCTGGTAGTTGACTTGCTGCCGATGGATTTTCACCGGCTGGGGCTTGCTGCCGCTGCCATCCTGCTGCTGCTAAAGGGTCGTTGGGCAGGCTCAGCCTGGACAGCGCTGGCGGCGCAAGCTTTGACGGGTATCGTTGTTGCCGCATGCCTGTGGCGGGCGTTTTCAGAATCCGGTACCTGGTGGAGTGAACTGGGCGGCATCCTCGCGTTGGTTGGTGCGTTGCTGGGGGCATCCCAGCTGTTAGGCAAGCGACCGGACTTTTCTGAGTATGATCATTCTCTATGGCAATGGCTTAGAAGTGCAGTACGCCTGTTGTACCCATCGGTGCTGGTTGTGGCAGCCGCAGCTTGGGTATTTGGCTTTGTTCCTCCGGAGCATCGAGTCTGGCTATTGACACTTGGTGCTCTGGGTCTGGTGGGTCAGGCAATTGTAAGGGAGAAAGCCTGGGGTCTATGGGCAGGCTTTGCGCTGGTGCTTTTGGCGTCGATCCAATTCCTGGTCGATCGTGGTGACGGTGGTCTGGTGATTGGTGATGCGGTGGGCCTGGTGATGCTATTAATTGCCCAGCGGCTGCTCCGCAGACAGGGTAAAGCGTTGCAGCCGACCAGCAGTTTTTTGGCGGTGCTCTACGCGGCCTTGTTTGCGCTCGGTTTATGGATCCTGGTACATGTTGAAACTGTGGCGCTGGCTAGCGGGCTGTACCTGACAATTTCCTGGTCGGTGGTGGGTGCGTCATTGCTGGTGTTGGGGTTGTTGCTCCGCGAGCGGGTGTTTCGCTGGTTTGGCTTGGCAATTATTGCGGTAGCCGGCTGCCGATTACTCTTTGTTGACCTCTGGGCGCTGGGATCGATAGCGCGCATCTTGAGCTTCCTGGTGCTTGGTGTGCTATTGGTCGGGGCTGGCTTCCTCTACAATCGCTTTCCCGCCACTGTTAAGAAAGTGATTGAGTAGTTGCCGGGTCTTTTCAAAAAGCAAGCTGGACAGACCGGAGAAGAAGATTGAAGTTTAATATATGGGCCAAACGAACCGGTTTTAATGTTGCGCGGGCAGTACGATAAACCTAAGGGCGATAAGCAGAGAGTGGGGATCTACGGTGGATCATTTGATCCGGTCCATACCGGCCATATGGTTCTTGCCATGGACGCAGTTGAGCAATTGCAGCTGGATCGGCTCCACCTGATTCCCGCAGCAACGAATCCATTCAAACAGGATGTCCAGATGACAGATGGCAAGCATCGTCTGGCGATGTTAAAACTGGCTACTGCGGGATTAGATCAACTGATAGTCGATGACCGCGAGTTGCGCCGCGGAGGGGTTTCATATGCTATTGACACTGTGCTGGATTTGCAGGCCGATTACCCGGAGTGTGATCTGTACTTTTTAATTGGTGACGATAACCTGGAGAAGTTGGGCGAATGGCACCGCTATGCTGAATTGTCCCAAATTGTGACCTTCACTAGCTTTCCGCGCGGCGCCGGGTCTGAAGTTCCGCGTGACTCCGAAATTCCATCGATAGGCAGGCTGATCGATATTTCGTCGACTGAAGTCAGGTTGAAAATAAGCCGTGGGCATCCAGTAAATTTTCTAGTCCCGGAACCAGTCAGGACGTATATCTTAGATAACAAACTATACCTGAACCACGAGTCATAAAAGCTGGAGGAAAAAAGACAATCGAAGCTGAGGAACTAGCCAGGAAGTGTGCCGCTGCGGCCGCTGATAAGAAAGCGGAAGGAATCGTAGTGATCGATTTGCGTGGGATCTCAAGCTATACCGATTTTTTTGTGGTCTGCTCGGCAGGCTCGGAGCCACAGCTTAAGGCAATTTCTAATTCGATCCAGGATACCTTGCGGGAGGATTTGGATGTGAAACCCAAAGCGATCGATGGATTTTCGGCCAGCCAGTGGATAGTCATCGACTATAGCGATGTCATTGTCCATCTCTTCCACCAGGAACTCAGGGAGCGCTATGCCTTGGAAGATCTATGGAATGATGCCCCGGTACTTGAGCTTGGTGAGGTATTGTAGTGGAAACTTTGGAGATAATTTGCCCATTTTGTGGTGAGGAATTCTCGCTGCAGCCGGGCATCCTTGAGGGCCGGCTGGATACGGTTGAAGATTGTATGATTTGCTGTCGACCGGTCCACATTAGAGCAGAAATAAGCGCAGGCGAGTGCCGGGAATTGACAGTAGACAGGAGTTAAGAGGCAATGCAACAGCCATCAGTAAAAGCATTGGAAACACTACTCGCGGATGACGATCAGGCGTCCCGCGACCTGGTCTGTAAACAGCTGCTACAGACTGGGCAACCCGCGCTACCGGGCTTGCGTCAACTCCTCGATAGCAGCAACAGTTTTGTTGCCCGGCAAGCGCGCGATATCATTGCCTCGATCGAAAGGGTCGACCGGCAGAAAGATTTTACAGAGCTATGCAAACGCATCGAAGAGTATGAGTTGGAGGACAGCATGTGGGCGTTGGCACGTGTCTTTGAACCTGCAGCTGCGGTTGAAAAGTATAAACTGCGCCTCGACGAGTGGTCTGAAGACGTGGTGATGGCGCTTGATGATGCTACATCTGCTACCGGCCGGGTGGTTGCCATATCAAGTTGTCTGGCGGATGAGCAAGGGTTCACCGGTAACGTTAACGATTATTATGCACCATCGAACTCATTGCTCACCTCGGTGATCGATTCCCGGCATGGCAATCCGATTTCGTTGTGTGTACTTTACATTCTGGTGGGCCAACGAGCCGGCATGCCAATCGAGGGAGTGAATACACCGGGGCATTTTCTAGCCAGGCACGATGGCGTGTATTTCGATCCATTCCACAATGGTCGTATCTTGCCCACCGGCGAGATTCATTCAGTGCTTGAGGAAGTGCAACCGGAACGGGCAGCCTCGATGCTGGCTACTGCCAGCCCGGCGATCATCCTGCGACGAATGCTGGGTAATTTGGAGCAGATTTTCCGTCATACCGGTGATCAGTTTCACGCCGATATGCTGGCCGACTGGATTTTGTTACTGGAAAGTAAATAGTGGTGATGAGGGTTGAGTTGATCAATACCGGTTCCGAACTGCTGCTCGGGATTGTCCAAAATACCCATTTGTCCCATTTGGCGGAAGCACTTACACCGTTGGGTCTGACTATCACGCGACAGACAACTGTTCCTGACGGAGATGATATCCAATATGCTTTACGCGAATCTGCAGAACGAGCTGATCTCATAATAACCACAGGTGGCCTTGGCCCTACTGATGATGACCGCACCCGCGATGCGGCTGCCAAGGTTTTTGGTAAACAATTACTGCGGGATGACGAAATTCTGGCACGCTTGCGGGCACGCTTTGCCGAGCGTGGACTCAAGATTAACGACCATATTGCCAGGCAGGCAATGGTCCCTGAAGGCGCGGAGGTGTTGCCCAACCCGAATGGTACGGCTCCGGGATTATATTTTCCTGCTGATACCGGGCAACCAGCCGTTTTCCTGTTGCCCGGACCACCACGTGAGCTGTATCCGATGGTAGCCAACTATGTTGTGCCGAAGCTATCCAATTTAGTTTCAGAACGACCGGCCAGTTGCGTTACGATTAAGCTGACCGGAATCGGTGAATCGCAAGTCGAAGAGGAGATCGGATCAGAGGCTGAAAAGTTGGTCGATCTGGAAATAGGATACTGCGCCCGCCAGGGAGAAGTGGATGTGCGGCTGCTGGGCGAGGAAGCGCCAGTACAGGCAATAGCGCAGCTGGTGCGGCAGAAGCTTAACGAATTCATATTTTCAGATGATGGGCGCACACTCGAGGAGGTCGTGGTGCATCAGCTGCAGGAGTCCGGGCAATCATTGGCGATTGCAGAATCGTGTACCGGCGGCTTCCTCAGTCATCGAATTACCAATGTACCCGGAGCATCCAAGGTATTCCCGGGAGGGCTGACGCCTTATGCCAACCGTCTCAAATCACAGTTGCTGGGGGTCGATCGGAAATTAATTGACAGGCATGGTGCGGTGAGTGCCGAAGTGGCGGCGGCAATGGCTGCCGGTGTGCGACAAGTGACTGGCAGTGACTATGCCTTATCTACTACCGGGATTGCAGGACCTTCCGGCGGTACTAAGGAAAAACCGCTGGGGACGTTATTTATCGGGCTGGCAGCACCGGACCAGGAAGCCAGGGCATTTGCCCGGCGCTTCCGCACAGACCGCGAATCATTCAAAAGAATGGCAACCCAGAGTGCGTTGGATTTATTGCGGCGGGAGTTGGCAGGCTTGCCGGTTAAATGATAGTTCAAGCCGCTCTAATGTCGGCTTATTTTGCTTCTTGATTCATCAAGGCCAGCATCTCGGTGATAGCGCTCGCCAGGCCAATGGTGACTGCACGTGATATGATCGAGTGTCCGATATTTAGCTCACGCAACTCCGGGATGGTGAGGATTTCAGTAATATTGGAGTAATTGATCCCGTGGCCGGCATTGACTTGCAGGCCCATTGAGTGGGCGAGTTTTGCGCCGCTGGCCAGGCGCTGCAGTTCGGACTGGCGTGCTTTGCCGGTGGCATTGGCAAATGCGCCGGTGTGTAACTCGATGGCGGGTGCGCCGAGCGCAGCCGCAGTTTCGATCTGTGCAGGCACTGCATCAATAAACAGGCTGACTTTACTTCCTGATTCACGGAGTTGAGCAATTGTCGGCAGCAGGGAATCTTTATTGCGGATCACATCCAAGCCGCCCTCGGTAGTGATTTCGGCGCGGTTTTCCGGCACCAAGCAGACATCGTCGGGCTGGATGCGCAAGGCGATAGCCAGGATCTCCGGGGTATTACCCATCTCGAGGTTTAAGCGGGTGGCCAATTTTCCGCGTAGCATCTCGATATCTTTATCCTGGATGTGGCGGCGGTCTTCGCGCAGGTG
>CAYUDZ010000080.1:9268-12128 GCA_964443575.1 uncultured Chthoniobacteraceae bacterium | reverse complement strand
GGCCCGCAGTTGGTGCAGTTGATGAACGGATAGCGGTAGCGCCGGTCTGTGGGGTCACGCATTTCGCGCAAGCAGTCATCGCATATCGCGATATCGGGCATGATCAACGCACTAGCGACTCCATCATCGTGACTTTCTAGAATCTCAAATGTCTTATAACCGATCGGATCAAGTGTCGTCGTTTCCAGGCTATGGATTGCAGCGCGAGCCGGCTTATCCGCTCCAATGCGCAATAGAAATTGGTCAAGTACCTCGCGTCGGCCCTCGACTTCGATGGTGACTCCATCGGCGCCGTTTCTGACCCAACCGTGTAGCCCCAGGTCATTTGCCAGCCGGTGGATGAAAGGTCGAAAACCTACCCCCTGCACCAAACCAAAAACTACCGACCTGATGCGTGCACTGCTCACCCTGCAGCCGCACTCTGCGCCGGCAGCCGTTCATTGAGCCAGGCAAACCACGCGTCCATGCCTTCACCGGTCTTCGCAGAAAGCTGGATTACGGTAATCTGCGGGTTGACCTGGCGCGCCAGATCGATGCACCTCTCAACGTCAAAGTCCACATGCGGTAGCAAGTCGATCTTATTCATAAGCAGCACCTCACTGGCGCGGAACATGTGCGGGTATTTGGCCGGTTTATCATCTCCCTCGGTTACCGATAGGATTGCCACCTTGCAATACTCTCCAAGATCGAACAACGCAGGGCATACCAGGTTGCCCACATTCTCGATAAGTACCAGCGCGCCTCGTGGTGGCTGCAGCTCATCAAGGCCGTGTGTCAGCATGTGCGCATCAAGGTGACAGCCGGTGCCAGTATTTATTTGTACGACCCGGCAACCGGTAGACTGGATACGTTGCGCATCGCGAGTTGTCTCCTGGTCACCTTCGATAACCTGCACCGGCAGTTTATCAGAAAATTCACGGATCGTCTGCTCGAGCAGGGTTGTCTTGCCGGAGCCCGGCGAGCTGACCAGGTTGAGCGCCAGTATTTCGCGACCCTCGAACCAACCACGGTTACGCTGGGCCAGCAGGTTATTCTTTGCCAAAACATCCTCTTCGACCTGAATCGTTTTACCATGCGCGTGATCATGTGAGTGCGTATGGTGATGGGCACTATGGCTATGGCCGTGGCTCGCGACCTCGCCATCCGTCGCAGGATCAAGAACGGTCACCCTCGCGTGATCGTGGTCCGAACATCCGCAGCTATCACACATTACGCAACCTCCATTTCTTTTACCCGCAATTGATCGCCGGCAATCAACTTGATCCGCCATGAGCCGCAGGCACACATGCCAAACGGCTGCTCCAGCTCAAACTCGCTGCCACAATCCTGACAACGCGCACGACCGGGAATTTCCTCGATTTCCAGCTCGGCGCCTTCGACCCTGGTTCCCTTGCAGCACGAATCAAAGCAAAAGCGGATCGCATCCGGCACGATCGAGCTGACCTGGCCGATCTCGAGCGCAACCCGCGTCACCTTGCGCCCACCTGCTCGCCCGCTTACCAGCTCGACGATATCTTGCGTGATACTTAGTTCATGCATAAATACAAATCGGGTCTTCTCAACCCGCGGGGAATTTGCTTCTCTTGCTAAGATCCTGCCAAAATTCCGGCCAAATGACAAGCACACAACCTGTCAATGCTGAAAAAGCGGGAAAATCTATTCGCCCTAGCAGACTGTTGAAACATACTTTATTCCTAAGTTGCAAATTTCTTTCACCAACAGTATCTATTGAGCATGAAAAAATCCTTACTTGCCTTAGTAGTCATTTCCATCGTGGGTTTCACCTCTGCGCTTACCGCACAGGAATTTCAAATCGAGGTTCCTGATGCAGAAGGATTCGAAGAGGAACCTGCCGATGTCGTCATCGTAGAGGAAAAAGCACCAGTGGACGGATTCTTTGGCAGGCTGGCCAAATTTATGAGTGGCGCCAGGGCTGAAAGTGCTACTGATGACCCCGATGCTGACCCTTGGCGGGCAGGTGTTGTTTCCACCGATCCAGACGACCCTGAGAAAAAACCTCAGGGCACCATTTTGTTCTCATTGAACTGGTAACATATTATTTCCGGCAAATTGACATTCTGTGCTTGCATTTTACCAAGTTATCAGCCACGGTCTCCAGTCCAATAAAGAGATAGAAAGAAATGACAGAAACACAGGAAATAAAAGATCTGCAGCTGCACGGTAAAGATACCGGCAGTGCTGATGTGCAGATCGCCCAGCTCACGGAGCGGATCACCCATCTGACCGAGCACTTGAAGATTAATAAAAAAGATCACTCTTCGAGGCGCGGTTTGCTGAAAATGGTTGCCAGACGTCGTAGTCTGCTTGACTACCTCAAACGCACTAAGTTTGACCGCTATCAAGCGGTCATCAACAAGCTAGGTCTGCGTAAGTAACCAAGCATTGCGACTGCTTGCAGCAGGCAACTGCGTGTTCCGGCAATCTGCCGCCAGCACGGCTGTAACCCTAATTGGTGCACTGCAAGCATTGAACCCTACAATCCGTATGACTACTACATCCGTGGAGACAGGCAGAAATCTCAGCCGATCACGGTCTACATCTGTCCCCGCATAGCAAACACAAAGAAATGAACGAGGGACAGTTGCAATTCTCTGTCCCTACAACAGGAAAAAAAGAGAATGGAAACATCTGTAACTAGAGAAATCGGCGGTGTACCGCTGACAATTGAAACCGGCAAACTTGCCAAACTGGCCGATGGTGCGGTCACTGTACGCTGTGGTGATACTATCGTATTTACCTCTGTGGTATCTGCAACCAGCGTCAAGGAGGGTCAGGACTTTTTCCCACTGACAGTTGATTACCGCGAAAAAGCGGCAGCCGTAGGAAAATTGCCCGGTGG
>CAYUDZ010000080.1:0-9258 GCA_964443575.1 uncultured Chthoniobacteraceae bacterium | reverse complement strand
CTACTTCAAGCGCGAAGGCAGGCCATCGGAAAAAGAAACTCTAACCAGCCGCATGACTGACCGGCCGCTGCGTCCACTATTCCCGAAAGGTTACTTTTATGACACCCAGGTAATCAGCATGTTGCTCAGCGCGGATGGTCAGAACGATCCCGATATTTTAAGTATCAACGGAGCCTCTGCAGCCCTCAGTGTTTCAGATATTCCTTTTGCCGGTCCGGTCGGGGCGGTACGTGTCGGACGGGTCAATGGCGAATTCGTCGTTAACCCGATCCACGATCAACGCACCTCCAGCGACCTCGACCTGGTGTATGTCGGCACCTACGACGACGTCATCATGATTGAAGGCGCTGCCGACGAGTTGCCCGAGGATGACTTTATTAAGTCGCTTGAGTTTGCCCACGGTTTCGTCAAGGAAATCATTGAACTCCAACGTGAACTGGCGGAAAAAGCCGGCAAGCCCAAACGTGAGGTGGAATTGATGCCTGTCCGCGATGACCTGCTGGAAATTGCTTTCAGCGTAGCAGGTGACCGTATCGAAGGTGCCATCTACACCCCCGGGAAGCAGGATCGCCAGAAGGCCGTTAATGCGCTGCGCAAAGAAGTAGACACCGCTATCCGCGAAAAGTTCCCTGAGGTTACTGACTTCGAGATTTCTCAAACTTTTGACGACATGCAGAAAAAAGCATTTCGTATCAGCATCCTCGACAAACAAAGCCGCTGCGATGGCCGCGGCTTGCACGATGTGCGCCCACTTAGCGCCGAGGTCGGCGTGATACCGCGCGCTCACGGTACTGCAATATTTAGTCGCGGCGAAACCCAGGCCCTGGCATTCGCTACCCTGGCTTCCGGCGAAGAAGAGCAAATGCTGGATGCCTACGGCGGCGGAGAAACCACAAAGCATTTCATGCTGCACTACAATTTCCCGCCGTACAGCGTGGGTGAAACCGGTCGCACCGGTGGAGCCAGTCGGCGCGAAATCGGCCACGGTGCCCTGGCGGAACGTTCGATTTACCCATCGCTTCCGAGTCGCGAAGACTTTCCATATGCGATTCGAATCACCAGTGAAATCATGGAGTCGAACGGTTCGACATCCATGGCCAGCGTCTGCGCGGGTACACTGGCCCTGATGGATGCCGGTGTGCCACTGAAATCGAAGGTCGCGGGAATTTCAGCAGGACTGGTCACCGAGTACGCAGCCGACGGCAACCTGCAGCGTTACTCATTGCTGACCGACATCCTGGGCAGCGAAGACCATTTCGGTGATATGGACTTCAAGCTATGCGGTACTGAAAAAGGAGTAACCGGATTTCAGCTCGACCTGAAGCTGCCGGGCATCAGCCACAAAATTATGGCCGAGGCCGTGCAGGAAGCAAAGACTGCCCGCACCAAGGTGCTCGAAGCAATGAACGCCACCCTTGATCAACCACGCAATGAACTCAGCCACTACGCACCACGCATCGAAACAGTCCAAATCGATCCTGATAAAATTGGCCTGATCATCGGGCCAGGCGGCAAGACGATCAAAGGCATCGTCGCTGAAACCGGCGCGGAGATTAACATCGATGACGACGGTCGCATCAGCATCTATTCGTCCAGTGGTGAAGCCATGGCTCGCGCCAAGGAGATTATTGCCGGCATGACCAAGGAAATCGAGGTCGGTGAGATCTATCATGGTCGCGTAGTCACCACTAAGGACTTTGGGGCGTTCGTCGAGGCTCTACCCGGCAAAGAGGGGCTTGTCCATATCTCTGAACTAGCTGACTTCCGGGTCGAGAAAACCGAAGATGTCGTGCGTAAAGGTGACGCGATTTGGGTCAAATGTATTGGCATCGATGATAAAGGTCGCGTCAAGCTGAGCCGTAAGGCAGCCATGAAAGACCGTGGTGAGTCAATGAAGGAAGAAGAGGAGCAGGCAGCAGGCTAATCACCGCGCCTGGCAAAGATGCTGATTCATACCAGCCAGATCGACCCACAGGGTACGCATCTTTGCGGAACGGAGAACGAGGACATCCTGCAGCTCGACGAGCCCGGCATCAAGGTCGCTTCGATGGTTGGCTACGACCTCAATGTTGGCTTGGCCGATGATGGTATTTTTGCTGCCGGTAAGCTGGAGGTGGATATCGAGTTCAACTGTGTTCGCTGCAACGAGTCATTTCCAGCGCATATCGTCGTCAATGACTTTGCCATGCAGGAAGATTTACTCGGAACCGAAACCTTCGACTTGACACCTTTCATGCGTGAAGACATTTTACTTAACCTTCCGATGCATCCGCGCTGCGATGAAATTGGTGGCAAAGAGTGCCACGGCGCGAACGTTGAAAGCGATCCGGCCCCAAAAAAGACCGGTGATGATCGGTGGAATGCACTCGACGAATTAGATTTACCCGACAAAAATTAACGACAGGACAAGCAGATGGCAGTACCAAAACGCAGAGTATCAAAAATGAAGCAGCGCACGCGCCAGGCGGCTAATCGCTGGCACGCACCACAACTCAACACCTGTTCGCAGTGTGGATCGCGTGCGCTTCCCCATATCGCCTGCCCATCCTGCGGCTATTACAACGGCCGCCAGGTGAAGTCGGTCGATAACGTATAGCCCGACCAATGCGCCTGCTGCTGGTCGGCGCCGGTTACCTTGGCAACAAAATCCGTGAGCTGATCACGGCCGACACCGGCCATTCACTCCTCGCCTGTCTGGTCAATTCACAAACCTCGGCAGATGAGCTGCAACAGCTGGGCGCCCCCGCAGCCATCTGTGATATTTCAGATCCGAATGCAGTACACAAGGTTACCGCCCGCTTAGTCGAGTCGCCGGACTTGATCATCCAATGTGTCACTTCGGCTCGTGGTACTGGAGCCACAGGCTACCGGTCAGTATACCTTGATGGCATCCGTAATTTGCGTCATTCGTTTCCGGACTCGCGCATCCTGTTCGTATCGAGCACCTCGGTTTATGCCCAAACCGATGGCAGGGTAGTTGATGAAAATTCTCCTGCTCAACCGGATCGTGAAACCGGCCAAATCCTGCTCGATACAGAGCAACAGGCACTCGCATCGGGTGGCTGTGTCGCCCGCCTGGCCGGACTCTACGGACCCGGTCGCTCGGTACTGCTCGACAAATTCCTGAATGACACAGCAATCATCGAAAACAAAGGAAGTCGCATCATCAACCAGATTCACCGTGACGACGCGGCGGCAGCAATCACCAAGATCGCAAGTGTTATCGAAACCAATACCATCTACAATGTCGCCGACGATACCCCGCTAACCCAGCTCGAATTTTATTCCAAGCTAGCCACATTGCTCAGCCGCCCACTGCCGCCATCCGGCCCGCGCGACCTCAACCGCAAACGCGGTTGGACCAGCAAAGCGGTCAGCAATCAAAAACTGCGCGCGCTCGGCTGGCAACCAAACTTTCCATCTTACTTTGACGCGCTCGATACGTCATGCTGGCCGGAACAGCCACCCCGCATCCGATATGCCTGAAGGCTATAACGCCGAAGGCGTTGGGTAATTCAGCCCGGGGTTGCGGGGTTACCCCGGGATGGCCGCAACCCGATGGATCAATCCTGAAGGGATTGCGTAGGTTGAGATCCAAAACGCGTTGGCGTAAGACCTCGAAAACATCCTTTGCTTTTCATACGAGCTCAGGATTTCTTACGGTAAAGATCAGGGTATTTATCCGGCCAATCAATAGGCAGACGCACCAGCTTCATCTCGGGAGCCTGGATCAAGGCGAGGCTTTGCCGGCAGCTGACATGGAGCGTGCTGTCAGCCGGACGCTCGATCGTGAAACTACACCAGAAGCGCATCCGCTCGATTGATTCGAGCCTGCCATGGATGACGAGTTCGTCGCCGAGCTTGGCCGGGCGCTTATAATCGACTTCCGTACGCACCACCACCGGGTACAGTCCACTGTCCGCCATCCCGCTGAGCTCCCAGCCCAACTCGCCAGCCAGCAGCGTCCGCGCCTCCTCGATAAACCTGAGGTACGCAATATTATGCATCACTGCCGCACAGTCGGTATCAAAGAACATGACTTGCTTGGTGATCGAGACGGACGGCGTTGCTTCTGAAGTTCTTGAATCTTGCATTCCTGTGAAAGTAATTAGCTACAAAAGAGCCAGAAGAAACAATAAAATTGGCAATAAAATGCACGTTTTATCATAGAATGATGGCTGGTAAGATTTTTGAGCTAGTCAATAAAGTTAGGCAAACAGCCTGTGAATTACATACTGCTATACGAAATAGTCATCTTGAAAAGGCCTGCGAGAATGGTTTAGTCGATTGTCACAGTAAACTGGGCCTATCGGTGATCCAGCAGTTTCCAGAATCTGTTCATAAGGTATTTTCACTGAAGAGTGTGGTTCCCTCCGTTAACGGATGGACGGGTCGAGCATCGGTTCGTAACGGGCCCTAATGTATCCGTCCAGCCATTGATTTAAAGCTTGAGGCGAGCACAAGATCAGATTGAATTGTAGATATGCCGGATTTAACGACTAAGTACATGGGGATAGAGCTAAAATCCCCAATCGTGGTAGCTGCCTCTTCACTGTCCAATCGTGTAGAAACTATTAAGAAAGCTGAAGAGGCAGAAGCCGGGGCATTAGTCATTCGCTCACTTTTTGAAGAACAGGTGGCATTGGACAAGTTGCAGATGGAAGAGGAACTGGCAGTAGGCGGTGAGAGTTATCCGGAAGCCACCAGTTACTACCCGGAAATCGAACATGGCGAAGCCAGTGAACACATGTACTTTGTCGAAAAGTTGCGCAAGGCCGTGGAGATGCCGCTGATTGGCAGCATCAACGCAACCACACCCGGATCATGGGTGGATTATGCCGTGCGCCTCGAAGAGGCAGGAGTTGATGGCATTGAGCTGAACATCTATCGCGTCGAGTCGGACTCTGAGCGCACCGGAGCGGATGTTGAAGAATCTTTATTTGAGACATTCGAACAAGTGCGCGACAAAGTGGGTATACCAATTGCGGTAAAGCTCAGTCCATTTTACTCGGCCTTCGGCAATATCGCACGGCAGCTTTCCGACCGCGGTGCAGCGGCGCTGGTGCTTTTCAACAGGTTCCTGCAACCTGACATTGACCTGACGCGCGGAGTGATCCGCAATGACATGCCACTCAGTTCAAATGAAGAAATGCGGCTGCCTTTGCGCTGGACCGGTTTGCTGTACGGTAGGATCAAGGCAGATATCGCACTGAATAGCGGGGTACAAAGCGGCGATGACGTGGCTAAGTCGTTACTGGCCGGGGCACAAGTCGTCCAGGTCGCTGCCACGATTATCCGTCACGGTGCGCCATACGTCTCCACCATGCTGCGTGCACTGGAACGCTGGATGGAAGAAAACGGCCACCAGTCAATCGACGGATTCCGTGGCTCGATGAGCCAAAAAACGGTGTCAGACCCGTTGGCTTACGAACGTGCCCAGTACGTCGGCCTGCTGCAGGCCAAAGCACGCGGGCTTTAATCCTGCGTGCCGGCTACCGCTTCGGCAATTATCATCTGCGCCTGGCGCAGGTGGACCATCAGGTGGAAGCCGAACATGCAATGCCATAGATGGGCATCAAATGGCCCGAATAGGGGATGGTTTTTGCGTGCGGTGCCCCGCAACAACTTGCCCAGCGTCTCCACCAGCGCCAGATAATTTTCACAGGATTCACGGAAGGCCTTGATGGCTTCCGGCCCGGCATTGGCAACCGGCAGCACATCTTTGCCGGGGTCGATCATGCCATCAGCGGCCAGCGGCTGCCCTGTGGCCAGGTGCTCGACCACCGCGCGGATACTCCGGTTGACGATGGCATTGTGCTCAAGCAGCATGAAATACGACCACTCGCGCATGTCGCTGTCGACTCCAGGCATCGATGGTACTTTAATTATTTGACTGCCGGAGGCATCATTGATCCAGCCTGCCATATCAAGGTACTTGTCCGTCAGTTTACGGATTCGTCGCGTGGCCTGCCGCCGCGAAGTGACCCGGAACCAAGTCCGAATAAAAAATGCGATGAGTTGATCCATATTACATCAAAGGATAAGATTTTTAATGAACGCCCCGAATTGCGCAATCCCATTATAGCCCGCGGCAAACTGCGCAACTGCCAACACCGCCACCGTAAATTGTGAAACACTGACGAGGCCGATGCCGAATTGGCTTATACTAATCATGCCGCAGGCAAACTGACCTATAGCTATCAGCTTGAAAAGCATTACTTAATTATCGTGTAACCTGAAGGTCGTGGCCGCATTGCCGTAGCATACTTGCTGCACCAGGTTGGCTGCCATATCGATGGAATCAGGGAGCAGCCCGTTATCGATGTCACGTCCGATGAGATTGCACAGGATCCGGCGGAAATACTCGTGCCGCGGGAAACTCATGAAACTACGTGAGTCTGTCAGCATCCCGATGAAGTTGGCCAGCAGGCCAAGGTTGGAGAGGGCGTTCAACTGCCAGGTCATGCCCTCCTCCTGGTCGAGGAACCACCAGCCGCTGCCAAATTGCATTTTGCCCGGAACACCCTCCTCAAAGAAATTGCCGCACATCGTAGCAATTGGATAATTCTCCGCCGGATTCAAATTGTACAGTATGGTACGCGGCAGTTTGCCCCGTCGGGATAGCTCGCCGAGGATGCAGCGTAGCCCGGGCATCTGCGGGCAATCAGTAATCGAATCGCAACCAATATCCGGACCCAGTTCCTTGAATAAGGCGGCATTGACATTGCGCATCGCACCAAGGTGCAATTGCATGATCCATTTGCGCTCGGCGTAGCGCTCGCCCAGCCAGGCAAGTAAAAACCCTACGAATGTCTCCTCTTCGCTTGAGCTGACCGGCCGGCCTGCCCTGGCGGCGGCGAAGGTCTTTTCGGCAGCAGCTTCACCGGCAATCATTTCCGGGCAGCGTTCGATGCCATGGTCAGCAGCCAGACAACCAAGTTCGGCGAAGTAGTCCATCCGCTGCTCGAGCACACTCAGCAACATACTCAAAGAACTACAACTCTGACCGGACACGGATTCCAGCTTGTCGACCCATTGGTTCCAGCCGGCAGTATTGGCCAGCAGGAATGCCTTGTCGGGTCGAAATGTTGGGACCACCCGCGCCGGGCACTTTGAATCGCGCAATGCCAGGTGGTGTTCGAGTGAGTCGGTCGGATCATCAGTCGTACCAATTAAGCGAACTTTGAACTTTTCCAATATCCCCCAAACAGACAACTCGGGGCGCGCCAGCATGTCATTCGCCTGCTCCCAGATTGCCGGTGCCGATTGCGTATTCAGCAGCTCATCGATACCGAAGTAGCGTTTCAGCTCAAGGTGGGTCCAGTGGTAGAGCGGGTTACGCAAGGTGACCGGTACCGTACCGGCATAGGCGAGAAACTTCTCATACGGCTCAGCCGCACCCGTGCATAACCTCTCGGCAACACCATCTGCGCGCATCGCCCGCCATTTGTAATGGTCGCCCTCCAGCCAAATCTCAAAGAGGTTGTTAAACTGGCGGTTCGTTGCCAGGTCGGACGGCGACAGGTGGCAATGGTAGTCAACCAGCGGCATGTTGGCCGCATATTCATGGTAGAGCGTGCGGGCGCTATCAGTTTGCAAAAGGAAGTGGTCGTGGATAAATGGCTGTTTCATTTCAGGTAGTTGAATTAAAATGACACCCTACGATGAATCAATACGCCGCAGAAGTAGAAAATTTTAAAAACGGCAGGCCGCAACTTATCACTGCATTTCCAATAAGACTAAACTAGCATCAGTATCATGATATTTAAGCAATTAGCAAAAGACGACCAGAGCATAAGTGACGCTCAAGTCGCTCAGGTCATTAACCAGATCTGTGCCGACACCGACCTGAGCGGCAAAAAGATACTGATGATTGTACCCGATCATACCCGCACCGCACCGCTCGGACAATTTTTCCGCCACTTCCATGAAGCAGTTGCACCCCTGGCTTCAAAGCTCGATATAATGATCGCGCTGGGCACCCACCCACCCATGTCTGAGGAAGCTATCCTTAAGCGCATGGAGTGGACAGAAGCGGACAGGCAAGACCGCTTCAACAATGTCACGGTCTACAACCACAGCTGGGACCAGCCGCAGACACTGCACCGACTGGGAGTTATCCCTGCAGCGAAAATCGATGAGTTGACCGGCGGCCGCTTCAACATGGATGTTCCGGTCGACATCAACAAGCGGATCCTTGACTATGATGTGCTGGTCATTGCCGGGCCGGTATTCCCGCATGAAGTTGTCGGGTTTTCCGGTGGTAACAAATATTTCTTCCCCGGCATCTCCGGTCCCGAACTACTGAACTTCTTTCATTGGCTGGGTGCCGTGGTCACCAACCCGATGATCATCGGCAATAAGTGGACACCGGTCAGAAAGGTCGTGGACTTCGCCGCTTCCCTGATTCCCCAGGACAAGCTCTGCTTTAGCTTTGTGGTGGATGGCCCGCGCTATCATGGGTTGTTTGCCGGCACCCCGGAAAGCGCCTGGGATGCCGCCAGCGAACTGTCATCACAAGTACACATCGATTACCGGGAAAAACCGTTCACCACGGTGCTTTCCTGTGCGCCCGAGATGTACGATGAACTATGGGTTGCCGGCAAATGCATGTACAAGCTCGAGCCGGTGGTCGCGGATGGTGGCGAGTTGATCATCTACGCACCTCACCTCAGCGAAATTTCAGAGGTCCATGGCCGCTTGATCCGCGAGATTGGTTATCATTGTAAGGATTACTTCCTCAAACAATGGGACAAGTTCAAAGATATGCCCTGGGGTGTGCTCGCCCACTCAACCCATGTGCGCGGGATCGGCAGCTACGAAAATGGGGTGGAAAAACCACGGATTGCAGTCACCCTCGCCAGCCAAATCCCGGAAGAAGTCTGCCACGCAATCAACCTGGGCTACCGCGACCCCGCAACTATCGACCCTGAAGAGTATCAAGGCCGGGAAGCTTCCGGCACCCTGCTGGTACCCAAGGCCGGCGAGCGCCTGTTCCATTTACAGAGCCGACCTGATTGGGCTGGCGGTCACGAGTAACATTTATCATTGTTGCATCAGTAGCCAAATAATAGATTATTCAAGTGAGCACTGAACTAAATCCCAGCCAACGCTTGGCCGGTATCCTGACGCCGCTATTTGCGATCCGTAGCGAAGATGACCTGGGTATTGGTGACACCAAGGTACTGGAGGAATTTGTCCAATGGGCAGCCGGGATCGGTTTCAGGGTGGTTCAGTTGTTGCCGATCAACGAAACCG
>CAYUDZ010000079.1:4907-12344 GCA_964443575.1 uncultured Chthoniobacteraceae bacterium | reverse complement strand
AACTCTCTCACCGTTCAACTCTGGAACCTGATTCCACCACAGACTGCAGCTTGCACTAGTACCAACCTGCAATGTCGCATCGCGGTTCTTCAGTGCTGTCAGATGTGATTCCTCCAGATGAATGTCACATTTCATAGGGAATCAAGATCATTGGGATCATTCCAAGCAAGGCAACGGCAGGTGCCAATGCACCTTCCCGCAGCCAGACAATTAACTGGTGTCTGCGGTAATCGGCCTGGTGGATGGTGTGAAAAAAGATCCAGCCGCAAAGCGCGATCGGGATAATTGCCAGTATCGCCCATATTAAACTTACTTTCGAAATTGTGAGCAACCACCAGGGCAGCATGATTAAGGCAGTGGGTAAGAACGTCGCAAGCAGCAGGATTTTAGTTTTTTTGCACTCAGCCTGATGGAGTCGTGAGATGATCACGTTGGCCAGATGACAAGCCAGTGTCACATGCGACAAGTACAAAAAACCTGCCTGCTCATAAACTCTGCTGGCAGCCAGGTAGATCAGGGGTCCACTCAGCACGCGAATAACCGCATGTATATCGCGCGCCAACTGTTTTTCCCCTTGCAGCGGCACAACCCAGGCATAGGTCAGAAAAAATATGACTGGCGCCACCATCCATTGCCACCCGCCCAGAGACCAAATAATGTAACCAAAAAATGCTCCCCCAATTGCCGCACTATGGCTCAAAGTCGTGCGAGACCGCCAAACAAGTACAAAAATAACCAGCAGCGCCGCGACCAGAAACCTGACCAGCAGCTCGCCTGCCTCGAGGTTCAAGTATCTGTCGAGCAGTAGAAAGCTGGTAAGTGGCACGAACAGATTATCCAGTCCCTCCCAGGAGGCTGCCTCGGTCAACATGATGAGAAAACCGAGAGTCAGACCAATCAACAGTGATTCTGCTCTCCCGGCATCCGTCAATAGCAGTAAGGGGACATGAGCACTCAGGAAAGCCGTTACAAAAAATGCCAGGGAACCTTCGGCAGTTTTATGCCCTTCATCAGTAGTGTACTTCAAACTGCCATAACGTATTCCGACCAGTGCCCCCACCGCATCGGCCAGAGTCAGGATCAGGATCGGTACCAGGTAGAGAACCGCGTTGCCACCGCTCCAACAAAATATAACCGCAACCGAAACCGGAAAATAGATTTCACCCAGCGATGTCCTCGCCACTCCTCCTAGCACGGAATACCAACTGGCCAAACCTGACACCCGGCGCAACACGCTTAGCATAACTACTGCTAAAGCTGCCAGCAGTATGACCGGCCAGTAATCATTAAATAACCAGGGGAAAGACAAAGTCAGCAATCCCATCCCAATATGAACGATTTTCCGTGATCCCTCAGGAGCTATCCCGGTGATTCCCTGTAGTAGCCGAACCCCTGCAATCAGTAATCCGAGTGCCAGCAAAACCAGGCCAATAGCTAGCCACGCGTTCATAGGACCTCCTCGACAATAAAGCGTGAGTAGAAAAATGCACGGTCCTGCTGGTGTAGTGATTCTGACACCCCGCTCAAACACTTGATGCGGCTATGAAAAGCAGCCGGAGCACTTCGCGGCACCAGCATGTTCCAGTAAGCCAGCCTTGCCCCGCTGGCTGAAGAGGAAATGATGCGGTCGAGCAGTATTTCATAGTTGCGCTCGCTCATGTATTCAAAAATATCACTGAGATTCCAGCAGTTGATCGGCTCGCCCTGGTAGTGCTCCAGAAATTTTTCGATCGAGGCTTGGTGCCATTCCAGCTTCGCCAGGTTTGCCTTTATCCGTTGATAGTTTTCCGGACATAAATAAAATGGCAAGGCTCGCTGATGAGTACCCAGTAAGATCCAATGCAAATACGGGTTTTGGGCCGGATCCAACCGGGTCAAGGCATACCTGGTACGGTTGAGGATTTCGACCGCCACGTCTTTGGTCACATATTTGAAAAACGCCGGGTCACGACCGAGTAACCCCATCGCCGTGCGGGAAAAAAAGAGTCGAAACAGCAAACTCCATCTGCGATTACTCCAAACTCGATCATAAAACCCGATCCGCTCAGCATCAGATTTTGGCGATAACAAGGCAGCTACATTCCTGCGGCTATGAATCAACGGCAGAACCCAGCAGCGAAACTTTTTAAAGTAGCGCTCGAACTTTCCTGCAGCCCCGATGCCCTGTTCGATCAAATGCCGATGCGCTTCCCAAAAGGCTTCGGCCTGCGGGCTAAGATCGGATTTGCAGCGCGAGTACAAGGTGGTACGGGTGTGGCAAGTTCGCGAGCCGATTAGCTGCAGGACTTGCTGGTAGTCGAGGTTGCGGATCGCGGCTACCCGCAGTTCCAGGCAAGCTAACTGGGCAGCATTCAGATCAAGTGCAATAACCTTCTTCGGGTTACCTGCCAGCAGCGCCAGAGCATTGTCTCCAGCCGAGGCAATTGATAGGCAAATATCTTCGCTGCCGGGATTAAGGGCCGCCATCAGCACATCTGCATCTTCCCAGACCTGGGCATAGCGAATCGCAGAGAAATCTGTATTTTCTGCAGCTTCGGTGGTCATCTGGCTTTTTCCAACAGCGCTATCTTCCCGGTGCTGCCATCTATGCGGATCAGGTCGCCGGTATGGATTAATGAAGTCGCCCCGCTGACCGAGACGACAGCTGGGATTCCCATCTCGCGTGCTACGATTGCAGAGTGAGATAGCAAACTACCGAATTCAACCACCAGCGCAGCAGCCGCCGGAAATAACATGATCCAGCCCGGATCGGTACGCGGCGCTACCAGCACCTCACCGCTTTTAATAGTTGCCTCACGCGGATTTAGTATCACCCGCGCTTTGGCGGTCACCACGCCCGGGCAACAGGGGGTGCCAGACAATTCACCATCAATAGTGACTGCCGGCTCCTGCTCACCTTGACCCTCGAATGTGTTGGCGACATAGACCGCCCCGCGCGTCTCGAAACGATCAGCAGGGGCCGCTTGTTGCCGGTAGTCGGCATATTCTTTTTTCCGCATCGCCACCAACTCCTGCAACCTGGTAGTAACCGCCTTACCTTCCACAAAGTTGATGATCTCATCCGTTGTGAGATAAAAGACGTCGCGCGCAGCATGCAACTTGCCAGCAGCATAAAAGCGCTTGCCCAGTTCGACAAAGATCCGCCGTACCCGACCAAAAACACGAGTTCTTTCAAAGCGCAAGTTTTCGCGGTCGCGCACCCTTTGCCTGGCCCGCTTGAGCACCGCACGAAAAAGTAATCGTCGTCCCGGTTTACCCGCCAATGATTGATCAATTTTCTGTTCAGCACGCTGCAGTGCTACTTTGCTATAGCTGACATGAACAGCGCTGGTCTTTTGTTTATCTCCAGCCAGCATTCCGATCGAGCGCAAGAGCGGCAGTGGATCGTCATGCAGTGTCGGACTTTCCAGTTTAAGCTCCTCCAGGCAACGATCACCAAACTTTTCAAGATATGCATGGTAGTCATTTTCGAGCAGCGGATGCTTGCGCATTGCCACGCGAATCTCAGCCAGCGTTGCACTACAGAGTTTTTCTACTAGCGCCGGATCTTGCGCTGCGGCATGGGCCATTGCGCGCATGCGTTGCGCGGGTTCGGCACTGATGATATTCCCCTGGCAGGCAATCAAATCATTTTGCAGTCCACCGTGACTGTCTCCACACCAGCGTTGCACCAGTTTTCGCGCCAGCCCATAGTAGATCATGGCGAAAAAGTCATTGACCAGTGGCGCGTCCCAACGGTTCAGCAAGCTATCTTCCAAGCCACGATAAACATCAACCAATTCTTCGGCACGCAGTTGTTCCAGTGGTGGTTGCGGCTTTGCCAGTGCACGATCCAGCCGCCGATAAAATAGTTTGATCAAGCTTCCGAGTCGCCAATGGTTTTTGATCAGGCCGCATAGCGATTTGCCCAGCGCGCACCAGTCACTAAACCGGTCTTTGCGATTAGCTTCAACTATATCGGCAATCATTGCGTCGGGCAGGGTTTCCTTCACCCCCATCATTTGCTCCATGAATTTGCGATTGGTAGTGAACCCGGGCAACAATGCTAACGCCCGATACCAGCTCAACAGGTTATAATAAATTCGACCCTGGATCAGCCCGAGCATCGATGCAAAAACGGTTTGATTGCTATTGATTTTCGCTTCAGTCACTCCCATTAGCAGCATGAACTGCCGGTAAACTTCGCGATAGACATGTGCAGCAAAACTAAAGGTAAGCGGAGTGGTCACTCCACTGTAGCTTTCGGCAATATTGCTATTGTCCCATAGTACCAAACGCGCTGCCGGGTCGAGAATCCTGCCTAATGATGTAATTGGTCGCGACTGCAACAGGTACAGCCTGCCCTCTTCAATTGCCCATTCGATATCCTGCGGGCAGCCGAAATTGTCAGCTGCCACTCGTGCCAGCGCCGCCACCTCGCAGATTTGTTCGTCAGTGATTGCAGGTTTTAGAATTTGCGTCTCAGACACTGGCTGCTCTGCTACACCGTTAGCACTATGAACCATCTTTTTCGGCTTTGCTACTATCTCGCTAGCAACAATTTCTGCAGCGCGGTTGACACGGTAAGTATCGGCATCGTAAATGCCCGCGACGAGCGGTTCGGCCAGCCCAAGGACTGCCGAGATAACCACAACGTGTCGCTCGCCGGTAACCGGATCTGCCGAGAAAGCAACCCCTGAAGCGGCCGCGCTTACCATCAGCTGGATGATAACTGTTGGTGGATGGCAAATCGCAGACAACTTGTTCTCCTGCCGGTATGAATAGACCCGCTGGCTGTAGCCGGAATGCCAGACTGCTACAATGCTTTCCAGCACTGCATCTCTTGTGACGCCCAGGAAGCTTTCCAACTGACCGGCAAATGATGATTTGCCACCGTCTTCATCAGCGGCTGATGAACGCACTGCAAATCTTGTTGCCGGGGGAAACTGCTCAGTCAGGTAAGTGTTTAGCTCGTGGATAAAGTCTGCGGTCGCCGAAAAACCAGCCAATGCTTCACTCGCTGCCGCTGCGTCTTTGGCCTGTGTCAGCTTTTGCCACTGCGTAGTGCTCAAGCCGGCTTTCAGTGCTGAAGGTGTTACTGCCACCCAGTCTGGTACCGGCAATCCAGCTTGCGATAAGCTGGCCAGGGCCCGCCCTTTGCCGCCCAACTCATCCTGCTGACTGTTCGCTTGCAGTGCTGGAATCAAATAATTCATAGCCAATCGAGGGTCGCTGCCAGGAACATAGGAGCCACTCCCAACAGTAAATACAAAACCAGCGTCCAAAGCCCGGAAAATAATTCAAATTTACCCGCCAGCTTCACCTTATGATTTTGGTTAAATTTGACTACCAGTAACACTGCGATCAGGGAAATACTGCCCAAACTAATCAGCACTGGCAGCAGAAAGTTTATCTGACTGGCAGCAATGCAAGCCGAGGCTCCGGTAACTGCAATGAAGCCAAGCCACGTCATAGTAGCTTTGCGGATTCCCCATAGCGCCGAGTAGCTGTTGACCCCAGTCTCCTCCTGCTCCGGGGCACGAATTTTGCGCCCCACTTCTATAACAAAGCCGTTAAAAAAGCTCACTATTACAAACCAGATTAATCCCTCCGGTATTTCTCCTCCGTGAACCAGCCAATCACACGAGGTCGCATAGAAATCGATCAACGGCATGATCAGCATATGGCTCCACATATAGGTAATCGGACGCCTGGTAATCCAATCACGAACAAAAAATTCTTTGCTCATCAGCGCCAGATACATCCAGGTCACCAGCAACACGAGTACCAGGTACGGACTGAGCAACAATGCTAACAGCAGCTGGATCAAGCCACTGAAAACCCAAAGCACACCCAATTCACCCAGGGTGACCAACCCGCGCGGTACTGCACGATAGGGTCGAAATTTTGAGTCCTCTTCAAAATCCTTAAATTCATCGGCAATCCGCAAATGCAAAAAAGAAATTAAGCAACAGCCAAATGCCACCCCCAACACCGGTAATGACGGCCAGCTTGCAGAGCCACGCAACAAGGCCGAATAACAGACGGCACAGCTACTGAATGCCAGCACCAGTGGAGCGTGTGCTGACAATGGAAAGCGTTCGCGTTGGTAGGTCCACCACTTCTCCATCCCGCCTGCTATTCTCATGTTGTCAGTAAAACATGAATGCCGCATTGGTATAATCGAAAATAAATAAGATAAACATATGTTTTATCGATGTCACCTTGCGCGCTTCTGATGTGCTCCGGTAAATTGTCCTGCGGCCAATGCTGCAATGATAGAAACTTCACCTGCCAATGCGACAGCGGCACAAACTTCTGCGAAGGCTTGCGCATTACCGGTTCCAGCCAAGCCCAGAATATTCAGGCTAGCCTGTTGTGACGGCAAGCCTGTACCACCGCCCACGGTACCAACGATCAGGTTGGGCAGTGTCACTGAAACATAGAGATCCTGCTCGCTGGTGACCTCAAAGCGTGTCACCCCGACCGATGATTCTGAGATACAGGCAACATCCTGACCCGTTGCCAGATACAACGCTGCCAGGCCATTGGCGAAATGCCCCTGCACACCGATGGTACCGCTAAGCACGCCACCCATCGCAGACATCCGCCAATAATTGTCCATCATTTTGACCGTTGTATGCAATCGCTTCTGTACCAACTCCGCTGGCAAAACAGCTTCAGCAGTCACTTTCTTACCACGCACCGATTGGAACGATTGCCCGCTGGCTTTTTTGTCGCCGGACATATTGGCCTCAATGAAGGCATACGCTGGCTTGACCGGACAATTTTCTGCAATGTAATCACAGGCCGCCTGTGTTGCAATGGTCACCATGTTCTGCCCGGCAGCATCACCTGTTGTATAGTCAAAACTCAGGTAAACATGGTTGCCTTCGATCGTGATCCGCAGGTCAATTAATTTGCCGTGACTGGTAGTTCGCCCGGCTTGTTGCTTGAGTTCATCGAGGTGCGTTACACACCAGTTGACGAATGTACCGGCTGCGGCAACTCCGGCAAAAGCAAACCCCGGCGAGCGCGTCACACCTTCGTTAAGTAATACCACGGTGCAGCCGCCTGCCTGTGACAGCGCGCACATCCCGCGATGATACGATGCAACCAGCGCTGCTTCCGTGGTAGCTAACGGGATATAGTAGTCGGCTTTGGCAAATAGCCCATTGACTCGCAATGGACCGGCCAGACCTAGCGGCACGCAAATCTCGCCAATCAGGTTCTCGATGTTTTTGCCGTAGGTTGCCATCTTTTGTTCACTTGCGTCAGGGTACAGTGTCGCTTTTACTTCGGCCGCTTGCCCGAGTATACGCCAGCGCCGGGCAATCGCTTCCGGCGTAACCAGCGTCGCGCCAGGTACACGCGGCGGTAACGGGCTGTGATCCGGTGCTAACTGCTGTGCCAGTTCATCCAGTGAAGCGGTCTGCTGGATTGTTTTCAAGTATGCGC
>CAYUDZ010000079.1:0-4897 GCA_964443575.1 uncultured Chthoniobacteraceae bacterium | reverse complement strand
TGGCACGTTCCAAGTGAGAAGCCATGTAACTAAGCTCTCGTAATCAGAACTACAAGTCGAGCAGGCAATCAGTCCGCGTAGCGTTTACCAAGCGCAGCAAAAAAGCGCTGCTGCTGGCGCTGCGGGTCTGCCAGGCCACAGTGGTTGCCGAGGATGCCATCCGGGTTGAGCGCGACGACTTTTTTGATGCTGTCCGGAAATAATTCCGGACAACTGTTGAGCCACGGCCAAGGCAGCATGTCCCACAGCCAGTTGGCAAATAGATCACCGGAGAAAAGAATTTTGTGCTTATGGCTGTAGAAGCCGCAGTGGCCGCGTGTATGTCCGGGTAGATGCAGCACTCTGATGCCAGCGCAGATGTCCAACTCGTCACCATCCGCGATTTCGCGATCCACTGTGACTTGATCATAGCCGAAGACTAAGCGCCCGAGGCGCTCGAGTAAGTCACAGCCAAGTGCCATTCCGCGATAGCAGTACTCGCCCAGGAAATGCAAGCGATCCGCCGGATGGCCGTAGATCGTCGCCCCACTGAGCCGTCGAATCTTTTCCGCGTTAAACGCGTGATCTAAATGCCCATGGGTCATCAGCAGAACTTTCACATTCGGCCAATCCAAACCATTGCTGCGTAAGGCTCGCTCAATCTGAGCGATGTCACCTACAAATCCCCCATCTATAATGGTTGCCTCCTTACCCTCAATCAGCACGTAGGAATTCACAAACCAACCCCTGATTTGTATCAGCCCGTCTTCCAGTTGTCTTATCATGTCTAATTCTTAGCACAAAATAATGCTCAATAATAATCGATAATACGAATATCTTGTATTGTTATTATCGATGTAAAAACTGTTTGGTGCTGCAATCTTGGGTACTTGTTCTCAATTTTCATCAACCAGAATCAGCTCTGGTGCCGCACATTTCCCAAATCTCAGGCTTTAATTCTGAAATTTCCTACTGTTGCTTGCCAAGCAATGGAAATTCCGTTAGAACTAGCACCTTCATGAGCAAAACACCTATCACAGTCGCGCACGGCGACGGCATCGGACCGGAAATTATGGACGCGACATTGCGTATCCTCGAGGGCGCTGGCGCGCAGCTGGACATTGAAACAATCGACATCGGTGAGAAAGTTTACCTCGCTGGCAATTCTGCCGGGATTGCTCCAGAATCCTGGGAGTCACTGCGCCGCACCAAAGTTTTCCTTAAGGCACCGATTACCACCCCGCAGGGCGGCGGCTACAAGAGCCTGAATGTCACCACCCGCAAAACACTTGGCCTGTATGCCAACGTGCGGCCATGTATTTCCTACCATCCCTACGTTTCAACCAAACACCCGGTGATGGATCTGGTGGTCGTGCGTGAAAACGAAGAAGATTGCTACGCCGGGATCGAGCATCAGCAGACTGATGAGGTGACCCAATGCCTGAAGCTGATCAGCCGCCCCGGCAGCGAAAAAATTGTTCGCTTTGCTTTTGAGTATGCCAAAGCCTACGGCCGCAAGAAGGTGACCTGCTTCACCAAAGACAACATCATGAAACAAACCGATGGCTTGTTCCACAAAGTCTTTGACGAGATTGCCCCGGACTATCCGGATATCGAGTCGGAACATTGGATTGTCGACATCGGCGCGGCGAAAATGGCTGACACCCCGGAGAATTTTGACGTGATCGTTATGCCCAACCTGTATGGCGATATCCTGTCGGATGTGGCCGCCCAAATCACCGGCTCGGTCGGCCTCGGTGGCAGTGCCAATATCGGCCAGGACTACGCTATGTTTGAGGCAATCCATGGTTCGGCACCACGCCGTGCCGGCCAGAATGTTGCCAATCCGTCCGGGCTGCTGCTCGGTGCCATCCAGATGATGGTCTATATCGGTCAGCCTGAAGTCGCCGAAAAAGTCCACAATGCCTGGCTGAAGACGCTGGAAGAAGGAATTCACACTTATGACTTGTTCAAAGAAGGCGTTAGTAAGGAAAAGGTGAGCACCAGCGGCTTTGCTGATGCGGTGATTGCGCGCGTCGGCCAGCGCCCGGATACCCTGCCGGCAGTCAGCTACAATAAAGACTCCAAACACACCATCCAAGGCTACGCCTCGAAGCCAAAGGTTGCCCATAAGGATCTGGTTGGGGTTGACATCTTCCTGCACTGGAATGGCGATAACCGCGATCCCAACGTGCTGGGTGATATCCTCACCAAATTCCAGTCCGGGCCATTCGCACTGCAGTTGATCACTAACCGCGGCGTCAAGGTCTATCCCGAAGGACTTCCGGAAACATTCTGCACTGACCATTGGCGCTGCCGGTTCACCAGCAAAAAGATGGATCAGCCCGGTGATTACAGTAATGTGCTGGAACTGATGAAAAGCATCCACAGTGCCGGGCTTGATATCATTAAGTCCGAGAACCTCTGCCGCTTTGATGGCAAGATCAGCTTCTCACTTGGCCAGGGACAGTAACGGACGCTCAGCAGATGACAAACTGAATGAGGTCGCACTGATCCGGGGACTTGAGTGGACTGCCTCAGACAATGCTTTGGTAATACAATAGCGCTCAAGTTAGCATATGAAGTACCTACACAACGCAATTGCCCTCGTGCTGCTGACAGGACTGGTTTCATGCACCACCCTGCCACGCCCGGGAGCTGAGCGCGTACCGCCGCAACAAGCTCCGGACGGGGAGCAGTTGATCACAAGCTCAGCCCGAGAATCAGGATCCGCGTGGCAGCAAGCCCGTAAGGTTAAAGTCCACTTCACCGGTAACTGGGCCGGACCGGTCGTCCGCCTGCAACCGGTGCTCACTGATGTCGAATTCCGCAAGTCCTCAGTCGAGACCTATTCTCCGCAGAGTGGTCAAGTCATACAGATCCACAATGGCCCTGGCGGCACCAAGAAAGTCGTACGGACCCCGCAATCGATCTCGGTGAAATTCAATGGAGAGCCTGCGGATGACCCCGAACAGCTTGCTGCAGCCGCGCTGGTCGTCGATGCCTATCAACTTTTCACCTTCGGGGCCAGCTGGTTGTTCGACCGCGGCAGCAATTTCCAGGTGATCGGTCAACGCAAGCTCAACGGCGAATCGTGCTGGCTGGTGCAAGCCGAAGTCGTGCCAGGCTTCGGCTTATCCGAACGTGACTGGGTGATCGCCTGGATCGGCGAGCAGTCACTGCGCACCCATCGCGTCCAACTGACCCTCAATGGACTGGAATCCACCGCCGGTGCCGATGTCGATGTCACCTTCAATGATTGGCAACGCGGCCCACAAGGAACTCTCTGGCCGACCAGCTACGTCGAACGCGTCCGCCGACCATTCGATATCCTGGCCCACACCTGGCAGATGGCAAAAGTCGAGGTCGACTAGCAAAGATTCGGTAACGCTATTAGCTCGCGCTTTTCAGCTACGGATTGACCGGGCTGAACCAGCTTATTGCCATCCCTATCCCGTGCCGCTATTCTGCGCTTGGTGAAGCAAAGCCTCAGCATAGCAGCAAAGGTAGTCAGTCTAAGATTTCACAAGGATGACCTGCAGTTCACCAGGTATACTCTCCTCTTTGGTCTTATACCGTCTCTAAAAAGCATTGATCAAATAAAATAAATTTGCTAAATTACTTTCGTTTTAACGAATTGGCTGAATGATCTTTGTTCGACCCTATTTTGATTCTAAGTGTTGAAACTACTGTGTCATTGTCCGGCTGGTATCCTTTCCTTTAGGTGGCCGGAGGGCCAGTGTTTCTTTAATCGCTGTGTGTGGAAAGATCTTTCCATTTGGCCACGGGTTCAAGCAAGTAAGTAAGCGTGAAATTAGTTGCGTTTTCGGGAATGCGGAAATAATAAGTCCTTTTGATCGGCATAAATTCCCCGTTGTCGTCTTTTGGGGAATTGACCGTTGCGGTGGAGACGTATTCCGAATCGCCAAATTTCTGACCCGAAGCAGGCACATAGAATCCATCACAAAGCAGACCAAAATCCGTCGTGAAAACATGGAAATCGTCGACAGGTAAATACGCTCCATCCCGAGGTTTTACCTCAATATCCACGGCAATCATCCGACCGTGGGAAACGCGATACGTCTGAGTAATTTCAACCCTGGGTTCGCCAGCCTTCTTTTTCCTATAGAGTGCTTCAGCTTCACGCACCTCCTTGATCTCAACATCAATGACTTCTCCGGGTCCCGGTAATGACTGGCCCGGCTTGATCGACAGATCCAAAGAATGTTCTACCACAGTGATTTTTGCTGCTCTTGTGTCGCTTGGAACGAAAAATATGACCAGGTATCGGCCATTGGTCACATCTGAACTCCGGTTTTTCCTTAGCCTTTCGCTAAAGTGCCCGATCTGAAGTTGACCAGGCTTCTCCATTATACCCATTGCAGGCCGGTATGACCCATCTGCCAACCGCACTCTTACAGAATCCTGGTCTAACTTTATCGAGGACTCGCCGTCACTCCAATTCGTGGCCCGAATAGATAGGTCGATTAGGAGGAACCCCACATCTTCCGGTAGGTTGGCCACGGCAAACGTGCCTCCTGCTACTGCCGTTCGCTCACGCAGTTCAATAGTTTCGTGCATGGTTGCTGAAATTACCCTTACCTCCAAGTCTGCTCCCTTTGTCTGAATGCAAAAAGCAAACATAAAGATTATAACTACCAATTTTTTATTATTGTTTATCAACATGGTTAGGTGCTGTGATTATGAGTTTAGTTTCTTATCGATTATTAATTAAAGAATACTTAATTGCAGAACGTCACGCGTCATGTGCGGCTGGAACGCGCAGCGTGAAAGCCGTTGCATGAACGCCGTTCTGCTTATTTCTTATTCAGTAGTCGATTATATTCCACATGGGTTCCGATGAAATACCAAATGACGGTGTCCCCGTCCATGATCCCGACAGCCCGATAATCGTCAT
>CAYUDZ010000078.1:4427-12347 GCA_964443575.1 uncultured Chthoniobacteraceae bacterium | reverse complement strand
CCTCGCATTCACGCATAGTGGTTACTTTTTTCATGGCTTTGAGTGCCCTATTTTCCAGTTTTTTGTTGCTATGGCAATTCACCAGTCGTGGTAAGTTATTGGCATATATGTATCTGTCCCATTATTTGCATTCAGTGTTGGTGCGTAAGTTGTTTTGGTTTTGATCAGAGGAAGTTTTTATACTCACTTGATGTGGGGTTATTTTCCACATCAACCTGATCGAGTTACCCAAACTGAGCCACCGCTACTAACGCTCGTTAACCTGCGGCAACTCGGGTGGACGGTCGGAGAGCTTGGGCAAGTCGGCCCTGTCGCCAGCGACATCACCTCGCGGTTGCTCCGGCACACCACCCACTATAAAGACCATCTGGTCCTCATTGACTCGCAGCACCGGATCATACTTTGGTGCCAGGTAGGTTTCCCTCTCGAGTACCTCACCATCCAGGTTCATCTTTGTGTAGAGATAATTGCGGGGTGCCGCATGATGTAGCACATGGATCACATTCTCGCGGCCGAAGACGATTTGCGGTTTATACAGTGAGAGCAGTCGGCCCAACTTGGCATTGCTGTAGATCACGCCGTTTTTCTCGTCTGCTATCCTGATATACAGCCGGTCGCCCTGCGGCAGCCTAAACGAAAGCAAACTCACTAAGCGTGAATCGGTACTGCCGGGCACTCCAACCTCCTGCTGCCACATCAGGTGCCCTTCGGTGATTTCGATCTTTTTAACGTTGGAGGTGTATTCGGTACCGGTATCGGCCAGGTACACATTGGCGCGGATCCGGTGGCCACCATACTCCTGCATCGCATACAGCGGGGTCAGATTGATTTTGCGCTGCAGCGTTTGGCCGGCTTTCAACTCCAGCGGATTCAGCTCATAATTGCGCGTCTTGGGCATCACCATCGCACCATTCGTATGCAAGATATCAAAGTTAAACCAATGCTTGCCATCACCATCCCGCAAGACGATATCCCTACCGGAAAAGTTCTTGATGCTGACCCTGACAATTACCGGCTCATAAATCATGTACAAGCGCCGCGGAATATCCAGCTTGACCTGTACCTGGGCCGAGGCCACCACTGGCGCAATCAGCACCAGCGCTAAAATAAGACACTTCAAATAACGGCGATTTCCCATCATGCTTCGCTCGGTAGAGATCTATTCCGGCTTTTTGTTGGCAGCCGTACGAAAGCCAACCCGCGCATCACTCTGCTCAGGCAATAATATAACACTACGCCGTGTCGTACGCACGTCCGGCTTGCCGCTTTCGTCCAAAGATCCGAAAGAACCACCACGAATTACCGGTATTGTTCCCGGGCCTTTCGGGTCGTCGCTCCAGGATGCCGTCCACTCCGCCACATTGCCCGCCATGGCGATCACACCATAAGGGCTGACGTCTTCAGTCAAGCTGTCAACCGGTGCCCACCAGTTGTAATTGTCGATTTGGCCTTTGACGTTGCCATTCGGGCTGTAATCGGCTGCCGAGTTGGTTTTTCTCGGATTAAAGTCGTTCCCCCACGGGTAGAGGCGACCATCGTCTCCGCGGGCAGCTTTTTCCCACTCCTGTTCGCTTGGTAAACGTCTTCCGGCCCACTTGGCGTAGGCATAAGCATCCCACCAATCAATATTAAATACCGGGCAATCCAAAGACAATGGCGCCCCATCAAAGCTGTCATTCTTATTTTCCGCAGCTTCTTTCATGAGCAGCCAGCGTGCAGGTTCATGACTTTTTCCACGGGGTTGGTTGGCATGGTTATATTCATCCGTCGGGTTGGCTGCCAAATCATCAAGAAACTCCATGTACATGCCAATAGTCACCTCGTGCTTGGAAATCCAAAATGTCGGCAACGAAATACTGGTACCCTGATAAGTAAATTCTCCACCGGGAACCTCAATCATCTCATCGAAGATCCGGTTTTCCTTATCCCCGGACATCTGGAAAATCAAGGCACCAAACACAGTGCCCACCAGTACCAGCGCCGCTACCGCACTTAGTATCACGGTCTGCCGCTGCCTGCGCTTCTCCTGCTCTACCGCACGGATCGCCGCCTCATCGCGTTCACTAAGTTTGTAGGCATCCTTGGGAATAACTTTGGGTTCCAGCGCGCGTACCGCCTGCAACACCGCACCCCATGACAGAAAACCGCCAACTCCTGTCTGGCGCATTTTATTCAGCAAACTTCTAATCTCCTGCGAAACAGCAGCACCTTCCTGGGTGGCTTGGCTGATGATTTTTGATAATGATAAGATCTCCTGCTGTGCCGGTCGCATCGTTTCGGACCCCGTGATCGCAGGGTTGGCCAGCAATGGGTTGCCATCGTTGCAGATGAAAATATTACCGGCTTCAATCTCGCGGTACGGAAACTTGTTCTGCTTCAAATAAGACAATGCCTCAGCCACAATATGCAGCACTTTCAAGGTCGTCGGGTCATCCAGCGCCCCACCCTCTGCCGTGATATCGGCAAGCGTCCGACCTTCAACCAGCTCACGGGCATAGTAGTAAACACCATTCGACTCGCCCGCCTCATAGACTGACACAATCGCCGGGTGTTGCACATTCGCCTTGGCACTCGCGTCTGAGATGAACTGCTGCACCGCCTCGGTATTCAAGTGCAGATCGTTGCGCAGCACTTTGAGAACAACCATCCGGTCAACAGAAAGTTGCTTGGCCGCATAAACCTCACCCCACTCGCCGTCACCAATTTTGCTGACCACTTCAAAATCACCAACAACTTTACCGATCAGTCCCTGCTCTTCCTCATTGGTCTCGGGGTCGTGGCTTTCATCACGCAGGCGCACCCCTTCCATGATAACAGATTCCCATCCCGACTTGATGGTCTGCTGCTCGGACTCGATCCCCTCATCCAGGTGAAACTCACCAAAATCCCAGTCAATAATCCGGTAAACGGCCTGCTCCCCGGTCAGGTTGCCACTGGCCGCATGGACAATATTGCCATCTTGCAGGAATATCACACCCTTATCGACCCCCTTGGACAGCCGCAACCTGCCGGTGCGTCGGCTCAGGCAGCACATCTGGATGATGTCTACCAGCTGGAACTGGTCCAACTTGCCGGTAAACCCCTGCTTTTGCATCACATGGGATAGATTGGCAGTAGTGCGAGCCTCATCTTTGACATCAGTCTGGGCCTCCACCTCGGCTTCGCCCTCCTCCGCCCGAATCCCTTCACGCATGCTGCGGAATGCCATCAAGTTATTCTCCACCGTGGCTATCGCTTCCATCAGCTCATCGCTTTCCACCGGCTTGCCAATCACGCGCGCTCCCTTGGTGACTTCTTCGTATTCACTAAGATCGTAACCGCTGACGAAGATCGACATCAGGTCAGGGTAGACTTCAAGCAAGGCCTGCCGCAGCTCAAAGCCGTTCACCGGATGCATTACAACATCGGTGACCAGCAGGTCGATACGGCGAATATTATTGATGATCTCGATCGCTTCCTCAGAGGAACCGGCGGCAAAAACTTCGTGGCGCTCTTCTTTCGAAATAAGATCGACCAGGCTGGCCAGCATTTCTGAGTCGTCGTCTACTACTAAAATCTTCATGGTACTATAGTTTATCCCTCCACTTCCAGCGGTGGTGGAAACAATGTCAGCAGGCGTACCGGGTCTGCCCGGACGTCCTCCAACTGGTCTTTGTAGTAAACTCGGACAATATAGCCAAGATAAACTCGATCCTCTTCTATCTCACCTTCAGCCGCAAGCGGCTGACCGTAGCTCACCTCCAATACTTCGATGCCATCCTCAGCCCAGTCAGCCGGCATCGTTGTCCATTGCGAGCTGACATCGGCATTGGTCTGGACGACATGCTGCCCGTCCACCATGTCATAGAAAAAAACTTGTATAATTACATCACGCACGTCGATTTCCTCACCGACACGTGCCTTGAGGCCAATCCGCAACACATGGCTTTCGCGAAATTCCGGCTGCTCATTACTGACTTCCCGTACGTCGATCAAACCCAGGGTAGAGCCCGGCTTGACGGCTGCACCTTGGGCGTCCTCCACAAAGTCCGGTTCCGCCTGGCTGATAGCGCCGCCAAGTTTGAGGTCAGCAAGGTCTTTGAGCACGCCTGCTTCCGGCCCGAGATCAGCGGCAAGTCGCCAATACCTGGCGGCCCTGTCCTCCAGCCCCATCTCATCCAGGGTGGCTGCCAGTTCCACCAGGGCCAGACCGCTGGCTTCATCCAGCGCGAGCGCCTCTTTAAGTTTTACTATCGCTGCCTGCATGTCCCCACGAAACCGTTTCTCACGCGCCTGCTTCACCAGAGCGACAACCCTACCATCAAGCCTGCTGCCTTTGGGCCGAACCATTTCAGTGCGTAGACTATCAGCTTGCTGGTCGACTGCAGGCAGCTCCTGGTTCAAATCGTCTTGAGTTTCTATCGCCGGATCGACAAGTACAGTTTGCTCCACCTCACCGCGAGTTAGTTCCACATTGACACGATCAAACAGGGCATAGAGCACCGCTGCCACTTGCAATACTGCGATAAGTGTCAGGAAGACAAGCGCGACAATAAACGTGCGGCCAATGGGCTGTCTGGGAAGAAGCGGGTGGATATCCATTACGGAAAATATGAACTTAGGGGGTTCGTTTGTTTTCGTCAACCCGCTGCTGATCAAATTACTTGGTTATCGCCTCCACCATCCTTGCCGGGCTTGCGCAGCACATGACAAAAAATCTCACGCCCTGCGCTGATGAATTCTGTTTCGAAATCAGTCCTGATGCCGCCACAATAATCTTCCTCGCCCCGCTCACGCACCCAGTCGCTGCTTGAATCGAGCAACTCTTCGATGTCACATGCATACCCCGGATGATCGGTCTTGATCACCACCAGTCCCCCCGGTTGAAGTGCCTGCCAAGTCGACTGCAGGAATTCCTGCTTCAACAATCGCCGCTCATGGTGTTTGGCTTTTGGCCAGGGATCGGGAAACAATATGTACATGCGTTGGACAGAATTTGCCGGCAACAGGTAACGCACCGCATAAGTGCTTTCCAGCCGCAGTACCCGCAAGTTGAATACCTCCCCGCGATAGGCGGCACGGCAAATTCGCCGCACCCTGCCAAATAGCCGTTCGATCCCCAAAAAATTCAACCCGGGGTTGGTTTGGGCCTGCTGCAACAAGAACCCGCCATCGCCACAACCTACATCGACATGCAGTGGCGCCTGGCGACCAAAGAGGCTAGCAGGTTCAAGCGGTTCATAATAATTTTCCGGCAGAACCTGAAAACTATCAGGGTGGCTGCTCAAACTTATTCTACCGCCGACTTGATGGTGTAAGTTGTCCCTTCGCCCAGCGAACGCACGATCACTTGCGTCGGTCGAATTTCAAATACCCGATAGCTTATATTATCTTCGCCAGGCAACTGAAACTCCTGATTCTTACGCAGCGAAATAGGTGCTCCTTGGCCGGGAACCTGGATTGATGCCACCGCATCACTATCGCTGGCTCGCTGTCCGCGCACCAACAGTGTCAGCGAGCCATTCTCCAGTGACTCCAAAGTTAGCTCGCTTACATCCGCATTGGCCGCTTCTTTACTCGAGATCGTCCTGCTGGTGATATCCGCCACCCGGAATCCACCCAACGTATCCCCCTCGATCACGGTAACCACATCGCCCTCATCCAACCTGGCTATTTGCGCCGCGTTACCACTCACTGCTTCCAGCACATAGGGTATTTCACTGGCAGAATAATCAACCATCTGTGCTCGGGTAATCAATGCCGGGCGGGAACTGCCGTCATGAGGGTCGGTATCATCAACGAATTCCTCGGCATTGGTAAAACCATCTCCGTCAGGATCCCTCTCCAGCATGGCGGGATCGCTCAAATCCAAATTATGTTCTGCAAACCACCTTGCTTCAGGATCCTCTGGCAGCGCTGGCTCTTCTGCTGCCGTCGAATCCTCGTTTGCCGGCAATGGAGTTGCATCCGGGTTGACACCAAACAGCGCGGCATCGGAGCCAGTCTCGTCGGCGTCAGCCAACAGCTGCTCGTCGGTAGCGACATCCTGCTCATCAGCAACTTCTGATTCCTTATCATCAGCACCCTCTGCTGGAGCCGACTCGGGCAACTCCTCGCTATCGCTGGTCATAGCGGTATCAACCTGCATCTGCTCGGCTTGCTGGAGCAATGCCGCCAACTCCTGATGGCCGCGCTCTTCCGCCATGGCAGCTGCAGTATCACCAACATTATTGACCAGCTTGGCATCCGCTCCTTCGGCGAGCAGCATCTCGACTGCTTCCAAGCGGCCCTTTTGGGCGGCCATCATCAGCGGGGTCTCATTCTCTTCGGTCCTGGCATTGATATCTGCCCCGGCGTTGACCAGCGTGCGCGCCACTTCGGTATGTCCCATCAAGGCCGCGACCAGCAGCGAACGCTCCATCTCCTTGACCCCATGCTTCACCATTTCGGTAACAATTTGGGTATGCCCTTTGTAAACCGCCTGCATCAAGGCAGTCCATCCGCTGTTATCCTTTTTCGATGGGTCAGCACCATTATTTAACAAAACACCAACTGCATCCACACGGTTATAAAATGCTGCCGTCATCAACGGCGTCCAACCATCCTTGCTGCGCACATCCACATTGGCACCACTGGCCAGCAACAGCTCCAGCGCATCGATGTGCCCACGTTCCGCTGCAACCTGCAAAGCACTATCGCCCTCCGGACCACGAGCATCAATATCCATGCCGGCGACGAGGAAGTTCTTTAAAATCTCGACATCGTTGATCGATGCGGCACGAACATAGTCGCTTGGAGTGAGTTTGTAGTTCGCCGAGCGTAACGCCTTGAGCGCTGACTCCTCCGGGTTATTGCACGAGTTTAAGAAAGTCAGAGCAAGCAAACTTGCCGTTAGCACCACAAATTGTGAATTACGCATCATATTATAGTATCCTGTAATTATCATGTTGTGAAATGATTTCCCTGTTTTCAAATGAAATCACTGATGCTATGGTTTGCGGATGAAAATATTTCACGGTGTTTTAACAGTACTCATCTTAAGCGTGATTTTTATCGCGCAGAACCTCAACGCTCAGCAAAATCCTGATGCCTCTGAGAGCGCGACAGACAACCAGCAGCCGACGGCTGAAACCACGGCAGAAAATCAGCAAGCCCCACAACCTGCAGTAGTTGAAGAAACTGCAGACGCCGTGGAAGCAGCAGCCGCTGAGGCAACAAAAACTGCCACTGATGCCGCCACCACAGCGACCGAAGAAACGACCGCTGCAGTAGAGGATGCTGCCGCTGCAGTAGAAGATGCCGCCGCTGAAGCAGAAGAAGCCACCTCTTCATTATTGACCGGAGACTTGCCGGATCTGCAATCTGAGGAACTGCCGCAGGCAGACGAGTTGGTTCCAGATGAAACCTTATTAATCGAAGCCCCAAGCTACGTTCCCAGCTACGATGAAATCGTCAGGCAAAGCCAGGATGTTATCCAGGAATATTCCGAACCGGGCCTGGAGATGCGCCAGAACATCGAACTGCGTAAGGCACGTACCAAGGTTCTAAACGACCCTGAGGTCCAAGCCGCCCGCCAATTCGCGCTCGATCAGAAGTTTTATCCCGAGCAGCAGCAAGCATGGCAGCAATACTTTGAAATGCTCTACGGGCGGATGTCCAAACTTGAGCCCGAACTCAAAGATATAATAGCCGAAGAAAAAGCCGCAGAGCTCAAGCGCATCGGTATGGCTACCAAGGAAGTAGAAGAAGCCCAGCAATAGCTGTAGGGATAATCCAAGCCAGGCGGACGGGCAGGCACCTGCTTGCAGCGGGCTTACAGGAAATTAATCATGAAGCTGCACTGGCAGATCCTTATCGCCATTACCTTGGCTGTAGCAATAGCCTTCGGCCTGCGCACGGCGGGCGCGGACGAGGTGCCGGCATGGGCGGTTGGCTTTCTTG
>CAYUDZ010000078.1:0-4417 GCA_964443575.1 uncultured Chthoniobacteraceae bacterium | reverse complement strand
TGGTAGGCAGCGTGTTTCTCAATGCGCTGAAGATGATCATCGTGCCGTTGATCGCCTCATCGGTTATCAGTGGCATAGCCAGCCTCGGTGGGGTCAGCGGTTTTGGCCGCCTCGGGCTCAAGACGCTCCTGTTCTACACCGTATCGAGTACCGTAGCCATTCTGGTCGGCCTGACCATGGTCAACACGCTGCAACCCGGCTTGGTCGATGGGAAGCCAAATGAAGTCATCCGCGAGGCTATCGAAGCTGAAGCTGAGCGCCAGGCTACCGAAGGTGATGCCAAAATCGAGGCCGCCGCCGAAAAAGACCTCAAAACAATCGGCGATATCTTCGTTCGCATGTTTCCACCAAATATTTTTGCTGCGGCAACCGACAACGGTCAAATGCTTGGGCTGATCGTGTTTTCTATTATCTTCGGCATCGCCATCACCCGCCTGCCCGACGAGAAAACCAAGCCATTGCAAGGTGCGATCGAAGGACTCTTCGAAGTAATGATTTTAATTACCAGGGGCATCATGGTTTGCGCCCCGGTTGGTGTCTTTGCCTTGCTGATCCCGGTGCTTACCGAAGCTGGCTTCGACCTTATCCAGCGCATGGGAATCTATTTCCTGACCGTCATCGCCGCGCTGTTTATCCACGCCTTGGTGGTTCTGCCGCTGATCCTGGCATTCATTGGCAGGGTCAACCCGCTGCGCCATTACAAGTCGATGGCGACCGCCCTGCTCACCGCATTCTCTACCGCATCATCTTCGGCCACACTGCCGGTGACGATGCGTTGCGTCCGCGAAAATGCCGGGGTTTCACGCCGCACCTCCGGATTTGTGCTGCCCCTTGGGGCCACCGTCAACATGGATGGCACCGCCCTCTATGAATGCGTGGCAGTCATTTTTGTCGCCCAGGTCATGGGCATCGAACTCACATTCGTGCAACAATTCATGGTCGTGTTACTGGCGCTGCTAACCAGCATCGGGGTCGCCGGAGTGCCCTCAGCCAGCCTCGTTGCCATCCTGATCATCCTGCAAAACTCAGGGATCCCGGGTGCCACCGCGGCCGTTGGGGTTCTGCTAGCAGTCGACCGCCTGCTCGATATGACCCGCACTGCAGTTAATGTTTTCAGTGATTCCTGTGCGGCAGTTGTTATCGCCAAGTCGGAAGGCGAAAAGGTGCTGGAAGATACCCAAACCTTGCCAAGCGCCCCTTAGCAGCCACACTATATTCCCGATGACAGGCACTGAAACCAAGACCATGGCTCAGTCCGCTGAAGCCATTACGGCGACCAGTAATTCCAATCTGGCGCTGGCTTTCTTTTGTCTGCCAAAGCAACGGCGTCAGGATATGGTGACATTCTATGCTTTCTGCCGGTTGGCTGATGATGCTGCCGATCAGGAGGGATTAACCCTGGATGAAAGGAAGCGCCGAATCGATGACCTGCGCAATTGGATCGACCGTCCGTCGGCACCATCATCCGGCTCGCTGGCAGCCGACTTAGGCGATCTAATTGCACGCCGCTCGATCAAGCATGATCACTTTCATGCAATCCTCGATGGTGTCGAACAGGACTTGCAGCCGCAACAATTCCGGACGATCGATGACTTGCTCACCTATTGCCACCTGGTCGCTTCGGAAGTCGGCCTGGTCAGCATCGAGATCTTCGGCTACTCGGACCCGCGCTGCCACGATTACGCGGTGCACCTCGGCTACGCTCTGCAACTGACCAATATCATCCGTGATGTCGGCGAAGACCTCGCCAACGACGGCCGCATCTATTTACCACTCGATGATCTGGCACAGTTTGAGCTTAGCCCAGAGCAACTCCCAAATGCCGAAGGCAGCGACAACTTCCAAGCCCTGATGAGCTTTGAAGCCAAACGCGCCCGCGAACAGTATCGCAAGGCACTGGCCGCCTTGCCCGCCACTGATCGCCGCAATATGGTACCTGGCGAAATCATGCGCAAAGTCTACGCCGCCCTGCTCAACAAAATCGAAGCCGACGGCTTCCCGGTCATCTCCCGCCGCTACCGCCTCTGCAAACTCCATAAACTCACCTGCATCATCCGCGGCTACTGCTGGCCAGGGCAGGGGTAAAGTGCCGCTCGAGGCCCCCGATAAGATAAGTTCACGAGAGTTATCGAGTCGACAACCCAATCGGGGTTGTGTAGACTTAGAATCACTGGATTTCCTTGAGGGAATCTGGCAGACTGGCGGCCTATGAGTTCTCCCGATACTGTGAAATTCGTCCTCAGCGAAGAGGATCTTCCTAAAGCATGGTACAACATCCAGGCTGATCTGCCGGAGCCTGCACCACCACCACTGAACCCGGCTGACGGACAACCGCTGCCGCCGGAGGCACTGGAGCCGCTGTTCCCCAAGGCGCTGATCGAGCAAGAAATGAGTACCGAACGGGAAATCGAGATCCCTCATCCCGTCCGCGACATCCTGCGCCAATGGCGGCCGTCCCCGCTGTACCGTGCGCGCCAGCTGGAACGTGCCCTGGATACCCCGGCAAAGATCTATTACAAGTACGAGGGGGTCAGCCCGACCGGCTCACACAAGCCGAACTCGGCGGTCCCCCAGGCATTCTATAACCGCGAAGAGGGCACCAAACGCCTGACCACCGAGACCGGCGCAGGCCAGTGGGGGTCGTCACTCGCCTTTGCCTGCGGCATCTTTGGTCTCGAGTGCGAAGTCTATATGGTGCGGGTAAGCTACGACCAGAAACCGTACCGCCGCGCACTGATCGAGACCTTCGGCGCTGAAGTGATCGCTTCACCCAGCGAGCGCACCCAGGCCGGGCGCGACATCCTGGCCAAGGATCCGCATACCACCGGCTCTCTGGGGATCGCTATCTCCGAAGCGGTCGAGCTGGCCGTGCAGCGCGACGATACCCATTACGCCCTCGGCTCGGTGCTCAACCACGTGCTGCTCCACCAGACGGTGGTCGGCCTCGAAAGCATGAAGCAAATGGAGATGGCAGGCGACGCACCGGACGTGCTGGTCGGCTGCACCGGTGGCGGCTCCAACTTTGCCGGCATGGCATTCCCGTTCATGGGCCAACAACTGCGCGGCGGTCACAAAATGCGGGTGGTCGCGGTCGAGCCGGAAGCCTGCCCGACCCTGACCAAAGGCCCCTACGCCTACGACTTCGGCGACACCGCCCAAATGACACCGCTGGTCAAAATGCACACCCTCGGCTCGTCGTTCGTCCCGCCCGGGTTCCATGCCGGCGGTCTGCGCTACCATGGCATGGCACCACTGATCAGCCAGGCCCACCACCTGGGACTGCTCGAAGCTTACGGCCTGCCACAACTCGAATGCTTTGCCGCCGGCGTCCGCTTCGCCAAGTGCGAGGGTATCCTGCCCGCCCCCGAAGCCACCCATGCGGTCGCTCAGGCAATCCGCGAAGCCGAACGCTGCAAGGCCGAAGGCCGCAGCGAAACCATCCTGTTCAACCTTTGCGGCCACGGGCACTTCGACATGCAGGCCTATATCAACTACCACGCCGGCAAACTCCAGGACTACGCTTACCCGGAAGAAGAAATTGCGATGGCCCTGGCCGGATTGCCCACTGTCGGTGCCAGTTGATACAGTGAATACCGAATATTAACCCGCATAAGGGTTAACGACAGGAACTCTGGCACGGGGTCAGTGTAAGGGGAAGTTTCGTAAGGGAGTTCATCTGGGACGATTGACAAAGTTTGTCAATAGGGGCAAGTTTGACTCAATTAAACGACTTGAATCAGATTCAATGCCCACACAGAACGTCAATCTCACCGCGGAACTCGAAACGTTTGTGCGGAAGCAGGTGGAAGCAGGCTTCTACAACAACTCCAGCGAAGTTCATCGAGCAGCCTTGTCTGCCATGGCGCGACAGGAAGAAGAACGTCAGGCCCGGATCGAGAGATTAAAAGCAGCGGCTCAAAGAGGGGTGGATGCCATTGAAGCAGGAGAGTATCAGGCAGTGGATGGCGAGGCACAATTGGATGAGTTTCTGGATCGATCCTACGAGCGGGCGATGCAACGACTGAAGAACAGGGATTCAGAACGCGTTGCATGAGACGGGTCATCTGGGCTAATCCAGCCGTTGAGGATCTCGAGAACTGCTTAGTGTGGTCTGGAGAGAAATTCGGTAAACAGGCAGCATTTTGCTATCGCCATTTGATTCAAACCGCAGTCAAGGAAATTGCCCACGAGCCGGATCTAGCCCGGAAGCCTACTGCCACCCCCTCCAGCAAATGGGTGGGGCAAAAGTTACGGACCTCATCATATACTTCGGGAACAAACAACGCCACGGTAACCTCCTTCAACCCGAATTGCGCCGCGGAACCAGCGGCCTGAGCCCGCGCCTGAATCACTTGGGCAATACCCCCCCTCCAACCCCGGCGCCGACAGGATGGCGGCCCGGTAAACCAAAAAAGCG
>CAYUDZ010000077.1:0-12406 GCA_964443575.1 uncultured Chthoniobacteraceae bacterium | reverse complement strand
TGATTCTTATCAATCTCAAAGTTTGTCAAAATAATACAAATTTGCGTAGTTTGTTTAGCTGAGTGTTTTGTCTTACTGATTTGTAAGCATGGATAATACCCCCCCCCTCCAACCCCGGCGCCGGCAGGATGGCGGCCCGGTAAACCAAAAAAAGCGATTTCCTAGAAGTTTGACTGTTATCGGCAGGCTTCAGTGAGTCCAACATAAGGAAAATTCATATTAGTGGTTTCGTAGAATGTCGTCAATGTTGTATGCGATCATGGATTGCAATAGTCCTAAGTGGAGTTGTAAGATCAATATCTGGTTGACTTGCGGGTAGAGGATTAAATGGAGTTTAGAAGATGGATCAAATCGCATGGATCGGATATTTTTCCGTTGCTCCGAACAATCAGGGAGTACTCACCACAAAAGTTCGTCGCTGATATCCGCGCTGCACTCAATGTAGCGCTGTTGGATTTCCCTCAAGGCATGGCCTATGCCCTGCTCGCTGGACTGCCGGTCCAAATTGGTGTTTTTTGCTCTTCGCTGGCATCAATTACCGGACCGTTTTTTGCCAGTTCCCGCTTTGTCATGCTGGGGCCGACCAACGCAACTGCAGTTATGCTGCTTTCGGCATTTCTTACTCTAGGCTATACGATGGAGCAGTCTGTCGTTGCGCTTCCGGTGTTGGTGCTGATGGTTGGATGTTTCATGATCATCGGGTCATTTTTTAAAGTAGCGGGGATTACCCAGTATATTTCACGTGCTGTAGTAGTAGGTTACATTACTGCAGCTGCCTGCCTGATTATCGTCAACCAGTTGAAAACCGTTTGCGGGTTACACGTGCCACGGGCAGGAACCGTGGTTGAGTCGCTTTACCACTTTGTAAATGGAATCGGGCAAACAAATTTGGCAGCACTGGCAGCGGGTACTCTGACAGTTATCCTTTATTACCTGGGTAAAAAATTTCTTCCTGCTTTACCCACCGTAGCATTGACACTGGTAGTAATGAGTCTGCTGGCTGCATGTGCCGGGCTAGCCGGTTTTGAACTGGAAATGCTTTCTTCTATTAATGCCCGTGACTGGCCGGTATCACTTCCTTCCTTCAAATGGAGCGAGCTCAATGTTTTGGCTAATACTGCGCTTGCAGTAGCGTTCCTGTCGTTGCTTGAAAGTTCATCGATCTCAAAAACCCTTGCTGCCCAAGCCGGAGACCGTATCAACCTCAACCAGCAAATGCTTAGCATGGGAACCGCCAATCTTGTTTGTGCTTTCGGTTCGGGAATGACAGTTTCTGGATCGCTCACCCGCTCGGTACTTAATTACAGGAGCGGGGCCCAGACCTCGCTTTCGAGTATCTACAGCGGGTGTTTGCTTATCACAGGCTTATTCCTGCTGGGCAATTTGGTTGGATGGATTCCACGACCGGTACTTGCTGCGCTGGTAATTACAGTAGGCATATCATTGTTTAATATTGAAAACATCAGGATTATCCTGAAAACGACCAAGAGTGATGCGACCGTATTCCTGGTAACATTAGTAAGCGGGTTGTTGCTGTCGCTTGATACAGCTATCTATTTGGGTGCGGGAGCATCATTGATCCTTTTCATACGCAAAGTGGCGCGCCCTCAGTTGAAAGAAATCTCTATCATGGAAAGCGGTGAGTTTGTCGAAAGTGAAATCCGGCACCAGCGACCGGAAATTACGATTGTGCATGTTGAGGGAGATCTGTTTTTTGCTTCAAGCGATGTGTTCCATGAGCAGATTCGCCGTCTGGCCGAGCATACCACCCAGAAAGCAATCATCCTGCGTCTGCGTAATGCCTATCACCTCGATGCGACAGCTGTCATGAGCATTAAGGAATTAGTCCTGCTGGCACGGCAAAAGGACTGCCATATCCTGGTAAGTGGTGCGCACGAGGAAGTTGAGTTACTGTTTCGCAAGTCTGGTCTGATGGACACTATTGGTGAAGCTAACTTTTTCCGCCACAACCCGGAAAACCTGAACATTTCCACCCGCAATGCACTGAAACGTGCCCGGGAGCTTACCGGAATCGATTCTGCAGATATTACAATTTTTGCAGCAAAAAAGTAATATACCCCCCTCCAACCCGGTGGTGACAGGATGGGCGGCCCGGTCAACTAAAAAAGCGATTTCCTAGCAGGTACCTTTTCGGAAATGGTGTGCTAACACAGCGGGCAGTTCGCCTACTCAGGGTTATCTGATGATGGCTTACTCCTGGCAAACTCGGGCAGTAATCTTTCGAGCTTGTCATTTTTTACCCATCCCAACCGTTTATCCGGTAGTTCGACATAGGTCCAATCGCTCACATCATTAAGGATTTTAACTGCTGTCCCTTCCGGCAGCGGAGTCACTGTCGATGACGTGAGCGCCGGTGCATAGTGGGCCTTGGCGGCTTTGCCGGTAATCATTGCCGACTGCGCCCCCGGTTCCAACGGTCGCGTGACAACAAACCCGCTGATGCCAAGCACCAGTGAAAGCAGCGCCAGTACACCCACCGAAACAATAAGTGTAGAAAATCGCGACAACAGCCCGATCAGTACCAAGACCAACAGCAACCATCCGGCCATCGTCAGGATCAACATGTAAGCCGAGGCTGGCCAAATACCAAAAAATTCCTCAATTGTGGATAGCTCAGGCTCAATTTGAGCCAATCCCGACTTGATGAAATTACTATTGAATGCTGCTTCCTGGTGGTAGGGGTCAAGCAGCAACGCCCTCCGGTAATTAAGCAAAGCTCTGCCCGGCTCATCAAGCTTGGCAAATGTATTGCCAAGGTTATAAAAAAGATCGGCAGAACTCGTACCACCCTCAATGGCCTGCAAGTACAATTCCTTGGCCTGCTCATAACTCTCTTCTTCGTAGGCACGGTTCGCCTGAGCGAAAAGCTCATCCACCTCGGCCGCCGCCACGGGCGCCCACGCTAAACCCAGTGTCACCAGCAGGAGCAACGAACTTAAGCTAGTTTTTATGTGCGTCATGAGTCTCAATTTCCCGGATTAAAGTTTCGTAGCTATGATCTTCTGAACGAACCTGAGTTGTCCGTTGTTGGCCAGAGTAGGACAATTCATCGTAGCGGCTGAACGCTTGGATCACGGCCTGGGATACACTGTCTGCCAAGCCTGGCCGCACTGCTATTGCTTCTTTTGCATCTACCAGAGCAACGGCACGATCGTAGCACGCTTCGGTCTGTAGCCTGAGCCAGTCAATAAAGTTCTTACAGCGGGAAAAATCATCCGCTTTGCTATCACTGGCCGCGGCTTTCAACTTGGCCAGTTCCTTGCTCCTCGCTAATTGCGCCAGACGTTTTTCATTCCTGCCACGTTTGAACAAGTATCCTGCAATACCGGTTGCAATCAATGCCAGCGCAACCAGTAATTGCCACACCCAACTGCTGGACTTTCGATACCACGGAGTGAATGAAGCCCCCCATTGCTGCGGCTCAACGATAATATGCAGCAAATCACGCTCGCCAGCTAGCGGTGGCGGTATAGTAGCTGTATCCGCTGCCGTTGCGGCCTGGTTGTCTGCCGGGCTCTCTGTAAGTCCGGGCGCTGGAGCATCCTGGGTCACTGCCGAAGCTGATGGACTACCGCTGACCTTGATTGGGACAGGTTCGGAGCGAATAATTTTATAGCTTTCCTCGCTCGGATCAAAATAGGAAAACTCCAGCGCCGGCAGCTGCTCTTTGGTATCGTCTGGAATTGCCAGCAGTTGAAATGTCTTGGTCCCATTGATACCAAGCACATCAGCAGGCGTGAAATCTGAATTAGGCGGGTAGGTGCGCCAGCCCGCGTTATCTGTAAGTACTGGTGCGTTAACCCGGTCGAAATCACCCTTACCCGAGATAATGGCTTTTACCGTCAGCGGCGAACCGATGCTGGTTTGGTTATTGGATAACTCCACATCCATTTCAAAACTGCCGACTGCACCGGCAAAACTATCCGGACGTCCTTCCTCAGGCAGCGATTTAATTTCTATCTCAACCGGATCAGTCGCCAACCTTACCCGCTGCGTCCGTGCCCTGCTAAACGGTGAGTTGTTGAAAAAATCCTCAAAGAAAGAATCGCGACTGCGTTGGCGCGGTTGGGGGATTCTCACCAGTACGTCACTTTTTACCGGTCCCAACTCTGTGGCCCCGGATTTCACCGGGGTAAGTGTGCACTTGAAGTTTACCACATCGTACGTGCGACCCTGTAAAGAGACACGATCACGGCGCGGCTCATCCATCGGCTTGACTGTAAAGTTAGGCGAATCGAAGTCCGGCATGCCTTCGATCTGGAAGTCGATCCGGGTATCAAAATACATCCGCACTTCCGCCGGAATTGTTTCTCCGACGTAGGCCGACTTCTTTGGTACCACTAGCTCCGCAAAAAACAGATCACCAGCTCTGGCTACCTGCTCGCGTGGAGCATCCTGCTGCTGTTGCGGTGTGCCGCTACTGGCCGCAGGTGGCAAGCGCTGGCCACCGGTCGCCACAACCTCCAGCGTGAGGGGCTCAGAATTTACAACTTCCCCGCCAGCTTCAATCTCCAGCGGGGGAATGGTAAATTTTCCGGCGCGCTCGGGAATGATGGAATAGGAAAACTCAGTGATAAATCGCACATCGAAATTAATCATCTGAAACTGCACCGAACGGCCTTGAAATTGGGTCTGCAAACCATCGACATTTAATTCCGGTGGCCTGCCTACCTCACGCGATCCTTCGACCCGCAGTTTCATTTGTGCCGCTCGCCCCAATTCAATCCTGGTTGGGGTCAAGCTGGCTTCTACCGAAACTTCCGCAGCCACGTCCAGGCAGCCAAACAAGCTGACTGCCAGCACGGGAACGATATACTTACCTAAGAATCTAAAGTTCATAATTACCAGTCTTTACCAGTTTGGTTCTGGGGCGGTGCTTCAAACAAAATGACCCGTTGGTCATCACCTTTCAAGGATTCCAGTATGACGCGAGCCTGATTTTCGCTCATTTGGTCCGGGTTTACCGGCTGGGCAGCCGCTTGCTGGGCGCCTACAGGCTCCGCCGGTTGCTCATTTGCCTGTAGTTCCCCTGATAAATCCTTATCCTCCTGTCCAGGTACCGGAGTCGGCTGCGCAGACTGCTGCTGCTCCTGCTCTCCCTCTCCTTCATTATTCTCGTTTTGCTGCCCTTGCTGCTCGGATTGCTGTTGGTCGTCTTGCTGCTGCTCACCACCTCCCTGACTTTGCTGCTGATCACCCTGCTGTTGATCCTGATCCCCTTGCTGTTCCTGCTGTTCCTGCTGTTCCTGCTGATCCTGCTGATCCTGCTGCTCCTGATCCCCTTGCTGATCCTGCTGATCCTGCTGATCCTGTTGCTCTTGCTGCTCCTGCTGCTCCTGCTGCTCCTGCTGCTCCTGCTGATCCTGCTGATCCTGCTGATCCTGCTGCTCCTGCTGGTCTTGCTGGTCTTCCTGTTGTTGCTTGAGTTGTTCGATCAGTTCTTCGGCAACTTTTCGGTTATATTCGGCATCCTCCCGGGTCACTTCACCCTTTTCAGCGAGCTTGAAATTTTCTACCGCATCCTCCAGCCCGGAAATTGCCGCTCCGATATCGGGCCGCTTTACTGCTTGCTGGTACAGCGTGTTTCCTAGGTTATAAGCAGCTTTCTCTTTTAGCAGCTGATCATCCGAGTTTAAGGCCTTACCAAATTGGGTGATTGCAGCATCATATTCACCCGCCTTGTAAGCCGCTGTTCCGGCATTGAATGAATTTTCAGGAGTGGCCCCGGGTTCATTGGCAGTAGTTGCAAATTGTTCATAGGCTTCTTGAAATGCTCCCGATTCATATGCCTCGTGGGCAGCAGATGCCGCCATTGCCAAGTTCGGCAGCAAGGTTGTGGCCGCAATAAGACCGGCGGCTCGCAGGGTTTTACTACCTGACCTTTCAGGTAGAATTAACACCATAAGCAACAACACCACAGCCAATCCCAGCGGCCACTGGTACCGCAGGATCGGCTCCCGCGACAACTCTGAGTCAACTTCCCCGGCAGCAAGTGCCCGCACTCGACTGCCGATCGCCGGCCCAATGTCGCGGTTAATCTGTAAGTTGAAGTAATCACCTCCGCCAAGCCTTGCCATATCCCGCAGGCGTCCCTCATCCAATTTGGAAGTAACAATATTGCCCTGCTCGTCCTTGATAAACTGCGTCCCGCCACGCTCGTCAGGAATAGGAATTACCGAGCCATTGGGAGTTCCAATACCCACGGTGTAGATAGTAATAAAATTCTCAGCTGAGGACTGGGCTTCTATCATCCCATCGACATCCAGCTCTTCACCATCAGTTAGGATAATTAATGCCCGGTTGGTTGACTCACTCTTGCCAAAAGCCTCCCGCGCCACTCGGATCGCAGCACCAATGTTTGAACCCCCACGCGGAATAATTTCAGTATCCAATGCCTGGATCGACTCCAGTACCGCACCATGATCGACCGTTAACGGCGCTTGCAGGAAGGCCGACCCGGCAAAAGCGATCAAGCCAATCCTGTCACCCGGCAGTTCCCGCACGATGTCATCAGCCAGCAGTTGCGCTCTCACCATGCGGTTGGGTTGCAAATCGTTGGCCAGCATACTGCGTGACGTATCGATCGCTAGAATCACATCACGCCCGGTACTGGTTGTCTCACGCAATGAATACCCGGCGATCGGAGCAGCTAATGCAATGATAGCTGCAGCCAATGTCAGCAACATCAGCAGCCCACTTAGCCTGCGCAATACAGGGCTGGAAGTGGCAAGCAGCGAGCCGGATAAGCGCTCGGAAACAATCTTGAGCACTGCAAGCGCACGCTTGCGTTCAGCATAAATCACCAACACTAAAAGCACCGGCAGTACTGCCAGCGCCCACAACCATCCAGGTTGTAAGAATTCAAGCCCCCTCATGGGTTTCGCCTCCAGACTGTGTTAGACAAAATCATCGATAAAACCAGCAATGCCAACCCGCCACCAATAAACCAATGATATAGTTCATTGTACTTCTTGTAACGTTGAACCTCGATTTCAGTTTTCTCAAATTTATCGATTTTGGCAAAAATTTCTTCCAGCGATTCGGTACCGGTAGCTCGAAAGTACTCACCATTTGATTTGGCGGCCACCTCGGTGAGCGTCTGTTCATCAAAATCCACCCTGATCCTGCGGTACACCGTCCGGCCATAGCGGTCCTGCAATGGAATATTTGCATACCCGCGCGATCCCGCGCCAATCGCATAGATTTTAATATCAAGTGCTGCTGCAGCTTCCGCTGCGGTTAGCGGTTGGATCTTGCCGGCATTATTATCTCCATCCGTTAGGAGCACGATCAATTTGCTTTTGGCCTTGCGATTTTGGAGGCGTTTGGCTGCCGATGCCAACGCCGAGCCGATGGCGGTGCCATCTTCAACCAGGCCGATCTTAACTCGCTCGAGATTTTTCAGCAGCCAATCATGGTCTAGTGTCAATGGGCTGACCAAATAGGGTAGTCCAGCAAAGGCAACAATTCCAATCCGGTCATTAGGCCGGCCCTCAATAAATTCCTGGGTCACTTTTTTGATCGCATCAAGACGGTTGGCAGTACGTCCGCCCACTGTAAAATCTTCGGCCAACATCGATTTTGAAACATCCAAGGCGATAATAATGTCGATCCCCGAAGCAGTCGTTTGCTCGACAGATTCACCTTTTTGTGGACGGGCCAGTGCAATAATAAAGCAGGCCAGTGCCAGGTAAGTCAGCGAGCTCATGAACCAGCCACGGGCAGACTCCCGCTGCGTTGCCACTGAGCGCAGTAGGTCGCCCGATGAAAAAATTACCGCCGGCGCTTTGCCTGACTGGCCACGCAGATAAGATATGATCGGAATTAAAAGCAGCAGCGGCAAAAAGATCGGGCTGACAAAATTTATCCCGAAAATTTCGAATGATCCATCAAATGGGTTCATCGGTTGCCACTCCGTTCCATCGCCGACCCGCGTCCTGCCTCCTCAACTACCAGCCGCGCAGTCGCCAGCAGCTGACCACCATCAAATGCCTCATCCTCAACCCCGCTGTACTTTGCGGCATCCACAGCACGCAGGAAATCTTCTAATGCCGATTGCTGGTTTTCCGGTATTTGCGGCAAAGTTGAAACTCCGACCAGGAACTCAGGCGAGGTCTGCCTGGTCGCCGGCAACTGAAATGAGTCGTGGAAGAATTTGCGTAGCACATCACTTACTTCGATAGCAAACGGATAGGCCGCCATCTCTGCAGCCCGTCCGTCCAGTTCACTAAGCGCACGCCTGGCAATTTCCCCTGGTGTCGGCGGCGCTTGCTCCGGTTGTTTGCGTGAGCGCAGCCACCAAAATATCAACCCGGCCAGCACCAAGACAACTACAACCGCCACAACCAGCCAAAAAATCAGCTCAGACTCCGGCAAGGGCGGAACAACATCCCTAATCTCAGGAGGATTCTCGATGACTGAAAATACTACCGCTCTCATGACATGCTGATCCTCTTCTCGCGCTGGCGGAAGAATGCCTGCAAGGCCGGCAGATAGTCGTCATTGGAATACAGTGGTACCGTATCAATCCGCAGCTTGCGCAATAATTGCTCGGTACGCTCGTAACGCTGCCGCGCAAACGCACTGTATGCCTGACGCACTGCAGCACGCGAAGTGTTTAACTCAAATTGCTCACCGGTCTCAGCGTCCTGAAAATTCACGATACCCAAGTCAGGCAATGCCTCTTCGCAGGGGTCAGTAATCGGGATGGCCACCAAGTCATGACGCCTGGCCGAAACGCCCAGCTCACGCGCAAACTCCGGCGCGATAAAGTCTGAGATCAAAAACACCACTGAACGCCGTGATAGTACCCGGTTCAAATACGTCAGGGCCTGGGCAATATCTGTCCCCTGCCCTTTTGGCTCATAATAAAGGATTTCCCGAATAATGCGCAGGACATGCTGGCGCCCTTTCTTCGGAGGCAAAAATAATTCCACCTGATCGCTGAACAGCATTAAGCCGACCTTATCCTGGTTACGGATCGCACTGAATGCCAGCAGGCAGGCTACTTCTGCAGCCAGTTCCCGCTTGGATAGGGTATCGCTGCCATAGGCGCCGGAGGCACTTACATCAACCACCAGCATCACCGATAGTTCGCGCTCTTCAGTAAATTTTTTAATGTGGGCACTTCCCGATCGTGCCGTCACATTCCAGTCGATGGTACGAATCTCATCGCCGGGTTGATACTCGCGCACCTCATCGAAATTCATGCCACGCCCTTTAAAGGCACTATGGTATTTACCCGCAAATGCTGAGTCCACCAGCTTGCGCGTATTGAGCTCAAGATGGCGAATTTTTCGCAATATCTCACCAGTCGTTTCCATTGCACAGGAATGTTGTCAGCAGCAGCAATGACCTATGGCACAGGTAACCCTGCGAGGATGCGCTCAATCAGCGCATCAGTCGTCATTTCCTCTGCTTCCGCTTCAAAACTAATGACGATCCTGTGGCGCAGCACATCCGGCGCCACCGACTTCACGTCATGCGGGGTAACATAGCTGCGGCGATCAAGAAAAGCATGCCCGCGGGCTGCCAGGGCCAGGCCGATCGTCGCACGCGGCGAAGCACCGTAGCGGATTAGATCCTTTATCTGCAGGCCATATTTTTCCGGCTCCCTGGTCGCCCAGACTAAATCGACGATGTAGTCCTTAACCCTCTCGTCAATATAGATTGAATTAACTACCGAGCGCGCCTCAATAATCCTTTCTGGGTTGATCACCGCAGAAACGGTGACTTTGGGCTGCGATGTTCCCATCAGGTCCAGAATCTGCCGCTCCTCATCACGACTCGGGTAGCCAACATTCAGCTTGAAAAGAAAGCGGTCCAACTGCGCCTCCGGTAATGGGTAGGTTCCTTCCTGCTCAATCGGGTTCTGCGTAGCCAACACCAGGAACGGATCCGGTAGCGCGTACGTGGTTTCACTGATGGTCACATGGCGCTCCTGCATAGCTTCCAACAGCGCCGACTGCACCTTGGCAGGGGCCCTGTTGATCTCATCTGCCAGGATTAAATTAGAAAATATCGGACCCAGCTTGGTGGTAAACTCGCCATCGTGCTGGTTATAGATCAATGTCCCAATCAGGTCGGCAGGCAGCAAGTCCGGGGTAAACTGCAATCGCTGAAACCCGGTGTCAATCGCTCCAGCAAGCGTGCGCACAGTAAGAGTTTTAGCGAGCCCCGGAACACCTTCAATTAACACATGCCCGTTGCTCAGCAACCCGATCAACAGCCGCTCGATTAAATATTTCTGACCCACAACCACGGTATTGACTTCATCCAACAGTGGCTCGACCCATTCGCTTGCGTTGGCAACCTGTTCGTTATCGAGGCGGTTTACCGCTTCAGGTGGCCCGCTTGGTACTGATTTTTCCATATATTTATACTTAACCTAATTAATTATTCAGATTATATGACAATATGAACGCCAATTCGTTCGATTATCATAGCCTGGGAGCCAAGCTCTTACCGGCAGCAGGAGTCTGCTAATTTTGGGAGTTTTCCGGACTGTCTTCAGGCTGCGCTGTGCCTAGTCGGCGCTCGATTTCTTCTACAATTTCTTCAGCCCCGGCAAATTTATAGTCATCAAGGGTAATTTTTTGTTTCTTGCCCTCTGTGGTGTAATGGGCATAAGCGATTCCCTTCTTGTCCCACTTGCGCTTATCAAGTGACTTGACCTCATCGTAATGCACCACTTTTCCAAATGCTGACTTAATTGACTTGCCATCTGAGGTAATTGTCTGCCGCATCGAAATAATACCCCATACTACGATACCAAACCCGACTATGGTGAGACCGAGGCCGATCACTTTCTGTTCTTCAATCTGCCTGTCAGTTATTTCCTTTGGCTTTTCGATCTTCCAGCCATTAGCGCGGGCTTTTTCCGCCCAGGCGAGGCGCACACTTTCATCGATTTCGGCTTGGGCCTCTCCCGCAGCAATCATCTCCTTTGCCAATTGGTCGAACTCCGCATAGCGTTCGGCAGCTTTCGGGTAACCAATATAGCCATCGTAGAAAAACCATGCGGCACCACCCCAGACAAAGAGAATCATTAATCCTATCCGCTTGAGCCACTGGGAGGAAATTTTGGCTGTTACATTCATCATCTGTTGCTAGCGAAGTTGAACACCCTCCGACTTTGTGTCAAGCGCTCTACTTACTCTCCGCCTCCTGCGACTTATCCGATAGTGATATCCCCATACGTCCAGCCCGCTCCTTCCATAGTCTGCGTGCCAGTTCCTGCAAGTCTTCATGGGTATCACTTTCATCGACAATTTCGAAACCGATGATGGTTTCCAGCACATCCTCCAGGGTCACCACACCTGCCAGCCCGCCAAAGTCATCGGCAACAATCATCAAGTGTACCTGCTCCTTGAGAAAGCGGCGGAACAGCAGGTCAACTTGTTTGTTCTCTGTGGCGACGCGAACTGGTATCTTCAACTCATCCAGGGTCTTGGTCGATTCACCTGCGGTCAGCTGTTCCAGTACTGCCATGCGCAACACCACGCCGACAATCTCATCTTTAGTTTTCCCATAAACCGGGATCCGGGAAAATTGCACGTCCTTAGCCGCCACCGGAAACTCCTTGATCGGCAAACTGGCCGGCAGGGTGAATACCACCGGTCGTGGTGTCATGATGTCTGTGACCTTCATTTCATGCATTTTGAGAATGTTGCGGAAGATCCGTCCCTCGCTGACATGCAGCGCGCCGGCCTTCTCACCCAAGTTGGCCATAGCCAGCAATTCGTCGCGGTGCCTCGGTACATGGGCCGCCTTGCCAAAGGTAATCAGTCGCGTGATTTGCTGGCACAACCAAACGAGCGGCATCAGTACGGTTATCAATATCGGCAGGAATACCGAAACAGGCGCGGCAAAAAATAAGGCGTAGCGTGCCCCCAGCGTCTTGGGAATAATTTCAGTAAATATCAGGATAGCCAGGGTCAAGATTCCGGCGAATACGGCTTCTGCCGCGTCACCATAAAGACGTGCATATTGGGCACCGGCACCGGCAGCACCCATCGTGTGGGCTACGGTATTAAGGGTCAAAATAGCTGAGAGCGGACGGTCGATATCTTTCTTTAGCTTCTCCATTCTCACCGCCCAGTGCTGCCCGTTTTCTTTGGCAGAGGCGATATTTGATGGGGTGACCGTCAGTAGAGTCGCCTCCAGCAGCGAACATAAGAATGAAAAGCCCAGCGCTATGAGTACATAGCTAATTAGCAATGTCATACGCGTATCATGCAGACCAAGCCGGGGATTGACAGCAGAAATCGCTATATCAGTATATCAGCCGATGGATCCCAAACCGACCATACTTTTTATTTGTACCGGCAATTACTACCGCAGCCGCTTCGCTGAGGAGGTCTTCAATAGCCGGGCAATTCAGTGC